>PLXK01000162.1 GCA_003151415.1 Bacteroidota bacterium
CTAATCACTGCCCCGGCCTGCGGATTGTGCAATGGCTCGGCCACGATTGTTCCCACAGGCACAAAACCTTATGTTTATCTCTGGACAACGGGATCAACAGCCGACTCGGCCAATAACTTATGCGCCGGAGTGGCATCGGTAAGTGTAACCGATTCAAACGGCTGCAAGGCTACTTTCAACTTCCCTGTAAATAACACCTCAGGCCCGGGAGCTTCTACCCTGGCCATCTCCAATGTGAGTTGTGCAGGAACCTGCAACGGTTCGGCAAAAGCCACACCGAATGGCGGAACGGCACCTTATACATTCAACTGGGTACCTTCGGCCTTGACAGGAGACAGCATTCTATCGCAATGCAGCGGACTTTACTTTGTTCAGATTACAGATGCCAACGGATGTATCCATACAGATTCNNGGAACGGCACCCTATACCTATTCCTGGTCAGGCGGCCTTCCGCCTGGGCCAACCGAAGCGGGATTGTGTGTGGGAACAGATACTGTTTTAATCACCGATGCAGCGGGTTGCGCCCATCAATTTATTTTTGATGTCAACTCGCTCAACGGACCCTCGCTCTCCAATGTTTCGACAAATATCAATTGCAACGGTATCTGCACAGGAACCGACACCGTTAAAGCGACCGGCGGAGGTCCTTATACCTATAAATGGATTCCCTCTCCGGGAGCGGGACAGGGAACAGCGGTGGCCACCGGACTTTGCGCAGGAAGCTACACCGTGGAAGTGACCAATGCGGCAGGCTGCGCCAATTCCACCAGTTTTGTAATCACGCAACCCGGCAATCTCGCATTTACAGACCCTGCGGTCAGAAATGTTTTGTGTAATGGAGTCTGCACCGGCGAGGCGGTTGCCACGGCAATAGGGGGTGCATCGCCTTATTCCTATTCGTGGACGCCCGGTGTTTCAATAATAAGAAAAGATACGGCGATGTGCGCAGGCATCTACACGCTGACCATCACCGATGCAAACGGATGTACGCTAAACAGGCTTGTCACTATCACCCAGCCCACAGCACTGGCATTTACTTGCGCGATTCTCAATCCTCCCTGCGACAATGCGCCTGGCGGAGCCATCACAGTTACACCGCTTGGAGGCACATTGCCATACACATACAGCTGGTCTGGTCCCGGAGCTTTCAGTGCCCTGAGCCAGAATCTTGTCAATCTCATGGGAGGACCTTACCTGCTCAGCATTACCGATGCGCACGGTTGCGTGGAACTTCTCAAGGATACGCTCAAGCCGGTGGTTGTGCTCAATTCTGTTGCCGGCCCGAATCTGTCTTTCTGTAATTCGGGATCAGTCATTCTCAACGGTTCTGCCAGCGTAAACGCCATTTCATACGCCTGGTTCCAGATGCCCGGATCCGTGTCCATCGGCAACACCGCTTCTGTGACAGTCAATCCGCCAACGGGAACAACCTCCTATGACCTGATCATCACAAACGCGACTTGTACCGATACGAGTTCCATAACGGTGACTTCAAACAATCCGCCGATTGTGGATGCGGGGCCGAGTCAGACCATTGTGACCAATTCATCCGCCTTGCTTGGAGGCAACCCAACCTGCGCCACCGGAGTTCTTTTCCGATGGTCGCCTCCTACAGGCGTGGATGACACAACTAATTCGAATCCTGCTGTCACCCCGCTGACAACAACCATCTATACGGTAACGGTGACCGACGCAAACGGCTGTACGGCCAGCGACACGGTTTCCATTGCCTTGCTTCCCGAACTCAGCTTCCCCAGCGGAATCACTCCGAATGGCGACGGGGTGAATGATATCTGGATCATTGACAACATCAGTCTGTTCCCCAACAATGTGGTGGAAATTTACAACCGCTGGGGAGAAATGCTCTTCCAGGCAAAAGGATATCAGAACAACTGGGACGGCACATACAAAGGCAAACAATTGCCCGTAGGCACGTATTATTATATTCTTGATCTTCACGATCCTTTGTACAAGACCAAATACACCGGACCGATAACCATAATGCGATAACAGATGAAAAGACCATCCTTATTCCTTTTCGCGGTCATTGCTGCAGGTGTCCTGAATGCACAGCAATTGCCTCACTTCAGCCAGTATATGCTGAATGATTATGCGGAAAATCCTGCTGTCGGCGGTACACGTCCATACTTCGAAGCCACTTCCATCAACCGTTACCAGTGGGTTGGAATAACAGATGCGCCCCGCACTTATCTGATGACCGTAAGCGGTCCTTTGAAGAACGAACACTTCGGCGTGGGCGGACAGCTCTTTACCGATATCACGGGTCCTACGCGTCGCACCGGTTTTTATCTTTCGTACTCCTACCACATGACCATTACCAAAGACATCAAACTTTCGCTGGGTGTGGATGCAGGCATACTTCAGTTTACCGTTGACGGCTCACAGATTCATTTGCGTGACCCCGGCGACAATGTGTTGAGTTCCGGTTTGCAAAGCGTGGTCATGCCCGATTTCGGTTTCGGCGCCTATCTCTATAACAAGGATAAATGGTATGTCGGTTTTGCGGCACCTCAAATCATGCAAAACAAGATCCAGTTTTTCGATTACATGAACAGCACCACCAGCGTGATCAACCGGCACTACATGCTTACGGCTGGATACAAATATTCGATCAACGATTATTTTGCCGTGCAGCCTACCACAGTGATCCGGTATGTAGATCCCGCCCCGGTTCAGTTCGATCTGGGTGTGCGTTGCATTTACAAAAACATGGTATGGGTCGGCGCGGCTTACCGGAATCTGGATGCCTGGGTAGCGATGCTGGGTTATACGTTCCGCGAAAGCCTGACATTGGGTTATGCCTATGATTTCAGCACAAGCAACATTGCCAACTACAACAGCGGCTCACACGAGGTTTTCATGGCCATCCGGTTCAACCACAAACCACTTGACATGAAGTAGACGGGGTGTCTGAAGCGTGCAAGGTATAGATATCCGAATCCCACCATCCTTTGTAATACCAGTTCTCTTTGTAGTGGGCTTCTTTCACAAATCCTGTTTTCTGCAGTACTCTCGCCGAAGCGAAATGATCGGGTGCAATGTTCGCCTCAAGCGTGTGCAGGTTTAGCTTTGCGAAACAATACTCAGCTATGCACCCAAGTGCCTCTGTCATGATATTCTTGTTCCAGAGCAAGGGTGAAAGTTCGTAACCAATCTCAGCCCTGAAATTTTTCCAGTCAATCGTTTTCAGGCCGATGGTTCCAATGAGCTCCTCTTCTTTTCCTTTCCATGCGATGACCCAGCGGATACCTTCTTTCGTTTTGAATTGCGCTTCAAAATGTCGGATCAGCTCTTCGGCTTCTGAAACCAGACTGAATGTATCGGCCCCCCTGTATTTCATCACTTCTGCATGACTGTAAAGATCAAAAAGGGCTTTCGCATCCCCGCGCCCGACACAGCGAAGCATCAGACGCTTTGTTTCCAACTCCGGAAACGTGTTCAAGATTTTGGTGTTCAACGGTACAAGAGATTTAAAGGCGAAAATAAAAAAGAAGAAGAAACATCAGGCAAAATCAGTCCGGAATTGCCTTCCTCCTTAAACCGGCACATTTTTTTGAAAAGCCATCCCAAAGGAAATAAACGAATCCGTACTCCCCACTCCATCGATCTGGTGAATCTGTTCGTAAAGAATCTTTCGTAAGTCTTCGTTGTTGTGGGCTACGATTTTGATAAACAAGGCATATTTTCCCGATACCCAATGGCATTCCACAACGGCCGGTATTTTTTTCAGAGCCTCGGCAATGGAATAGGCATAGCGAGCTTCTTTGGTGACAATACCGGTATAGGTAAAGGATTCATAACCCATGGCCTGGGGACTAAGCTGCAAAGAGAAACCCGTGATAACTCCGGTTTCCTGAAGTTTCTTGACACGCTGGTGCACGAGCGAATTGGAGATTTTCAATTTTTTGGCCAGTTCAGAAAAGGAAAGACGGGCATCCAGGCTTAATTTTTTGATTATTTCCTTATTGATAAAATCCAGATGTTTTGATGTTTTCATGGTCGGAACAAAATGTCAGAATGATTCTTTTTGATTATTTTCTTCAGATATTCTTTCCGAAAATAATCATTTTGACATTCATAACTTAACATTTACAGCATTTAATTCATTTATCATGCATTCGTGGTCATATTCACATGCAACACCATACATTTGTGTCATTCAAACCATATTATCCGCCAAATGACAAAGGAAGAGCTTTTAGACCGCCTCTGGGAACAGTACACAGCCATTACTCCATCGGCCGAGAAAATCGAAGCCCTGCTCAGCAAAAACGGTTCCCTGATTACCAATGACCACATTGCCTTGCGTACCTTCAATGATTCGCGGGTGAACATTGCCGTTCTTGAAAAGCCCTTCCTTGAAGCCGGTTATGCCCCCTGTGGAACGTATGACTTCGCTTCCAAAAAATTATTTGCAAAGCATTACGAACATACCCTGGACAAACAGGCTCCCCGGATTTTCATCTCAGAACTCGAGCTCGAAAAATGTTCGGCTGGTCTGCAACGCATCGTGCAAAAGATCCTGGACAGCTGCGATGCAGAAACCTTTAAGCAGCCCGACTTGATTCTGGCCGGACGGATTTGGGAAAAGCCCTCGCATGCATTGTATTCCATTTTACGCGAAGAATCCGAATACGCCGCCTGGATGTATGTCTTCGGTTTCAGGGCCAACCACTTTACCGTCAACGTCAACGACCTGGCTGATTTTAAAACACTCGAAGCCCTGAACCTGTTTCTGGAAAACGAAGGATGGAAACTGAATTTGTCCGGAGGGAAAATCAAAGGCAGCCCGGCTCAGCTTCTGGAACAATCCAGCACCCTGGGAGATGTTCTGGGAATTGAGTTCAAAGAGGGCCGGTATTACATTCCCACCTGTTATTATGAATTTGCCAAACGTTACCCCGACGCAAGCGGACAATTGTTTTTGGGGTTCATCGCCTCATCGGCCAACAAAATCTTTGAAAGTACGGATGTAAAATTACAGGTAGCTCAATAAGAGCTTCCCAAAAACGATCCGGGGAAAATGATATATTGAGTCCCAATATACCCCAAGGGTACATTGAATTATAGGGTATCTCTTTACGGATAAAATGACTACCTTGTAGCATAGATTTGCATTGGAATAACCGGAAACACAGAAAAGAAAGTTCAGATTTGACGGTTTGATTTGTTTGCCCTGGCAAGCGGATCAACAAAAAGTTTGAGCATTGCGGAGGAAAGATTCATTTTTCGTTTTACTCTGTTTCGATCTGTGCTATGAAGAAAAAGCAAACAGAACACATTCTCAAGACTGAAAAAAGTCTTCCTGAAAACAACCTCTCCGAATCCATCATCGCGAGTTTGCCCGGACTCTTCTATCTCTATGACGATACTGGCAAGTTCATTCACTGGAATAAAAATTTCGAAACTGTTTCCGGATACTCGGGCAGCGAAATTAGTCAAATGCATCCTCTTGATTTTTTCCATTCCTCTCAAAAAGATTTGCTGCAGACAAAGATCCAGGAGGTCTTTGAAAAGGGCGAAGCCAATATCGAGGCCGATTTTTACACAAAAGACAAAGCGCTTATCCCCTTTTACTTCAATGGATATTCCATTGTTTACAGAAACAAGCGTTGCCTGATTGGCGTAGGCATTGACATTTCGGAACGGATCGCAGCCGAAAAAAAGAAAGCGGAAAGTGAAGGTCAGTTTCGTGAGCTTTTTGACAACAGCATGGACGGCATTCTGCTTACCCGGCCCAACGGACAGATTCTCCATGCCAACACCGCTGCCTGCAAAATGTTCGGCATGACAGAAAAAGAACTCTGTGCTGCCGGAAGAGACGGTGTAACGGACCCCTCCGACATGCGGCTTCCCAATCTGCTTGACCAGCGGAAACGATTTGGGAAAGCAAGAGGCGAAATAACATTTGTAAGAAAGAATGGAGAAAATTTTCCCGCCGAGATAACCACCTCCGTATATACAGACACCGATGGATTGGAAAAAACAAGTCTGATAATACACGACATTGTTCACCTGAAAAATACAGAAAATTCGCTGCGCAAGCTGAACAGAGAACTCTATCTGCTCAACAACGCAAACAAATTAATTTTCAAAGCCTCTGACGAAGCGCTGCTGTTGCAGAACATCTGCAACCTGCTTGTTTCGGAGGGAAAATACAAAACCAGCTGGATTGGTCTTATGCCCGAATCTCAAAACCCAAGCCAGGTGGTCAATGCTGCTGCCCATGCGGGTGCGGCCAAAAATCTGACAACTGAAATCAAACTGGATCTTGGAGATGCGAAACAAAGACAAGGCCCCACAGCCAAAGCCATGCTCGGGGGAAAACCTGCTGTTGTGAATCAGATTGCCGATGATCCCGGCTATTTGCCCTGGAAAACTTTTGCTGCCGCCTATGGCTTTGCTTCCTCTGCGTCTTTCCCCATAATCATAAACGAAAAAGTAATTGCATCACTGAATATCTATTCTGAAAACGCCTCCTCCTTCGATGCCGAAGAGGTTCATATTTTAGCTTCGATCACAGACAATTTGGGTTATGCCATTGCCGGAATAAGGAATGCGAAGAACAAAGAACTGACGGAAAAAAAGCTCAACTACAACGAACAAAATCTTCAGCTCATTTTTTCTTCCACTTACGATATCATTTTCATGCTGAGCCTGGAAGCAGGCAAAAGATTCAAATTCATTTCTGTCAATGATGCCTTTCTAAGCGCTACAGGCTTAAAGGCAGAGCAGGTCTTTAACAAATACCTGGACGAGGTTATTCCTCCTGATTCACTTCCGGTTGTGCTTGAAAAATACCAGACAGCCATAAGAAGCAAAAGTCCCATGCAATGGGAAGAAACATCACACTATCCATCGGGAATCAAAACAGGCATCGTGACCATCACCCCCGTTGGGGATGAAAACGGAGATTTCAACCGCCTTGTCGGCTTCGTGCACGACATCACCGAGCGCAAACAGGCAGAAGAAGATATGAACCGCATGAACAATCAGCTTCGCAATCTGTCCAATCACATGCAAACCATTGCCGAAACCGAACGCACGGCCATTGCACGCGAAATACACGATGTGTTGGGACAGCAAATGACAGCTCTGAAATACGACATTGCCTGGCTCAAGAAAAGAAAAGGCAATGAAACGGAAATTCAAAACAGGGTGGAGTCGATGAACAAACTGCTGGATGAATCGATCTTGTCCATTCGCAAGGTTTCTTCGGAGCTGAGACCAAAAATCCTGGATGATCTGGGCTTAAATGCGGCCATTGAATGGTACGTGTCCGAATTTGAAAAAAACACGGGCATCCAATGCCGCATCGATTCCGATCTGGAAGATCTACGGTTTGAAAAACCGGTATCCATCACCATGTACAGAATCCTGCAGGAGGCGTTAACCAATGTGGCCAGGCATTCCAAAGCCACCCAGGTCATCATCTCGGCCAAACTGGATGGCAAAACAATTGTCCTGCAGATACAAGACAACGGAAAGGGCATTACGGATGGTGAAAAAAGCAATGCTCTGTCCTTAGGCCTGCTGGGAATGAAAGAACGCGCCAAAATGATAGGGGGAGAACTTTCCATCAGGGGCACCAAGGACCAGGGCACAATTGTCGTTTTAAAAACGCCTGTTGGCAAAAACTGATATGTCCCAATTCGGAATGATTTTAAGGATTTCGACATTCGGCATATCTGGTTCTAAGTCAATTTCGCGGATGAAGAATTCTTAAATTGACTAAGAACACATATAACACATTTACGATGACAATATTGATTGNNCGAAAAGGTTTAATACTTATTATCCGCGAGGAGTTTCCGGATACCGTTTTCGATGAAGCGGCCACCGGCAAAGAAGCTCTTGAAAAACTCCGGCTTAAACCCTACGACATTGCTGTCGTTGATATCAGCATGCCTGAAATCTCAGGCCTGGATGTCATCAGCCAGCTCAAAACAGAAAACATCAAAACGCCTGTTTTGATACTTACCGCCCAACCTGAAGAACAATATGCCATACGCGTATTAAAGGCGGGTGCTTCCGGATTTATTGGAAAAGAAGCAGCTGCCGACCAACTGACCGTTGCTATCCGAAAAATTATTTCAGGCCGCAAATACATCAGCGAGTCGGTATCGGAAAAACTCGCCGGTGATTTGTCTTCCGAACCGGTGAAGGCCCCCCACGAACTGTTATCCGACCGTGAATTTGAAGTCATGAAACTGCTCGCTTCAGGGAAAACCGTTTCCCAAATCAGCGAAATGCTCTTTCTCAGCGTTCCCACCATAAGCACATACCGAAACCGGATTCTGAAAAAACTGGGCGTCAGGAACAATGCTGAACTCATGCATTATGCGATAAACCAAAAGCTCGTCTGATTTCAAACGGAACCGCTCCGGAGCCTTGTCATCCAAACAATGACAAACTCTCTTTTTTCAACTACAAAAAAAATACGCTTCCTTCTATTCCGGTTGCAACCCCCATTTGCTTATTTTGTTAAGGCAAAGTTCCGCCAAACACCGCTTTGTGTGCTGAAGGCATTGTTAAACAAAAAGTCTACTGGCAATGAAAATTCTGATTGCGGATGATCATGGGGTTGTGAGGAAAGGATTGATTCAGATCATTAAAGATGAATTTCCCAACGCCGATATTGAAGAATTGAATTCAGGGCAGGAAGCGCTGCAGTGCCTGAGAATTGGAACTTACGACATTGCCATACTGGACATTACAATGCCCGGAATAAACGGACTGGAAGTGGTCAGACAAGCAAGTGCAGAATCGCTGGGCACCCCCATGCTGGTGCTTACCTCGCTGCCCGAAGACCAGTATGCATTAAGGGTACTGAAGGCGGGGGCTTCCGGTTTCATCGGAAAAGAAAAGGCCGCCGAGGAACTCATAGCGGCAATCCGCAAAATACTTTCCGGACGGAAATATGTAACAGAAACATTGTCTGAGCAAATGGTCAGCGATTTAAACACAAATCCCGGCGAAGTTCCCCACGAAACCTTGTCCAAACGTGAATTTGAAATTATGAAGCTTCTGGCTTCCGGAAAGACTGTTTCCGAAATCTCCACCGAACTTGACATTGCTGTTCCTACAGTAAGCAGCTACCGCCGCCGGGTTCTGGATAAAATGAACTTCAAAAACAATGCCGAGCTCATGCGCTATGTGATCGCCCGCCGGCTTACCTAGTCTTTTCCTCTTTCCTTCCATCCCGCCCTATCAGACAAACAATGACAAAGGCGGTGTTCCCGATTACAAACAAATCAGCTTTTCGTCTATTTTTTGCGCCTTTGCTATGACCGTACTTTGTGTCGTCGATTCATTAGACTTAGAAGTGAAATCCAAACAAACCGGCCGATTTTTTTTGTTACAAGTTCAGCCGGAACACAAACGCAAAATGAAACAAGAAGATATAAAGTCAAAAACCGCATCGGATGAATTGTCCGATGGTTTGCCCGCTTCCCCATTTGAAAACCTGGACAACATTCTTCATTGGCAGCTCAAGGAGGGCCTTTGGTACAATCCCGAATTGATTGCAGAACTGTTCTTGTCATTTCCAATTAGTGATGAAACCCGGGCTTTGCTCATCCATGCCAGCGACAATGCTGCCTTGAATCTGGAGTGTATGGAATGCATCCTGTCCATGCTTTCTCCATCGCAAAAAGCCATTGGCATTGTAACCGGTCACAACCTGGCCACATCGCTTCTCGTTGGATTTTTTGTAAACATGCACAACCCCAAAATACCG
This sequence comes from Bacteroidota bacterium, assembly GCA_003151415.1. Classification (GTDB taxonomy): domain Bacteria; phylum Bacteroidota; class Bacteroidia; order Palsa-965; family Palsa-965; genus Palsa-965. The sequence goes on from PLXK01000162.1 coordinate 9,762, forward strand.
GTAAGGGTTTTTAAAAACAAAGAACTCGCTCAGGTCTGGCTCAAGGGAATGACTGCAGAACAATAAAAAAAGAACAAAAAAACCTTACCGCTTTAGCTCTATGATTAGTCTTTTCAAAAAAAAGAGTCCCGGCTTTTCCGGGACTCTTTCATTAGAAGATTACTTACTTAGGGCAGCACGTGCAGTCTTTCGAACCACAGTCTTTGCAGCACTCCTTGCTGCATACACAGCTTTTGTCAGTTGTTTTACCGCTCTTGTTTGTCTTGCCGTTACCGGCATATGCAGTGGCACCTACAAGCATAAGCATTGCAGCAAAGCCGAAAATTGTCTTTTTCATGGATGTGTTTTTTTAGTATTCAGAAACCGTTTGATTTGCCCGCTCAGGGGCCGATGCACTCAAACCGATTTGGGCGGTTGCCAGTTCCGGGAAAGATATGCAGAATGCGCACTTTCGTTTTCATGAACAAAAGGAACAATTTTCTTTTTCGTTTCAAGAAAGCCCAGAGACAGAACCCGCTCGGGAATATAAAAACAACAAACACAACAATTGCTTGGTGTACAAATTCCATTGTCACAGCAATTGTCTGTACAATCCTGTTTCTGTTTATCTTCTGCCGGTGACGGATCCTTTTCTGAACAGCAGGATCCTTCGCAGTTTTCATTGTTTGCTGCAGCCGCATAAAGATCTGCCACAGCCGGGGCTGCATTGAGCAGACAGATCCAGATCATCAGAAAATATGCGGTGGCTTTCATTCTGATTCAAAGTTAAATGGAAATCAGAGCAAGACAATAGCAAATTCAACAGATCGCTGTTAAAAGGTGTTAAACCAATCCCTCATAGTTTTAATCAGAACAATTTGTATTGCACTATTGCCTTCAACTCCACTCAGGCAAAGGAGCCGATTGTTGCCTGAGCGAAGTCGAA
>PLXK01000077.1 GCA_003151415.1 Bacteroidota bacterium
TACCGCGATCAGACTTTTATGTTCGCCAGTGAAAACCTGAGTCTTCAGGAATGGTTTGCAGGATTGTATGGAAACACCGATGCTGTTGCAGAACCGATGAGTGCAGGCCGGCAGATGGGCGGACATTTTGGAACCCGTTCGCTGAATGCGGACGGCAGCTGGAAAGACCTGACAAAAATAAAGAATTCATCACCCGATATTTCTCCTACCGGTGGTCAGATGCCCAGGCTTTTGGGTCTTGCCCTGGCATCCAAACATTACAAACTCAATCCCTCTCTGCAGAGCAAAGCTTTCAGTCATTTCTCAAACAAAGGAAATGAAATAGCATTCGGAACCATCGGCGATGCAAGTACTTCAGAAGGTCTTTTCTGGGAAACCCTGAATGCTGCCGGTGTCATGCAGATACCCATGCTTGTTTCGGTCTGGGATGACGGACATGGAATTTCGGTTCCCAAAAAATACCAAACCACCAAGGAAAGCATTTCTGAAATCCTGGCGGGATTTCAGCGTGAGAAAGGGAAACCGGGATATGAACTTTTTAAGACAAAGGGCTGGGATTATGCCCATCTCTGCGAAACATACGAAAAGGCAGAAAAGGTTTGCCGGGAAGAACATGTTCCGGTTCTGGTGCACGTGGAAGAAATGACACAACCTCAGGGTCACAGCACTTCGGGATCGCACGAACGTTACAAAAACGAAGAACGCCTGAGCTGGGAAACGGCTTTCGACCCGATCAAAAAGATGAGGGAATGGATTCTTGAATCGGTTATCGCTACCTCAGATGAATTGGCCGAAATTGAAGAGCAGGCAAAAAAAACAGTACGTACAGCCAAGTCGGCGGCATGGGAATCCTATCTGAGCCCGATCAAGACTGAACAGAAAGAAATGGCCGCTCTTCTCAGCCAGGTCTGCGCGGAGTCATCGAACAGCATAGAAATTGAAAAGACGATCAAGGAACTTTCCGCAATCACCGAACCATTCCGCAGGGATGTAAACTCAGCGGCCAGGGCAGTGCTTCGCATGACCCGAAACGAAAAAATTCCTGCCAAAGCCGCCGTAAGCAAATGGCTGAATGAATCGCGCAAAGCCAATCACGACCGCTACAGTTCTTATCTCTGGAGTCAGTCTGTTCAAAAGTCGAAAACTATTTTGCCTTCACCGGTTCAATTCGCTAACGAATTCAAGATTATTGACGGGCGCGAAGTGCTTCGCGGAAACTTCGATGCCATTCTTGCCAAATACCCGGAAGTGGTTATTTTCGGCGAAGATGCCGGGAAGATTGGTGGTGTGAATCAGGGACTGGAAGGCCTGCAGGCCAAATACGGAGAAATCAGGGTATTCGATACCGGTATACGTGAAGCCACCATTATTGGACAGGCAATTGGAATGGCTATGCGGGGTCTGCGTCCGATAGCCGAGATTCAGTATCTGGATTACCTGCTTTATGCTTTGCAGATTCTCAGCGATGATCTGGCAACGGTTCAATACCGTACCAAAGGAGGGCAAAAGGCGCCTGTACTGATACGTACACGCGGACACCGGCTCGAAGGCATCTGGCACAGCGGATCGCCCATGGGAATGATCATCAACAGCCTGCGTGGAATTCATGTTTGTGTACCCCGCAACATGACCCAGGCTGCAGGATTTTACAATACTCTGCTTGCTTCGGATGAGCCCGCACTGATCATTGAACCGCTCAATGCATACCGCCTGAAGGAAAAAGAGCCGGCAAACATGGGCGAATTCAAAGTTCCTCTGGGTGTTCCGGAAGTGTTGAATGAAGGAACCGATGTGACCCTTATCACTTACGGTTCCTGCTGCCGCATTGCACAGGAAGCAATCAAATCACTTGCTGAAACAGGTATTTCGGTTGAATTGATCGACGTTCAGACTTTGCTTCCTTTTGACATTCACCACAGCATTGTTGAATCGCTCCAGAAAACAAACCGGATCGTGTTTCTCGATGAGGATGTTCCGGGCGGAGCATCGGCTTATATGCTTCAGAAAGTTCTCGAAGAACAAGATGGGTATGCTCACCTGGATTCGGCTCCGCTGACTATCGCCGCCAAAGATCATCGTCCGGCTTACGGTTCTGACGGGGATTATTTCTCCAAGCCTTCTTCCGATGATGTGTTTGAAGGCATCTATAAATTGATGAATGAAACAGATCCAGAGAAGTTTCCGGATTTGTATAGCTGATCGATGGGTAAAATTGATGTAAAACGGGATGTCTGAAAAGGACTTCCCGTTTTTTCATTTCAATGCCAAAACCTAATGATCAAAATCAGTACCCATATCCAGTCACCAAACTCCCGGATTTCTTTCCCTCCACATTTGAATTGAACAAATTTCCGTAATTTCAGACATCAAATGCAGAGCCGAAAATCCCCTCTGCCCAGGCTTATGAAAAAGACAACCGAATCCGCTTCCCATTACAATCATCTTGAAAAAATGAGTGTGCATGATCTGCTTCTGAACATCAACAAGGAAGATCAGACTGTTCCGGATGCCGTGAAAAAAGTCATACCACAGATCGAAGCATTGGTTGAAGTCATCGTTGAAAAAATGCAAAACGGGGGGAGACTTTTTTACATGGGTGCAGGAACCAGCGGAAGACTGGGTGTGGTGGATGCTTCCGAATGCCCGCCTACCTTTGGTGTGGAACAAGGCCTGGTTGTCGGGCTTATTGCAGGTGGAGACAAAGCCATCCGCAAAGCCGTGGAATTTGCAGAAGATGATACTCAACAGGGCTGGAAAGACCTGCATGAATTTCTTGTGAATGATAAAGATGTAGTCATTGGTATCGCCGCCTCGGGAACAACACCGTATGTAATCGGTGCTTTGGAAGCTTGCAACAAACATCAAATAACAACAGCCTGTATCGTATGCAATGAAGGAAGTCCGGTTGCGGCCGTTTCGAAACATCCCATCGAAGTGGTTGTAGGCCCCGAATTTGTAACGGGCAGCACGCGCATGAAATCGGGCACAGCACAAAAACTGGTGCTCAACATGATTTCAACCGCAGCCATGATTCGTCTGGGCCGGGTAAAAGGAAACAGCATGGTGGATATGCAACTCAGCAACAACAAACTCCTCGACCGGGGTACAAAAATGATCATGGAAACTATCGGCGTTTCATACGAGCAGGCTCATTTGCTCCTGATGGAATTCGGCAGTGTTCGCAAAGCAGTCGACGCATTCAGCAAAAAATAACGCACAGAAAGCAATCAAACAACTATCCGGTCGTATTCAGGAAGAGCATACACCTATATACATGCAGGACATAGAACCTTATTATAACTGGAGACATCTCTACACCGCGGAAGAAGACGAACGTTCTCCCTTCTTCGGACGCGAGTACAGCGAGTTCGAATACAGCAATGTGATTTACAATTTCTACATCCATCCGCAATGGGATGACATCGGCTCCCCTACTCTTTTTGCAAAAATACTCTATGCCGACTATGCCGATGGAGCCGCCATCATCGAGCTCATCGGCGAATGGAATGATGCCATCAATAACGACATCATGATCTTAAAGCGCGATGTCATCGAACCGATCATGAGGCATGGAATCAATAAATTCATTCTGATAGGCGAAAACATACTCAACTTTCACTTTTCCGACGACTGCTATTATGAAGAGTGGTTTGAGGACGTTGAAAACGGCTGGATCGTGTTCATGAATTTCCAGGAACATGTACTGGCCGAATTCAAAAAATGCAACCTGGATTACTATTTCATTTCAGGCGGACAACTCGATGAGATGCCCTGGAGAACCATGACACCACAGCAAGTCGTTGAACGGACAGCAGCCTTGGTCAGCCGAAGACTTGACAGCTGACTCTCCGTGGTCCTCTGTGCTCTCCGTGGCTCCCTGGTAAAGTTGTTGTTCGTGTTGTTATTATTAAATCCCTCCGAGAAATAAAAAAGCCCCGAATTGCTTCGGGGCTTTTTTTATTTCAACAGAAACAATTACTTGTTTACAGTCTTNNTGATAGAGAAAGAACCAAAACCAACCAGTGCAACACGGTCTCCTTTTTTCAGGGCCTTTGTTGTAGCATTGATGAAACCATCCAGTGCTCTTCCAGCATCTGCTTTGGAAATTTTCGCTTCTGACGAAATTGAATCAATTAATTCTGCTTTGTTCATGCGGTTAATGTTTATTGATTAATGATTAATATAGATTAACGAGGCTAATGTATTGCAATTCCCCTATCAGCGGAAGCCTTAGCGCATAAATCATCTCAAATTGTTGATAAATCGGCTTTTTGTTAATAACGTAGAGCCTCAAGCCACGTTATCAGGGGCTAACAAGGACATCAAGTGCTGGGGTCCCGGGGTTCTGGGGTGTTGGGGCCGGGATGCCGGGGGCTGTGCCAGTCGGGGCGCTTTTTCAGTAAGCAGGAGGATTGAGGAATTTTTCAAACGTCAACTCCTTCTCTCACCAACACTTCAACACCCAGGATGCAGATCCGGGAGAATCACTAATTTTGAAACAGATGCAAGAAATCTTCCATATCCTTTTTGGCATTGCAATTCCGTTCTCTGTCGTACTTATACTGGGCGAGATGGTACTCAGCAGTGTTCAGAAACGGCAAATCTATTCAGGTCGGGGAACCCTTACCAATGTATTGTTGAGCACGGCCAATTTCGGCTTGGATTTGCTCATGCGTGTGGTCTGTATCTTTGTGCTCAGTTATTTTTTCCGTTTCCACTTCATGCACATTTCCGAGCCCTGGATATATTGGCTGGCCCTGCTGATCACCGAAGATATCGCCTTTTATTTCCTCCACCGCGTGGATCATTTCTGCCGGCTTTTCTGGGCCATTCATGTAACCCATCACAGCTCGGAGGAATTCAATTTCAGTGTGGGTTTCCGTTCTTCTGTTTTTCAGCCGCTTTATCGCTTTGTCTGGTTTATCCCTCTTTCTTTGATGGGTTTCGCCACCTGGGACATCATGGTCATGTATTCCATCACGCAGCTTTATGGCATCCTTATCCACACCCGCTTCGTCGGCAAGCTCGGCTTCATCGAATGGTTCATGGCAACCCCATCCCACCATCGTGTCCATCATGGATCCAACGTTTTGTATCTGGACAAAAATCTGGGCATGGTCTTCATCATCTGGGATCGCCTTTTCGGAACGTTTCAGGAAGAAAAAGAAGAAGTGATTTATGGACTTACCGAAAACATTCACTCAAATAATCTTGTAAAAATCATCTTCCATGAATGGCGCAATATTGGAAAGGATTTGACAAAACAGGTTCCGTTCAAAGCTAAACTCATGTATGTGTTTGGCCCTCCGGGATGGAGCCATGACGGCAGCAAGAAGACCTCGAAGCAATTGAGGGCGGAGACCGATTTACTCAAAAAATTGAAAGATTGATATTCCTGTTCAAAAAGCGAGCTGCACTTTTTCAACTCACAAACCGGGGAACCCCAAGCGCTTAAATCCGAACCTTCTTAAATCATCGAAAGTGGAATCATTTTCCGTTTTTCCACATCCCATACTTTCAGTCGGAAACAGGCTAAGATGTCTCGCGGATTCATGGAGGTGGTTTTGGGATGCTGAAGCTCGGGGATGGATTTCATCACTTCCGGCAAACGGTAAAAAGGAATACGGGCATTGAGGTGATGGATGTGGTGATAGCCGATATTCGCACTTGCCCAGCGCATGAATGGATTCATCCGCATAAAGCTCGAAGATTCCAGAGCGGCCATCTCGTAAGTCCATCCGCTTTTATCTGTAAACTCCACATCCGGAAAATTGTGCTGCGCATAAAACATATACGAACCGATGAAGCAGGCAATGGAAAATGGAATGGTGATGGATAAAAGCGGAGTTACCCAGCCAAAGAAGTGAATCAGAAGAATATAAGCAGCCGCATGAAACACCAGGGCAATCAGCGAGTCATAATGCCGGCGGGGACTGCTAAGCATCGATTTGATGCAGAAACCATAAATAAATACGAAAATATAGCCCGAAAGAATCGTCAGCGGATGACGGATGAAGAGATAAAAATTCCTTTCAGCAATACTGGAACTGAGGTATTTCTCTTTGGTCATAATCGGAAAAGAACCGATACTGGCTGTATAGAGTTTTGAATTGTTGGCATGGTGGTAATCGTGCGAACGTCTCCAGATGCTACCCGGGGCCAGGATGAAAATACCGAAGGCGCTGAAGATCAATTCGGCAATAACCGAATCTTTCAGGATGGAACGGTGTTCGAAGTCGTGGTAAATAACAAACATGCGCACCAGCACAAATCCCGTAAAGATGCTTATAGCCAAACGCCCGGCAAACCAGGGGATGAAAAAAGTGCCAGCAAAACAGATGACAAGCAGAATGAGCGTGGTTAACGAATAGTACCAGCTCAGTTTCCTGTTTTCCTTGGCAAAAGGTTTGGTCGCCAGAATAAGTTCTTTCCCTTGAAGCATGTTGTGATTGAAGGGCGAATTTAGGGATTTTTTTATTAGAAGCTGGTTTGATCAGGCGACTTTGTGTGCGGCATAAACCACCGGCAAAGGAATCACTCTAAAAGAAGGCAATATACTTTTTTACATCAGGGGACAAGGAAATTCAGTTATTGCCGGCAGTTCGGTTATGCTCTTCATGCAGGATTTCCGGGTAATGAATGGCCAGGATAATGTCTCTGAAAAGACGCCGCTGGCGCAAACACAAAAACAGAGTGTTTACCCCCAGAAGCGTTACAGCCGCTACACAACCCATCCACCATTTTGGGGCAGCAAAAAAGCCGGCGATGATAAAGATAACGATGAATATATGGAGATGGGCCGTATTGAATTCGTAACTGATGGTGGAATCGGCAGGATTAACCTGGATATAAATTTCACCTGCATTCAAACCGGAAAGTGCACCGAGGGTGAGTTTACCGAAGATATCGTGTTTAAAAACCAGATCGCTTCCCCTGACTTCAATTTCATCGGCTCCAACCCGCTGCATGATTTCCTTCACCACCTCCATGGCACGAAGCTCTTCGCCGGGGCGAATAGCCGTTTTCAAATGTCTGGTGAATTTGATCTTGAAGGGCAGCATGAAGATGGGGTTTGCTTAAAATTAAGGAATTTAATGCTTTGGCTGTTTCTACCAATAATATTACCAATACGAATCCGCTTCCCGCTTCTGCGAACACATTCAATCATCGCAGAAATGACAAAGAGCTAAAACAAGTTGATGAAATCCCTTCGGAAGGCAACAATGTGACTGCATGAGATGACGGAGTCACTGCATGAGAAGATACAATGACTTTGTGAGATGATGTGGTGACTGCGTGAGATGAAGAAATGACCAAGTGAGATGATGCAGTGACTGTGTGAGGAGAAGAAGTAACTCCGTGAGATGATGCAGTGACTGCGTGAGGAGAAGAAGTGACTGCGCGGGATGATCCGGTGACTGCGTGAGCAGAAGAATTGACTCCGTGAGATGATGCGGTGACTTAGTGAGATGAAGAAGTCAAAAGAGAACCAAATAAAGGGAAATACCTGAAAATCAAGTAAGTAAAGCAGGAGAATGCGGATCAGTCCCTTGCCTTTTCTGTGCTTACCCTTCTTTTGTGCTTCCACCTTCGGTGCGACCACAACCAGATTTCAGGCTGTTCCCTGATTTCTTTTTCCAGTTTTCGGGTGTGCGCTTCCGATATTTCTCCATCGGTTGTTGCTTTGGGGTTTTCAAAAAGTGTTTCTGCCTTGATCTCGTAATATCCGCGACCCGTTCTTTTCACACTGGCATAAACCACCGGATAATTCACTTTTTTGGCAATCTTCTCTGTCCCCCAGAATACCGGAGTGTCCTGATTCAGGAAAGTTGTCCAATAGGCGCTTTCCGGTGCGGGTGTCTGATCGGCAATAAAAGCGGTGGCATTGACTTCCTCTTTCAGCCTGATCATATCTTTATAGGTGTCGCGCATGGCGATGAGCTTGCTTCCGAAACGGGTACGCATTCTATAGATCAATCCGTCAAAATATTTGTTGCTCAGCGGATGGTAAATGACATAGAGCTGTTGCCTGCAATTCAGACTGAAGGTATTGCCGGCCCATTCCCAATTGCCGAAATGCCCCATCACGATGATGATGCTTTTCTTTTCTTCGGCATAGCGGTTGAACAGCTCCAGGGTTTCGGGCCCCATATAGCAGCGTTTTTTTGCAGATGATTGGCTTATCGTAAGTGTTTTGAATGTTTCCAGGACCAGATCGCAGAGGTATTTGTAAAACTGTTTGCGGATTTTTTTGATTTCAGCATCGCTTTTCCCGGGGAAGGAGTTTTTGAGATTTGCATATACCACTTCTTTGCGATAGCCGATTACATAGTAGAGAAGGAAATAGATGAAATCAGAAAAGAGATAGAATATCGGAAAGGGAAGAATGGAAATAAGGTATAGAAAAGGAAGGGAGAAATAGAAAATAATTGACTTCATTATTTTAGCTTTTCTGGTAAAATTGATGCGGCCGTTTCCTCCCTGCGGAGTGTCAAGTCACCAGTTTGCAATGTGCCGTTGACAAAACAAAAACAGTTCGCCATGCACATTGCCAATTGCCAACTTACTTGGCTGTTCGTTACGAAATCAACACATCCATCCGTTCCTTGGCTTGTTCCACCTCTGTCTTCATGCGCTGAATGATTTCTCCGCAAGGAAGAATTTCTTCAATCAGTTCGGAACTTGCACCGGCGATCCAAAGTGTTTTGTAATTTCCAGGGTGAATGGATTTTTCCAGTTTTTTCATGCCCCTGATCTGCACAATCATTTTAAACCACTTTTTTGTTGTGGAGTTATTGGAGAGCAAGCGCTCGAACCAATTCTGGTGCAACCCGATTTTCTTGGCGTAAGCGGTATTGATCACGGTACTTGGCGTTCCTGAAATGCGGTCGGTCATCACGATATCTTCCATGCCCGAATCGACAATGGCTTGTTTGTACTCGTTGCTCACCGTTGCTTCTTTGCAGGCGATAAATCGGGTGCCAATTGACACACCCGCTGCTCCAAGGGCCAGAACAGAAAGAATGCCTTCTCCGGTTGCAATCCCGCCGGCGGCAATAACAGCCTTACCCGGAAAATGTTTCATGAGCGAAGGCACCAGCACCTGAAGCGAGTATGGACCCGAATGCCCGCCTGCACCCTGCCCTACCGCAATGAAACCATCGCATCCCAGATCCTGGCATTTTTGAGCGTGTTCGATGTTGGTGACATCACAGAATACTTTGGCACCGTATGTTTTCGCCTTGAGGATAACTTCCTTGGGGCTGCCAAGCGAAGTAATAAAGAAAGGAACCTTTTTGGCAATACAGATTTCCAGATGTTTGACGTACAAAGGATTTGTTTTCTGAACGATCAGATTGACTCCATAAGTGCCGCCTTTTACGGTCAGAAGGTGCTTGTTGAGCTCATCCAGAATAGCTTCCAGTTCGCCTTCATTCCTGAAATTCAGGGAAGGAAAGGCCCCTGCCGTTCCATTGTCCATGGCAGCTTTCATCATACCGGCATTCGACACCAGGAACATGGGAGCCATGATCATGGGGAAGTCGATATTCAATAATCGGGTGAGGCTATTTTCGATACGCATAAAACTATTATATTTGAATCAAATTCGTGTGAGGGCTGATATCGTTTGCGAAGGTACTAAATGTCTTTATTTATCAGCCTGAAACATGCCGAATATGAATTCCGTTTTCAAAAACGCCAAAAACATCTTAAACACAGCTCATGTCGGTTTCCAGATTGTTTGATTTACTTACCCATTGTTCGGAGAAATTTCCGAAAGAAGATGCCCTTGCCGGCAAAGAAAACGGGAAATGGGTAAAATACAGCACAGCCGATTTTGTGGACTATGCCAACAATTTCAGTTATGGCCTTCTTGCCATGGGGCTGCAGCGCGGAGATAAAATCGGAATCATTTCAAACAACCGTCCTGAATGGAACATGGCTGATCTGGGTATTCTCCAGGCCGGCGGGGTGGATGTTCCCATTTATCCCACGATCAGTGAACATGACCTGCAGTTCATCATCCATGATGCCCAGCTGAGCTATATGCTGGTTTCGAACAAAGAGATGTATGACAAAGTCAAAGCAGCCACCGATGGCCGCGATCACTTCAAAGGCATTTATTCATTCAATAAAATAGAAGGCATTCCACATTGGTCAGAAATCATTTCCGCCGGCAAGAAAAACAAAGACGAGCGAAAACTCACGGCGGTGATGGCTTCCATACACGATACCGATCTGGCCACCATGCTTTACACCTCGGGCACAACAGGCACACCCAAGGGAGTCATGCTCTCGCACAAAAACCTGTTCAGCAATGTGTATGCATCGCGTAAACTCCCGCCGGTAGACAGCACCTGCAAAGCGCTGAGTTTTTTGCCACTCAACCATATTTATGAGCGCATGCTCACCTATTTATACATGTACCTGGGCGTCTCTATTTATTATGCTGAAAGTCTGGATACCATCAGCCAGAATGCCAAAGAAATTCATCCGGAGGTATTTTCCTGTGTTCCGCGTCTTTTGGAAAAGGTTTACGACAAAATCCTCACCACGGGCGAAAAACTTACAGGAATCAAGAAGGTTTTGTTCTTCTGGGCAGTAAGCATTGCCGAACAATATGAAATGAACGGGGCGAACGGATGGTGGTATGAACTCAAACTGAAAATTGCACGCAAATTGGTTTTCAGCAAATGGAAAGAAGCGCTCGGAGGAAATATCCGGGTGGCTGTTTCGGGAGGCGCAGCGCTCAATCCAAAGCTGGCACGGATCTTCTGGGCGGCCGGAATTTATGTACTCGAGGGTTACGGACTGACAGAGACCTCACCGGTTATTTCGGTCAATTTCCTTCATCCCGATTCAGCCTGTTTTGGAACTGTAGGCCGCATCATTGAAGGGGTGACTGTCAAATTTGCCGACGACGGAGAGATCCTGGTAAAAGGGCCGAACGTCATGCTGGGTTACTACAACCGGCCCGATGCCACAGCCGAAGCCATTGACACAGACGGCTGGTTTCACACCGGCGACATCGGTATCCTCCAGGATGGAAAGTTTTTGAAAATAACCGACCGCAAAAAAGAGATTTTCAAAACTTCCGGAGGCAAGTACATTGCCCCCCAGATGATCGAAAACAAATTGAAAGAATCGCGTTTCATTGAGCAATCCATGGTCTTTGGCGAAAATCAGAAATTCGCTTCAGCCTTTATCGTTCCCTCATTCAAATTTCTCCAGGATTATTGCCTGCTCAAGGGCATACCCTACACAAGCAATGAAGAAATCATCACCAACGAAACCATTCGCGCCCGGATCATGCTGGAAGTAGATAAAGTCAACAAGACTCTGGCAAACTATGAAACGATAAAGAAAATTGAGCTCCTGCCCCGAGAGTGGAGTGTTGAGAGAGGAGAACTGAGCCCCAAACTGAGTTTGAAACGGAAAGTCATATTGGAAGCCAACAAGGTTCTGTTAGCAAAGATCTATTCTGAATAAAACCCGATTTCTCAGCCCGGGAAGACCTGCAGACTCCGCACAATGGCTTTTAGGGCTAAAATGCAGGCATTTGAATGAAGCCTGCACACACTTTTGTGAACAAATATTCTGAAACTTAACATCAGGACCACCAGAATAACCGCCGATTAACCACAAAGAATGCGTAACTTGCACCAATTTCCGGATGGTCTCCAGTGTGCTTATCGGATATCATCCAAAATCTTCATACAAAACATCTGTAATGAGTCAGAAACCCAAAGTGAAATTTACGAATAAGGACAAATCCAAGTTTTTCAGCACCCTTCGCACAAATGTCTACGGTTACTTTACCGAAAACCATATTTCCAAACATGCCAATGCTGGCATGGTGATGAAGACGATTATTCTGATGGGCGTTTATTTTGTTCCTTATGCCCTCATGCTTATTTTTCATGTTCCGACGCTTTTGCTGCTTGCCATGTTCCTGCTCATGGGAACCGGAATGGCAGGAATCGGCATGTCCATCATGCATGATGCCAACCACAACGCTTATTCCTCGAGCCCTGCTGTGAACAAATGGGTTGGTTATTCGCTGAACCTCATGGGAGGTGCCGTATTCAACTGGAAGCTCCAGCACAACATGCTTCACCACACCTATACCAATATCAACGGAATGGATGATGATATTGACGGGGCAAGCATGATGCGTTTTTCTCCGCACCGTGCCTACAAAAAGATTTTCCGCTTCCAGTATATCTACGCCTTCTTCTTTTACGCAATCCTCTCTCTTCACTGGATTACCGGTAAAGACTTTTTGCAACTGCGCAATTACCGTAAAAACGGCGTGAACAAGGAGAGCAAAGCAGGTTTTTACAAACAACTGGCTACGCTTATCTGGATTAAAGCATTTTACTATTTCTATATGCTTTTCATACCTATTTATTTCTTCCATTACGCCGCAGGTCCATTCATCCTTGGTTTTGTGATGTTGCATGTACTTTGCGGACTGATCCTGAGCGTTGTGTTCCAATTGGCCCACACCGTTGAAGGAACAAGCTTTCCTGTGCCAAACGACAGCCGTGAAATTGAAAACGACTGGGCCATTCACCAGATGAACACCACGGCCGATTTCGCTCGCAACAACCGTTTTGTAAACTGGTATGTCGGGGGACTGAATTTCCAGGTCGAACACCATTTGTTCCCGGATATCTGCCACGTGCATTACCGCGCCATCTCCGATATCGTTAAAAAGACCGCCGAAGAATTCGATATCCCTTATCTGGACAATCCTACATTCTGGGGTGCTGTCGGATCGCATGTGGCGATTCTGAAGTATTTCGGTTCACAGGAAGATGCGAAAGCGCCTTTTCATAAGGAAGCGGCTTAAACGAAGCTTATTCTTCTTTTATATCTTTAACAGCCGTCAATGTTTTGACGGCTGTTTTTTATTGACTCATCCCGCAAGAACAGAAACAAATGAAGCCTTGCTATAGTTTAGTTTAGTTTATTTGTTTTCCATTCTTAATATTTGTTCCTGTCATACATGTGAGAAAAAGCCGGAGCAATCATCCGGGTATCGCACCGATATTAATTTATTGGGGCAGCAAATCACTTTACCTGTAAAGCCCATGGCTGTAAAATGGACCTTTCAAGAGCTTGTCTCTTCAAAGAGCAGGCAATCAATTGCCCCGATCAGCGATCTGGTGATGAGAAAAAGGGAGATACAGTGCGGAAGGAAATTAAACGGACAGATTTTCAGTTTTAGGAAGCGCGCACCTCACCCCCGGACCCTCTCCATGAAAATGGAGAGGTGAGATTGATTGGGGAATATTAAAAAGAAAGGCTTGCCCCTCTCTGTCCTTCATAGAGAGGGGGACCGAGGGGGTGAGTGGATACGACTCTATCTCAATTATGATTCAATACCTCATATACCCTTTCAACACATACGAACTCAAAACCGTCTGGGCGGTAAGCGACACTTTTACAAAAGGAAGCAACGCTTCATTCGTGACATTGAAATAAGCCAGCGCCTGCCCGCATGCGATAAAGCGGGTGCCCAGAGCCTTCAGTTCGCTGATGAGTTTAATGTTCGGATTTTCCCGTTTAAAATGTTCTCTGTAGTACTCATTTGTTGTCAGGGCGTTTAGTCCATAGCCGTGTGCCACAATGACGGGATGTATCTTTTTTAGCGCAATACCCGATGCCACATGCAAATTGATAATCCGGGCAATTTCAATCAAGCTGTAATTGAGTTCCGAGGCCACCGAATCCGGGTTGCTGGTTGTCAGCTCAAACAACAGCTTGTACTCCAAATTGGGGTCCGGAATTTCCGTCGGGTCTTTGACAGGAACAACTCCCGAACCATCTCCGGCATTTATAACCGGATAAATTTTAACCGTTTTTAATTTTTCCCATCTGATCTTCTTTGCAAATTCTTTCTGCACTTTAACAGAATCGGCATGAATCAGAGCATGAAGGGTGCTGTCTTGCTTGAATTTAAGCGAACGAAGGGTGCTGTCAGCACCATGGGTTTGGGATTTTCCAATCAGACAGAACAGGCAGGCGAGAAACAAGAGCGTATTTTTTTTCATAAATGGTTTTCATTTGTTTTAAATTGCAGATCTCCAATATACCGATCACCGTGCTTTTTCAAGTGAAAGGAGATATCCGCAAGGATACTCATTTTTTGATCCGCGCCCGAAATACAAAAACCATACCATCCGGGCACCCAACGGAAAGAATCCGTCATAAAACACCTCAGGACAGGTCAGAGCTGGCGCTAGGCTTCAACTTCAGGAAATAAACTATGCACGCATAATATATTTGCCTCTTTTATAATTGGAAATCACTCAAATCAGTATCTTTGATCCGCTATACCGGAGTTCATTTATTTTATCCTCCTCGGGCGGATAAATCTTCGGCATTTATGATTAGCCGCTTAGGCGCCCCGACAGGCATCGGGACTTAAACCGGGTAAGAATCAGTAAAAAAACAATCCATTTTTATGAGCAAACGCAGTATAAAAAAAGTAGCGGTTCTTGGTTCCGGTGTGATGGGATCACGCATAGCCTGTCATTTTGCAAATGTGGGTCTTGAGGTTTTGCTTCTCGATATCGTGCCGAAAGATGCAGGTACCGACCCCAAGCTTCGAAACAAGATCGTGAATGACGCATTGACTTTCGCACTGAAGTCCAATCCTTCACCGATCTACCGGAAGAGTTTCGTTAACCGGATCAAAACCGGAAATTTTGATGACAACATGAAGGACATTGCTTCCTGCGACTGGATCATTGAAGTAGTGGTGGAACGTCTGGACATCAAACAGCAGGTATTTGCCAATGTCGAGAAATACCGCAAACCGGGCACCCTTATTTCTTCGAATACTTCGGGTATCCCGATTCATCTCATGAATGAAGGCCGGACCGAAGACTTTCAGGCCAATTTCTGCGGAACGCATTTTTTCAACCCGCCGCGTTACCTCAAACTGCTGGAGATCATACCAACACCAAAAACGTCTCCTGAGGTCATCGGTTTTCTGATGGAATACGGCGAAAAATTTCTGGGCAAAACAACCGTGCTTTGCAAAGACACACCTGCATTCATCGCCAATCGCGTTGGTGTTTACGGAATCATGAATCTTTTCCACCTTGTCGAAACGATGGGTCTTACCGTTGAAGAAGTCGATAAACTGACCGGGCCTGTGCTTGGCCGTCCGAAATCTGCCACCTTCCGTACCGCAGATGTGGTTGGTCTTGACACCTTGATACATGTTGCAAACGGGGTGGCTCAAAGCTGTCCAAAAGATGAAAAACTGGACGTATTCAAGATCCCCGGTTATCTGCAGAAGATGGTGGAGAACAAATGGCTCGGTTCCAAAACCGAACAAGGTTTTTTCAAGAAAGTGAAAGGCGAAGGAGGGAAATCAGAGATTCATGCGTTGGATCTGAAGACCCTTGAATACAAGCCGGCTCAAAAGATCAAGTTTGCCACGCTCGAACTCACCAAATCCATTGATAACCTCAGAGACCGCAAAAAAGTGCTGGTTGCCGGCAAAGACAAAGCCGGAGATTTTTACAGAGCCACATTTTACGGCCTCTTTACCTATGTGTCAAACCGCATTCCGGAGATTACCGACGAACTTTACAAAATAGATGCAGCCATGAATGCCGGATTCGGATGGGATATAGGTCCTTTTGAATCCTGGGATGCCCTGGGTGTTGCAGAAACGGTGAAAGCCATGGAAGCTGCAGGAAGTAAGCCGGCCCAGTGGGTTTACGACATGCTTGCATCCGGCGCTAAATCGTTTTACAAGCTGGAGAACGGAGCGAGAAAATACTATGACATTCCAAGCAAATCATATAAAATCATTCCCGGTACCGAACAGTTCATCCAGCTCGATACAATCCGCGATACAAAAACGGTTTGGAAAAATTCAGGAGTTACTCTGACTGACATCGGTGACGGAGTGCTGAACCTGGAGTTCCACACCAAAATGAATTCAATCGGAGGGGATGTGATTCAAGGCATCAACACAGCAATTGAAATGGCTGAAAAAGATTTCCGGGGGCTTGTGATCTCAAATGAAGGCGCCAATTTTTCGGCCGGAGCCAATGTAGGGATGATCTTTATGATGGCCGTTGAACAGGAATGGGACGAACTGAATTTTGCCATCAAAGCATTTCAGAACACCATGATGCGGGTACGCTACTCCTCTATACCTGTTATTGTTGCTCCTCATAACATGGCTCTCGGCGGAGCCTGCGAAATGAGCATGCATTCTGACAAAGTAGTGGCACATGCCGAAACCTATATGGGTCTTGTTGAATTCGGCGTCGGCCTGATCCCGGGAGGAGGCGGAACAAAAGAATTTGCACTGCGTTTATCCGACGAGAACAAAGAAGGAGACGTTGAACTCAATGCCTTCCGAAAACGTTTTCTCACTATCGGACAGGCACAGGTGAGCACTTCGGCCTATGAGGCATTTGATTTGGGTTACCTCCGTACCGGACAGGATATGGTTGTGGTATCCCGCGCCCGTCAGCTGGCTGAAGCAAAAGCATCCTGCATAGAGCTTGCAGATGCCGGTTACAGCATGCCAACACCACGCAAAGATATCCGCGTATTGGGTAAACAAGCCCTGGGCCTTGCCTATCTGGGTGCCAATTCAATGCTTGACGGACATTATATCTCCGAACACGACGTGAAAATCTCACAGAAACTGGCCTATGTGCTTTGCGGAGGCGATCTTTCATCACCGACTCTGGTCAGCGAACAATACTTGCTGGATCTGGAGCGCGAAGCCTTTCTTTCCCTGGCCGGAGAGAAAAAAACACTCGAACGCATACAAAGCATCATTACCGGCGGTAAAGTGCTTAGAAATTAGAATCATTCACTCCGATTCAACGAATTAGAAACGCACACAGACATAAACGAAAAACCTTTTCAAAATGAATGCATATATCGTAGCCGGTTTCAGAAGCGCAGTAGGCAAAGCAACCCGCGGAGGATTCCGTTTCACACGACCCGATGATCTTGCTGCTGAAGTCATCCGGCACCTGATGAAATCTGTTCCCAATGTAGCTGCCGAACAGGTTGATGACCTCATTGTCGGTAACGCAATGCCCGAAGCCGAACAAGGGCTGAATTTCGCCCGTTTCATTTCGCTCATGGCCTTCAATACCGACAAGGTTCCGGGAATGACGGTGAACAGGTATTGTTCATCCGGGCTGGAAACCATTGCCATTGCCGCCACACGGATTCATTCCGGCATGGCCGAGTGTATCATTGCCGGCGGAGCAGAATCCATGAGCCTGATTCCTATGGGTGGATGGCGTATTGTTCCCAATTTTGAAGTAACCAAAGAGCATTCGGATTACTATTGGGGAATGGGACTCACCGCAGAAGCCGTTGCAAGGGAATATAAAGTGTCAAGAGAAGATCAGGACCAGTTTGCGCTCAACTCCCACCTGAAAGCCATGAAGGCCATGAAGGAAGGGAAATTCAAAAACGAAATTGTGCCCTTCACGGTGAAAGAAAATTATCTGGACGAAAATCAGAAGAAAAAAGTACGTGAATTTATAGTGGATGCCGATGAGGGTCCGCGTGCAGATACAACACTCGAAGCGCTCGCAAAATTAAAACCCGTTTTCGACGCAAGAGGCGTTGTGACTGCCGGAAATTCGTCGCAAACTTCTGACGGCGCCGCTTTTGTTATGGTTGTGAGCGAGAAATTCATGAAAGAAAACAACCTCACTCCAATCGCCCGTCTGGTATCTTATGCCGCAGCAGGTGTTCCGCCAAGAATCATGGGCATCGGCCCTGTTGCCGCTATTCCCAAAGCATTGAAACTGGCAGGCCTGAAACAGGATCAGATCGATTTGTTTGAACTCAACGAAGCCTTTGCTTCGCAATCTCTTGCTGTACTGCGCGAGCTGAAAATCAATCCGGAGCTGGTGAATGTAAACGGAGGTGCCATTGCTTTGGGCCATCCTCTGGGCTGCTCAGGCGCCAAATTATCTGTGCAGCTCTTCAGCGAACTGCAGAGAAGAAAGAAAAAATACGGTATTGTAACCATGTGTGTAGGTACGGGTCAGGGCG
>PLXK01000260.1 GCA_003151415.1 Bacteroidota bacterium
CTGCCGGAGACCTGCGTAATTAAGGTGAAGTCCGGGGCAACTGAAACAATTTTATGAGGCCGAGGAATATCTTCGTTTTAAATACCCCGTAGACTGGATGTCTGCCTCAATGGCCCCGTTCTTCAGGCCGGACAAATGCTACAATTTTACAAGGCAAAGGAATAAATTCGTTTTAAAATATCCCACAGACAGGATGTCGGTTTCAATAGCCCCGGCCTTCAGGCCGGGGGCGGAGGAGATTATCTCATTCCTCATAACTGCGGGCTTTAGCCCATTTCCAGAGGGTGACGACCTATCGATTTTTTTATTTCAACAGTTGTTTAACTGATGCGGCTCCAGTTTGTGGTCTCTTTTGCAAGTTCAGCCAGCCTTTCTTTTGCAGTCTGGTTTTCGGGCTTATCCAAATGCGGGTCGGCATTCAAAACGGCACCGGCGCTGTTGCGTGCATATTGCAATATCTGTGCGTCCTGGGCAAGATCTGCAATTTTCAGATTCAATTCACCGCTTTGCTGAGTGCCGGTGATATCTCCCGAGCCCCGAAGCCGCAGATCCACATCGGCTATTTCAAAACCGTCGTTGGTGCGGATCATCGTATTCATGCGAAGCCTTGCATCGCTGCTCAGTTTGTTTGAACTCATCAGCACACAATAACTCTGATCGGCGCCTCTGCCCACACGCCCCCGCAACTGATGGAGCTGCGAAAGCCCGAAACGCTCGGAGCTTTCAACCACCATCACACTGGCATTGGGGACATTCACCCCCACTTCGATAACCGTAGTGGCCACCATGATATTTGTTTCGCCCTTCACAAAACGATTCATTTCAAAATCCTTGGCATCGGCTTTCATCTGACCATGCAAAATACTCACTTTATATTGCGGAAGCGGAAAAGCGCGCATAATGCTTTCATACCCATCTTCCAGATCTTTGTAATCCATAGTCTCGCTTTCTTTGATCAGCGGATACACAATGTAGATCTGGCGGCCGAGTTTGATCTGTTCCCGTATAAACCCAAACACTTCAAGACGGTGAGAATCGTATTTGTGCAGGGTCCTGACCGCTTTCCTACCCGGCGGCAACTCGTCAATAACCGACACGTCCAGATCGCCGAAAAGGGTCATGGCCAGGGTGCGCGGGATAGGCGTTGCTGTCATAATCAGCACATGCGGAGGCCGGATGTTTTTCTTCCATAATTTCGAACGCTGTTCAACACCAAAACGGTGTTGCTCATCAATGACAACCATTCCCAGATTTTTAAACTTCACGCCTTCTTCAATGAGCGCATGTGTTCCGATAAGGATATCAAGGGCACCGCTTTCCAGATCCCTGTGTAAAACCTTCCGGGCCGCTGTTTTAACGGAACCTGTCAGCAGGCCTATTTTCACATCCATGCCCGCCAGAAACGCGGACATGGTTTCGTAGTGCTGGTTCGCGAGAATTTCTGTAGGCGCCATGATGCTGGCCTGAAATCCATTATCGAGCGCGAGCAACATCGCCATCAAAGCCACCAGGGTTTTTCCGCTGCCCACATCGCCCTGCAAAAGCCGGCTCATGTGTTTTCCCGAACCTGTATCGTTGCGGATTTCCTTGATTACCCTTTTCTGTGCATTGGTCAGCGGAAAAGGAAGATGATTTTTATAAAACTCATTGAAGCGGGCTCCCACCGATGAAAAAACAAAACCTTTGAATTGCTCCTCGCGGAAGGCTTTCAGCTTGAGCAGTTTCAACTGGATAAAAAACAGTTCTTCAAATTTCAGGCGAAATTCGGCTTTGCGCAAATTCTCCTGAGAAGAAGGGAAATGGATATTGCTCATGGCCTCTTCTCTGGTCACCAGCTTCATCTGCAACATCACTTCCGGAGGCAATATTTCATCAATCCTGCCTTTCATGAGTCCGGCAAGCGGTTTGAGCAGGCGGGCGATTCCCTTTGTGTCAAGGGCTTTGGCCTTCATCTTCTCGGTGCTGGGATATACCGGCTGCATGGCATTGGCCAGACGGGTATTTTCATCGCTCACCTCCTCCACTTCCGGATGGGCAATGTTCCACTTGCCATTATACTGAGCCGGCCGCCCGAAAACGATATACTCCTTGTCTCCCTTGAATTTATCAAGCAGCCATTTGATCCCCTGAAACCAGACAAGTTCAATATCGCCCGTGGAATCGCGAAAAATAGCGGACATTCTTTTTGCCCGTTTCTCTCCGATTGAACGAACACTCACAAAACGGCCCCTGATTTGGACATAATGCAAATCGGCGGTAATTTCTTTTATCTGATGGAATTTGGTCCGGTCCTCGTAACGAAAGGGGTATAAGGAAAGCAGATCGCCGTAGGTAAATATGCCCATTTCCTTTTTCAGGATATCGGCTTTTTGAGGACCAACTCCCTTGAGGTATTCGACAGGTGTCTGAAGGAATGCGTTCGGCATTTTCGGTTTACTGATTCTGAGGCGGTTTAATCAGTCAGCACGAAGTTAATAAAAAGTGTTGAGGTGTTGAGGTTGTGGCTGGTGCAATGTACTGAGCTCTCATTACGCGCTCTTTCGCCGTTCCACGCCCGACTGGCGCCAGCCGGGCGGATGTTTCTCTTTTGAGTTGAGGTGTTGGGGTTAATGTGGAAGAAAACTTCAGTGAAGAAACAGAGTAAAAAGAGAAATCAAATTCATCAATCAGGACACAAACACTCAGCACAACATCAACACCTCAATACTTCAACTAGGTTCTCCCGGCTCCGGGAAAAATCCGTTTCAGATTGATTTCACGGGGTGTGGAAAT
Organism: Bacteroidota bacterium; assembly: GCA_003151415.1. Classification (GTDB taxonomy): domain Bacteria; phylum Bacteroidota; class Bacteroidia; order Palsa-965; family Palsa-965; genus Palsa-965. Next base: position 2,773 of record PLXK01000260.1, read on the forward strand.
AACCATCGGAACCTTTTCCACTTTCACGGAGCTGGTGTCGAGTCCGAAGGCTTTTTCTTCGGAAATACTGAATTCTTTCAGGATAAAATATCCTTTGAGGATCAGCTTTTCATAGATCGGAAGTTCATTGTCGCTGCTGAGGAATTTCTCCATCACCACAAACATGAAATCACCAATCACGTTGCTCTTGTTCAGCGATTCATAACGGCTGGTGATATCCATCTCGCGTGTACTGACCATATCCTGCACAACCTTTCTGAACAGCAGATTGATGCGCGGTGCCACACGGAATCCAAGACGGAAATCCACCCGGATCACATCGTTGGGAATGATTTCGGTAACCAGATATTCCATGCGGTACGGTTCATCCACCACATCGACATGCACAAGCCAATAAATGTCGGCACGTTTGGGTTGTTTCTGTAGAATGGAATAAATAACCTTCGATTCGATTTCATCTTTGTTGTCGGCACTGGTGAGGTACACCAGATGCGTTGCATATTTCGGAACAGCCAGATCCTTGCTCAGGTCATTGATCAGCTTGAGATAATCTTTCAGTTCAACAAATTCTACATAGCGGTTCTTGATCCGGCGGGCCTCATACCAGACCCACATCACAGTCACAAGACCTGTTGCGATCATCAATGTAACCCAACCGCCATCTTTGAACTTGTGCATATTGGCAATGAGGAAGGCTGTTTCGATGGTCAGGTAAACGGCCAGACAGGAAAAGATAAAGATTTTTGAATACCGTTTCAAAATCATAAAATAGGTAAGCAATGAGGTTGTCATTAGCATAGTCAGCACAATGGCAAGTCCGTAGGCAGCCCCCATCCTGCTTGATTCCCTGAAATAAAGAACAATGGCCACACAGCCTCCGCAAAGAAGCCAGTTTACAGAAGGGATATACAGCTGGCCCTTGATGTTTGTCGGGTATACAATTTTTACCTTCGGCCAGAAGTTGAGACGAATCGCTTCGTTGATCAGTGTAAAAGATCCGCTGATAAGGGCCTGACTGGCCACGATGGCGGCGGTGGTAGCGATACCGATGGCGACTGGAAGAAAATGTGGAGAAATAATAGCGAAGAAAGGAGTGGCCTCACCCAGTTTCTGTCCATCGTGTGCAATGAGCCAGGCAGACTGCCCAAGGTAATTCAGCACGAGGCAGGTCTTGACAAAAATCCAACTGACTCGGATATTGTTTTTTCCACAGTGCCCCAAATCCGAATAAAGCGCCTCGGCACCGGTGGTACACAGAAAAACGGCTCCAAGCAACAGGAATCCTTCCGGATGATGCGCAAGTAAATCATAGGCATAGTAGGGATTCAGCGCCCCGATTACACTGACATCACCAATGACCTGGACCAGACCCAGTCCTCCGATCATCATAAACCAAACGAGCATGATCGGACCGAATAATTTGCCGATGGCAGAAGTTCCAAACTGCTGAATAAAAAAGAGAGCAACGAGAATACCGATGATAATCGGCACGGTCTGAATATCCGGATTTACATTTCGTAACCCTTCAATGGCTGAAGCAACAGAAATGGGAGGGGTGATGATTCCGTCGGCAAGCAAAGTACTGCCGCCGATAATTGCCGGGAACAGCAGCCATTTCTTTTTTGTGCGACGAACGAGTGCATAGAGGGAGAAAATACCACCTTCGCCTTTGTTATCAGCGCGAAGTGTTAGAATGACATATTTGAGTGTGGTTTGTAAAGTCAGTGTCC
>PLXK01000045.1 GCA_003151415.1 Bacteroidota bacterium
CCCTTGGCCAATGATGTGGAGAGAACCATCTTCGGGTGCATCGGAATCTGGCTCAGCACATACCCATTGCCATGTTTTCCGGCCCAGCTCATGCCGTGGGCATCGTCAATATACAAATGCAGGCAGGCGTATTTTTCCATGAGTTGCTGCATATCCTTTAAGGGAGCGTAATCGCCATACATGGAATACAAGCCATCGGCCATGTACCAGATTTTATTGCATTTGGTTAAGTTTTCGCGGATGAGGTCTTCGAGCATGTCCAGCCGGTTGTGCTTGATCATCTCCACCCGGGTGCCGCGGGCCTTGACCAGCTGAACGGCAAGCTGAACGCTCCCATGCACCTGGTGATCGAGAATGACCAGGTCGTCGTCCTGAACCAGAATCGGGATTGCCGAAATGTGGGTGAGCGTTGTTGTTGCCGCCAAAATGGTGTGGTTGTTGTCAAAAATCTGATTGAACAGATCTTCCACTTCTTCGTAGAGGTTGCACGATGAAAACAAACGCGACGACGAATATTGCGTTCCGTATCTTTGCGTGGCATCGATGGCCCCGTCTTTCAGCCGTTGGTCCACTTCCAGGCCCAGATAGCTGCAGGATCCAAAATTAACCACCTCCTTGCCGCCAATGGTGACAGTTCTTCCGTTGAGGATGTCGTCCTCAAGAGAAACCTGAAAAATCCCGTTGCTAATTCCATTGGTTAAACACTCATCAATGGTATCAATAAACTTGTTGTGTCTGTTTTTCGAACTGCCAGTTTTCATCTTCGCCATTCATTTTCAAATATTGATAATTGCTGTAAATCGACGTGTAACTTTTCCGGAAATGGTTGCTTTGTGATTCCAGCTTCATTTCCTCCGGAACCTGTAAGGCAAAACCAATTCACCGGATTTGAATTCCATGGATTGCATTACAGAGAAGCCGGATCATTTCTGTTGGGGATAACAACTTTGAATACCGATCCTTTTCCCTTTTCCGAGAAGACTTCAATCACACCTCCAATGCTGTCGGCGGCTTCCTTGGCGATATAGAGCCCGAGTCCCGATCCGGATTCGGGTTGTGCCCCCTTGTGAAAAATCGAAAAAATTCTGTTTTTGTCCGCATGGTCAATGCCGGTTCCGTTGTCTTCAATGAGCAGTGTGGCAACATGTTTGGTCAGGCTCACATCCACTGTAACGAATGGATCAGTCCGGGTTTTATCCTGAAAACGGATGGCGTTGGATAAAACGGCGGTCAGTATGGTCTGCACACGGAACTGATCCGAGCTGAAAGCTTCTTCCGGCTGAACCGTAACCTGAAAACGGATGGCCGATTTGTTTTCAAAGGCGTCGAGGCTTTCCCAGGTGGACCGGATCATTTCCCCGAAACGCAGTTCGGCAGGCTGCAATCCGGTTTTGGAGTCCTGATAATAGTGGACACTTTTTCCAAGAAGCAGGTCAAGTTTATGGATGCTTTTTTCGATCATTGTCAGATATTCCTGGCCTTTGTATTCGGTTTCCGTTTTTGCAAGATTGACAATGCCCTTGACCGACATCAAAGGCGATTTCAAATCATGCGAAATGCTGTACACAAATTTCTCAAGCTCGTTTCTTGTTTTTTGAAGGAGCAGGTTTTTCTCTTTGAGTTCGGCCTGCATCGAATAAAGGCCGGCAGCATTTTTAACCGTTGTTGCGAACTCGAATTCATCACAGGGCTTGCTCAGGTAGAAATCAATCCGGTCTGTTTTTGCCGTTTGCGAGAGGCTTATCGGCTGATCTTTCTGAAAAACGAGAATTTTGATCAGATCGGGGTTTGCTGCACTGGCAGACTGAAGGAACTCATTTCCCGCTGAATCGGAAAGCTGCTGATCGGCAAGGAGCACGGCAATGTTTTGTTGTTTTAAAATCAGCCGGGCTTCAGCCGCAGAAGGGGCGCTGAATACCTCGAACTCTTTTCTGAACAATGCGCGGAATGCAATCGGCACGAAAAGGTCGTTGTGGACATAGAGAATACTTAGTCTTCCTGCATTCATGCGCTCTGTTTTCTTCCGTTCAGAGATACCCCATCCATCCATCCGGCAAAGGTCAGTTTTGTCTGATTTGGACTGATTGTGAAGGGAACTCGAGTTTGTTGCCGGGATCAGCCAAAGATAAACCAATCGGATACTTATTATTTTACGGATTTGCCGAAAATCTTACATCACCCGAAATTATTTTAGGATAAAACGGGGTTTTACCGGTATTAGAGATGGAGCCTTGGCAATTGTATAAAAGAGGGAAGTTTGCCATGAATATTTTTTGTGCCGGCTGAACAAAAAGCCAGGCTTATCTGTTAAGCAAAACGGGACGGGAGGATGTGCCCCGGGCAGTGATTATCTGACAGATATAGATGCCATTCGGTGCCGGAGAACCGTTTTTGAGAGTGCCTGCCCAGCTGAAAACATGTTCCCCGGCAGGGAGTTGTTCGTTGTATAGATCGGCCACTTCAAGTCCCAGCACATTGTAAACCTTCATGCTTAACCATGAGTTTTGACCGAGCTGGACAGGAAAAGAGATGCTGTTGCTGAAGGGGTTGGGGTAAGGCGTTGCGGCAAAAAAAGTTTTTTCAGCTTCGCTGCTTCCGGTTAAAAGCATGGGATTGAGCCTGGCGATGTTTGCATTGATGACACCAAAATTGCTTGTGTCCAGTGTTGCCGTGGATCCCCAGTTTGAAATGAAAGCCACAATCTTGACATGAGAATGGTTCCATTTGTCGGAAAGCGTGCAGGAATAGTTTTTCTTGAAAGAGGCTCCTGCAAAAACATTGACAGGAATGATTTTTTCGTCGCCCCAAAGGTTGGCCGACAAATTAAGCCTGGCCACATTGCGCTGAAAATAGGGAACTATCGGGTCGCCTTGGTGGTACCAGGGAGAGGCGGAATAATTGTTGTTGGAGTTTCGCTGATTGGTGCAGGGTACGCTGTCTTCGATCAAAATGCAATTGAAGCGCATGTTTCCGGAAACCGAGGCAAGGAAATCGGCCGTGATGGTGATCTGGAGCTGGCGGGTATCGGTGTTGTACGTGTTTGAAATATTGACTCCGATGGGCGAGCTGGTCTTCAGTCTTTCTTTTACCGGTTCATCCCAATCGGTTCCGTCGAGTCCAACTTCCTGAAAAACACTTCCATCGGGACTGGAATGAAAAGATGTACGGTCAATAAAACCAAGCGGAAACTCGGTGACATTGCAATCCTTGATCAATCCTTCCGAATAGGTATTGGACAGCGAATCGGAGTTGTGTAAACCGATGCAAATCACTGAATTACCGAACTTTGCATCCAGATGTTCGGTGGCGGTTCTGCCATTGGGGCAATCACCACACCAGGTGCCGGTAAATTCTTCGACCAATATTTTACGGGGAGCCTGTGAGTATGAATTAGTTATGGCAAAGTACAGAAGAAACAGCAGCATCCCTCCGCGGAGTCGCATTTTTTGAGCTGAATGGGGAGGAACGGATTCTAAAAACACGATTAACAATTAATAAATATAGATTAAATACCAGATTTATTCGTCAAAAAGAAGTCGAAGGTAAATCAAAATCCTTCTGCTGCGACAGCAGGCGGCATCATTTCTATGTTATGATTGTGTAATGTTTCAATTTTCAGCTCAAATACCTGCGAATAACCCTGATATTTTGATATTTTCTCTGGTTTTTGAACAATTTCGGAGGGTTTTTGCGAATTGTCTTTTTTTGAAAACCGGCGGATTGGAAACAAAAACGGGATCGCCAGAGCGTTGGCCTGATGCATTCCGATTTTTCCCCGATGAACCGGCTCTGGTCCGGCTTTTCCGAATCCCTTAAAATTTCGCTTCTTATTTTGGAAAGCATTCCGGGGATCTTGCATCTTTTTCGTTCGGGTAAATAATTGTAAATTCGTCAGCCCTGTCAGGCTCTATAAACGGAACTTCATCTTTCGTGAAGCCTTGGCGCATTTCTAATACGTCTTTGAAAACAACAATAAAGGAAATTCAGAATAAAACCGAAGCTTTGGCAATAGCGTGATTAAGGATCTCTGTCATTTAAAAACAGGGACGATTAATTGGGCGAATCGTAAGTATTCTGACTAATTTTTTTTATTTTTGAAATCATTCTGAAAATCTTCCAAAACAGGTCTGCCCGCACGAATCGTTCGTTCGGTGATTGTCTAAATCTTTGAAAATAATATTCCGTTTTTGTCTTCTGTGACAAAGGGAATGTAATGTTCAAAAAAAGGAATTGCCAATTGAAGCCAACTGATATCAAAGATCCGGAGTACTTCCACAAGGTGGTCGACTGCCAGCATGCTTGTCCCGCTCACACTCCGGTTCCGGAGTACATCCGGCTTATAGCGGAACAAAAATACACCGAGGCGTACATGATTAACTGGGATTCGAATGTTTTTCCCGGAGTTCTGGGCCGCACCTGCGACCGTCCGTGCGAACCGGCATGCCGCAGAGGCCGTATTGAAAAAGAACCCGTAGCCATCTGCCGCCTGAAACGGGTTGCCGCAGATAACAAAGGGGATGTGAAAAAGCACATGCCTCAGGGCCCCTTTCCGCCCAATGGTAAAAAAATAGCCTTGCTTGGCGCCGGTCCTGCCTCACTCACTGTTGCGCGTGATCTGGCCACCATCGGGTACGAACTTCATTTGTATGACGAGCAGAAACTCGGCGGAGGTTTTATGAGAAGCCAGATTCCGGCTTTTCGGTTGCCCGAAACGGTTTTGAACGAAGAAGTCAATTTCATTCTGGATATGGGCATTCACACCCATTTCAATACCTATGTGTCGAGCCTGAAAGAAATTTTGGATAAAAAATACGATGCTGTTTTTGTCGGTACCGGAGCCCCCAAAGGCAGAGACCTGCCCGACATGGTTGGAAGAAAAGAAGGCGCTGCAAACATTCATATCGGAATCAACTGGCTGGGAAGTGTGGCTTTTGAACACACACAAAAAATCGGCAAAAAAGTCATTGTTCTTGGCGGTGGAAATACCGCGATGGATTGCTGCCGTACCGCACGCCGTTTGGGTGGTGAAGAAGTAAAAGTGGTTGTGCGCAGCCCTTTTGCCGAAATGAAAGCCTCTCCCTGGGAAAAAGAAGATGCCCAGCATGAAGATATTCCAATCATCGATTGTCATGTTCCCAAAACGTTTGTCGTGGAAAACGGCAAGCTCAAGGGAATGACATTCGAGAAAGTCAAGGCTGTAAAAGATGAGAAAGGAAAAAGATCGCTCGTTCCCACCGGCGAACCCGATGTATTTATTGAAGCCGATGATGTTCTTGTAGCCATTGGCCAGGAGAACAGTTTCCCCTGGATCGAACGCGACCTGGGCATTGCTTTTGACAAATGGGAAATGCCTGTTGTTGATCCAGTGACTTTCGCCTCCTCCCACGAAAAAGTATTTTTTGGCGGTGATTCGGCTTTCGGTCCGAAAAACGTAATCACGGCTGTTGCTCACGGACACCAGGCTGCCATCTCCATCGATCTGATGTGCAATAAGAAAAGCCTGAATGAAAGACCTTCGCCCTATGTCAATATCGTGAGCCAGAAAATGGGCATACACGAATGGGCTTACGACAGCGAAGTGGTCAATGACCTGAGATACATTGTTCCCCAGGCGGATAAAAAAGTAACCTTATCAAACAGGAAAAAAGAAGTTGAACTTGGTTTTGACGGACTGACCGGATTCAAAGAAGCGGAACGGTGTCTGAATTGCGATATTCAAACCGTGTTTTCTGCAAACAAGTGTATCGAGTGTGATGCCTGCATGGATATCTGTCCGACAGAATGCATCTCTTTTGTGGAAAACGGCGAAGAGACGGATTTGCGGTCCAGACTGAAGATGCCGGCTACAAATCTGAGCCAGGATTTGTATGTGTCTGAAACACTGCCCACCAAGCGGGTCATGGTGAAGGATGAAAATGTCTGCCTGCACTGTGGATTGTGTGCCGAACGCTGTCCGACTTCGGCCTGGGATATGGATAAATTCTTTTATAACGTAACTAAAGCAGGGAAAGCATGTCATTAAGCAAAAGTAAAGTGAACGATTTTGTTGTGAGGTTTGCCAACGTTAACGGAACCGGCTCTGCAAGCGCCAATTTCCTGTTTACAAAAGCAATTTTCAGAATGGGGGTATTCGTTACTCCCAAAAACATATTCCCCTCAAACATTCAGGGATTACCAACCTGGTATGAAGTTCGTGTGAGCGATAAAGGATGGCTCGGCCGGCGGGAGGGAGTGGACATGATGGTTTGCGTGAATCCACAGAGCATGAAAAAGGATGTGGAAAGTGTTTTACCGGGCGGTTATTTTTTATACGACAGCACCAAACCACTTCATAGTGAGTTCATCAGGGATGATATTAATTATATCGGCATCCCTCTCATGGAAATGTGTATCCGTGAATTTACGGATCCGCGTCAGCGCCAGCTTTTTAAAAATATTATTTATGTCGGGGCTTTATCGGCATTGCTTGATATCGAATTTAAAGTCCTCGAAGATTTGCTGGGAGAGCAGTTTGCCGGGAAAGAAAAACTGATCGCGCCAAATATCAAAGCATTAAAACTTGGGATAGAATATATCCACGAAAATTATAAATACCCTCTCGATATCCGCCTCGAAAGAAGGGACCTTATCAAAGATTCCATTTTAATTGATGGTAATTCTGCTTGTGGACTCGGAGCCATTTATGCCGGGGCAACTGTTGCTGCCTGGTATCCAATTACGCCATCCACCTCTGTGGTGGAGGCATTTGGTGAATATGCAGCAAAACTTAGGGTGGATAAACTTACAGGGAAAAACAATTTTGCCATTGTGCAAGCGGAAGATGAACTGGCTGCGCTGGGAATGGTAATCGGCGCTAACTGGAACGGGGCAAGATCTTTTACAGCCACCAGCGGGCCGGGACTATCATTAATGAATGAATTTCTTGGCCTGGCCTATTTCGCTGAAATACCTGCCGTTTTAATTGATGTGCAACGCACGGGCCCTTCTACAGGAATGCCTACCCGAACCCAACAATCTGATGTGCTTCTTGCTGCCTACGCTTCTCATGGTGACACGAAACATGTCCTGCTTTTCCCAAGTACCCCAAAAGAATGTTTCGACCTTACAGCGGAAGCTTTTGACCTTGCAGAAGGATTGCATACCCCCGTGATCATGCTTACAGATCTAGACCTCGGTATGAACGATCATATTTCTGAACCCTTTGCCTGGGACGATAACCGTGCGCTAAACCGCGGAAAAGTTTATGATGCCAAACAACTGGATAATATTGAGCTCTTTGGCAGATATCTTGACGTTGATGATGATGGCATCACCTGGAGAACCTACCCGGGAACTCACAAAACAAAAGGCTCATTTTTTACAAGGGGAACATCCCGTGATGAATATGCCACCTATACCGAAGAAGGGCCGGCCTATGTTAGAAATATGGACAGGCTCGTGAAGAAATGGAACACTGCCAAGGGCATGGTTCCTGAACCGCAATTGTACCAGGAGAAAAGCGCGCATCCTCTTGGCGCCCTGTTTTTTGGCACCACAAGATATTCAGCTGAAGAAGCGATGGCCATGTTTGCTGCAGAAGGAATATTTTTAGATGCGATCAGGATCAAATCATTCCCTTTTAATAAAACCGTTGATGCATTTATTAGGGATCACGAAAAAGTATTTGTCATAGAGCAAAACCGTGATGCCCAGTTGCGGAGCCTTTTGGTAAACGAATTAAATATCAATCCGAATAAATTGATTTCTGTCCTCAATTATGACGGCATGCCAATTACGGCGGATAATATTTACGGGCAGATCAACAATGAATTACAAATTACGAATTATGAATTACGAATTACAAAGTAATCTTTTAATTTTTCAATCTTTCAATTCCCAAATTGCCAAATGAGCTATATACGTCCCAAATTCCGTCACCCCAGCCTGCCAAAAAATGAACTCGGTTATACCAGAAGCGATTACGAGGGCGCTTTAAGTACCCTTTGTGCCGGTTGTGGACATGATTCTATTAGCGCAGCTATTGTGCAATCTTGTTATGAACTTGCCATAGAGCCGCACCTGGTTGCGAAATTATCTGGTATAGGCTGCTCATCCAAAACACCAGCTTATTTTTTGGGCAATTCGCACGGTTTCAATTCGGTTCATGGCCGGATGCCTTCCGTTGCCACGGGCGCAAACCTTGCCAATAAGGATTTGCTTTATATCGGTGTTTCCGGTGATGGAGACACAGCTTCGATTGGCATGGGGCAGTTTACCCATGTGGTACGTCGTAACCTCAATATTGTTTATATTGTGATGAATAACGGCTGTTATGGCCTTACCAAGGGACAGGATTCAGCAACGGCAGATACAGGATCTAAAAACAAACATGGCCATGTGAATGTGTTCAACGAAATAGACCTGGCGAGTCTCGCGCTTGAACTTGGATCAACTTTCGTGGCACAAAGTTTCTCAGGAGATAAAGGCCAGTTGGTTCCACTCATTAAAGCTGCCATAAAGCATCCGGGTTTTGCATTTATAAATGTTATTTCGCCTTGTGTCACGTTCAATAATAATGTTGGTTCTACCAAGTCTTATGATTATGTCCG
>PLXK01000082.1 GCA_003151415.1 Bacteroidota bacterium
CGGGTATCGGCCGGGTAATCCCAGGCTCCGTTGCTCATCAGGGCCCAGTTCATGAAATGGGTGCGGGGGTCGTGGCTGCAGGAATTGTTGTCAAACATATCGGCTAGGGCAAACTTACCGGCTGTAATGGTGATTCTTCGGGTAGGAATCTTTTCCCCGCACAACTGGTTCTGATCGCCTGCCGAGGTGTCGTTCTCGCATTTCCGGTTCAGGGAAATGTGCTGTCTGATAAATACCCGTCCTATATATAAGGCAGGGGCAGGGTCACCGATACGGAAACATTCTCCGTTTGTGAAGCCGGCAATGCCCAGGGCGCTGCTCATTCCCTTTCCTCCGGCCACTTCGGGATCGGCAAAAACGCTAGCGCCTTTCCAGAGTTTACGTCCCAAAAACAAGGTGGAGGTCACCGAAAAAGCTTGTTCGGCCTTGCTGCTGAGGCTGTTCTGTCCGGAATAGAGTGCATTGAAATCAGGATGTCCCTGCATGATAGCGGTAAACTGATAGTGATAGCTCCATTTTCCGGTGGGGGAAATCACATTCAGGGAATCATCCCGCTGGGCGCAGGCGCTTCCTATAGAAAGAGTCATCAATACCCCAAGAGTGATACGCAAAGTAGGAATCAGCATAATTTTGCCCGATTGATTTGGCCGCGGCAAAGCTAAACATTTTTGCGTAAGTAAAATATAATTTTAGATAGGTCTAAAATAAAAACGGATCAAATTCATAAACCAGGGGCCGTATTTTTTGCAAAGCTTCCCTGTTCAGTGGGACCGCCTCTCCGATATAAGAGAGTTGAAATCTTTTTTTCACAGGACATCAGGTTGTGACCGGCTTTTAAGTGGTTTAAGCCCATTTTCGCAAATGGGTCCTGTTTTTTCAGGGACATAATTCGGCATAATAAGGTACCTTTGCTCTCTCAACACGACACCTATGATTGCCATTGGCCAAACCCTTGTTTCGGAAGATATACTGGAAAAAAAATTTGTATGCGATCTGCAGGCCTGTAAAGGGGCTTGTTGTGTTGCGGGCGATTCGGGGGCCCCTTTGGAGAAGGAGGAAATGGACATCCTGAAGAAGATCTGGCCCAAAGTGAAGCCGTATGTTCCCGCCGATGGAGTCAGGGCCATTGAAAGCCAGGGAACGAGTGTGGTTGACAGGGATGGCGACGATACCACCCCTTTGATGGATGGGAAGCATTGCGCCTTTACTTTTTTCGAGAAAGACGGCACGGCCAAATGTTCCATTGAGAAGGCTTTTCTGGAAGGAAAAGTGAAATTCAAAAAACCGATCTCCTGTCACCTGTATCCCATAAGGGTTGTGAAAACAAAATCCGGTGATGCCTTGAACTACGACCGCTGGGATCTCTGTAAGCCAGCCTGCAAGTGCGGTGAAAAACTGGATGTGCCTGTTTACCGCTTTCTTAAAGCGCCTCTGGAACGAAAATATGGGAAACAGTGGTTTGCAGAACTTCAACTGGCAGCCGAACACTACCAAAAACCGAAGAAGCCTTCGCGGTAAACTACATAATAATTTCGACTAAGAACAATTTTTACCAGATAATTTAAGGATAAAATTACACACAATTCATTTTGCCTTTAACCTGTTTATTTAAGGGTACTTGAGAATTTAATTAACATTTCGACGAAAATCCCATGTTTAAAACTTCGGTAGAATGTTAATTTAATAGGCTTGCTTCCTCCCGATTTTTAATCAAAATTTGTAGACCATGAATCACCGACTACACGCTTTGCGGCGTATTTAGTATAATGGCTTGATTCATGGGCTTTTGAGAAGAAAGACATTTGTTTTCAAAAGCGATACAGATTTTACTCAGTTGGACTCATTTTTTTTAATGCTTGGAGGTAATTCGAATATGGCAGTAGCTGAACCCATTTTAGTAGAGAATAAGGACCGCTTTGTTCTTTTTCCAATAACTCACAAGGAAATGTGGGAGATGTATAAAAAAGCGGAAGCCAGCTTTTGGACTGCCGAGGAAATTGACCTGAGTTCAGATCAGACAGATTGGGACAATAAACTGAATAAAGACGAAAAACACTTTATCAAGCATGTACTTGCCTTCTTTGCCGCCAGCGATGGTATTGTCAATGAAAACCTGGCTGTGCATTTCATGAGAGAAGTGCAGTTTCCGGAAGCCCGTTGCTTTTATGGTTTCCAGATCATGATCGAGAATATCCATTCCGAAACCTATTCGCTTCTTATAGATACCTATATCAAGGAGCCCCAGGAAAAACACGACCTGTTTCATGCCCTGGATACCGTTCCCTGTGTCAAAAGAAAAGCCGACTGGGCTATCCGCTGGATCTCCAACGGTTCTTTCGCCGAGCGGCTGGTGGCTTTCGCTGCCGTGGAAGGAATCTTTTTCTCTGGTAGCTTCTGTTCCATATTCTGGCTGAAAAAACGGGGCCTTATGCCCGGACTCAGCTTCTCCAACGAACTCATATCCCGCGATGAAGGACTTCATTGCGATTTTGCCTGCCTGCTTTATTCCCAGCTGGCCAATCCTTTGCCACAACAACAGGTGACAGACATCATCACCAATGCCGTGGTCATCGAAAAGGAATTTGTTTGCGATGCGCTGCCCGTGCGGCTTATCGGCATGAACTCGGACAATATGTGTCAGTACATCGAGTTCGTGGCCGACAGACTTCTTGTGGCACTAGGCTGTCCAAAAGCTTACAATGCAACAAACCCCTTTGATTTCATGGAAATGATTTCCCTGCAGGGGAAAACAAATTTCTTCGAAAAACGTGTAGCGGAATACAAGAAGTCGGGTGTCGGAAATACCAACGAAGCACAGAAATTCAGTCTCGAAGAAGATTTTTAAGTAATTATTTCAGCATACAAGATTGCCCTTACGTTGGCCTCTTTCGCAAACGTAAAGGACTTTTCGCCCCTGGCGGAACCAAAATGAAGAAGTTAACCGAGGTATTAAAAAAATTGGCCAATTAAAAAAATCAACGAACCCCAAAATTCTCCGTTTATGTACGTAATCAAAAGAGACGGTAATCGTGAATCTGTGAAATTTGATAAAATCACGGCACGCATCCAAAAACTCAGCTACGGGCTTGACCCCGTTCATGTGAATCCAGTTGCAGTTGCAATGAAAGTAATTGATGGCATTTACGAAGGAGTTTCTACCAGTGAGTTGGATAACCTGGCTGCAGAAACGGCCGCTTCGCTTACAGCGAAACATCCTGACTACGCACTTCTGGCTTCACGGATCGCCGTTTCCAACCTGCACAAGAACACCAAGAAATCCTTTTCACAGACCATCGCCGATCTGTATAATTACATGGATCCCAAAACCGGTCAGAAGGCTTCACTCATTGCCGAAGATGTCTATGAGATTGTGATGAACAATGCTCAGGAACTGGATTCGACCATTATTTATGACCGCGATTTCGGATACGATTATTTCGGATTCAAAACCCTCGAGCGCTCTTACCTGCTTAAAATTGACGGGCAGGTTGCAGAACGGCCCCAGCACATGATCATGCGTGTGGCCGTAGGCATTCACAAAGATGACATTGTTTCCGCCATCGAAACATATAATTTCATGAGTGAGCGTTGGTTCACACATGCCACCCCCACACTCTTTAACGCCGGCACTCCAAAACCGCAAATGTCCTCCTGCTTCCTGCTTTCCATGAAAGACGACAGCATCGACGGCATTTACGATACCCTGAAAAACTGCGCCAAGATCTCCCAAAGCGCCGGCGGAATCGGACTCAGCATCCACAACATCCGTGCTACGGGTTCATACATCAAAGGAACAAACGGAACTTCGAACGGAATCATCCCCATGCTGCGCGTGTACAACGACACAGCACGCTATGTGGATCAGGGGGGAGGAAAACGCAAAGGTTCTTTTGCCATTTATCTCGAGCCCTGGCATGCTGATATTTTCGAGTTCCTGGACCTGCGGAAAAACAATGGAAAAGAAGAAATGCGCGCCCGCGACCTTTTTACTGCTATGTGGATTCCCGATCTCTTTATGAAACGTGTCGAGGAAAACGGCAAGTGGTCTCTTTTCTGTCCCAACGAAGCGCCAGGAATGTCGGATTGCTGGGGAGAAAAATTTGAAGAGCTCTACGAAAAATACGAAAAGGAAGGAAAAGCCCGCAAAACAATTGAGGCGCGCGATCTGTGGAATAAAATTCTCGAATCGCAGGTGGAAACCGGCAACCCATACATGCTGTACAAAGATGCCTGCAACAGCAAGAGCAACCAGCAGAATCTGGGCACGATCAAATCGTCCAATCTCTGTACTGAAATCATGGAATACACTTCCGCCGATGAGGTGGCTGTCTGTAACCTGGCATCCATTGCCCTGCCCCGTTTCGTTATCGACGGAAAATTCGATCACCAGCGGCTCTTTGATATCACGCGCGTTGTGACCAATAACCTGAACAAAATCATTGACAGGAACTACTATCCCATCATTGAAGCCCGCCGCAGCAACATGCGCCACCGCCCCATTGGCATCGGCGTACAAGGTCTTGCCGATGCTTTTATCCTGATGCGCTATCCCTTTGAATCGCCGGAAGCCCAACAGCTCAATAAAGAAATTCATGAAACCATTTATTATGCTTCCATGACCGCTTCCAAGGATTTGGCCATGGTGGACGGGGCTTACGAAACCTTTCCCGGATCACCCATATCCAAAGGGATTTTCCAGTTCGACATGTGGGGTGTCACACCAAGCGATCGCTGGGAATGGAATGTGCTGAAAGAAGAAGTTAAAAAACACGGCGTGAGGAATTCGCTTTTGCTCGCACCCATGCCAACGGCTTCGACTTCGCAGATTTTGGGCAACAACGAATGCTTCGAGCCATATACCAGCAATATTTATGCGCGCCGCGTGCTTAGCGGAGAGTTCGTGGTGGTGAACAAGCACTTGCTGAAGGATCTTGTGAAGCTCGGTATCTGGAACGACAAACTGAAAAACAAAATCATTGCAGCCAACGGTTCCGTGCAGGATATCGATGAGATTCCGCAAAACGTGAAAGAGATTTACAAAACCGTTTGGGAAATAAAAATGAAGACCATTATCGATATGGCTGCAGACCGTGGAGCTTATATTTGTCAGAGCCAGTCACTCAACTTATTTGTACAGGAACCCAATTTCGCCAAACTGACTTCCATGCATTTCTATTCCTGGAAGAAAGGCCTAAAGACCGGTATGTACTATCTCCGGACCAAAGCTGCTGCCGATGCCATCAAATTTACAGTTGAGGCACAGGAAGCTTCTGCCGAAATTCTGGGCAACGAAGATGAACTCATCAGCGAACGCGCCACGCTTATAGCCAGCGAAGTTTCCTGTTCGCTTGACAACCCGGATGCCTGCGAAGCATGCGGATCATAATCTGATTCCTTTTTTTTCGAAAACCCTCTGCCCACCGGCAGGGGGTTTTTGCTGAAATGAATTTCGAACATCAATGAAACAGGATAACGCATTTACTTTTCCCCACTCATACCTATTGAGCCTGCTTTTCCTTTTTTTAACAGCAGCCGATTCGTATTCTCAGGAGCTTTTGCAAATCGAAAATTTCGGCAAGAACCCGGGAAACCTGAAAATGTTTATTCACGTTCCCCCTTCAGCAGACACGGCTTCCGGAAAAGCTCTTGTGCTGGTCCTGCATGGCTGCATGCAGAATGCAAAAAATGTTTCTGAACAAACAGGCTGGAACAAACTGGCCGACGCCAATGGTTTTCTGCTGGTGTATCCTGAACAGCAATTTTTCAATAACCCCCAGAGGTGTTTTTGCTGGTACCGGTCAGGAGACATCCACAAAGGAATGGGAGAGGACGCCTCCATAAAGGAAATGGTGGATTACATGAAAAGCAGATATGCAATTGATTCAGGACGGATATTCATTACGGGTCTTTCGGCCGGGGCTGCAATGAGCGTTGTACTTATGGCTACTTATCCCTCCACGTTTTGCGCCGGTGCTGTTTTTGCCGGAGGGCCTTACAATGGTGCCGGAAATGTTTTTTCGTCCCTCTCACTGATGGCAGGGCGGATTGAATATACTCCCGAACAATGGGCTGAAAAGGTACAGCTGCAAAATCCGGGTTATAAAGGCTCGTACCCGAAAATGATTATTTATCAGGGAGAAAACGATCTGGTTGTGAATAAAAAATGCGGGTTGGAGTTGTTGAAGCAATGGACTGCTTTAAAACAAGCCGATAGTTTGCTTTCCAGGAAGACAGACCGGTTTGCGGACAATCCCGATATTGAAAAGACAATATTTTTTGATGCCGGTTTGAAAGAAGCCGTTTTATATTACAAAGTTAAAAAATTGGGACATGCTCTTTTGATTCACCCCGGAAGCTGCCCCAACCAGGGAGGAAAACTGCTTGCTTTTTCAGAAGACCGGAATTATCATTCAACCTGGTGGACAGCCTTCGATTTTGGCCTGGTCCACACAGAATATATCACCGGTCAATCAGAGGTTGGTAAAGATGAGCAAAACCTGAATTATTCCGTTCCCGGGCATGAAAAATCCAGCTACAATTGGACTTACCCTGCCGGATGCGAAATAAAATCCGGAGCCGGCACGCATTCGCTTTTTCTGGACTGGGGCAAGCAGAGTGGAAGCATAAATCTGGCAGAAACCGATTCTTCCGGATGCCTTTTCCAATATCCGACTGTTTTTATTCAGGTCAGGGATCAACAGTAAATTTCAGCTTCCTCTTGGAATTCAGACTTGTGTAAGAGCAAAGTATCCGTGCCGCAAAGGAATACCCCGAATTATATTCCAAAAAAGAAACATATTTCCACTCAAAAGAAGGGGCTTGCGGAAAAAAAGAGAGAGACTTTTAGGTTGATTTTACCTACCTGAAAACTTAAAATTCTTTTTTTTGCTTCAGGCTTTAGTGCAAGCGGGTTTAAAATAATTGACAAAATAGGATACGCATATATGATATAGAGTTATAGCTTATAGCGCCTTGATATAAAATCAAATGTCTGTTTATCAGCAAAGTATAAAAATACTTTCTTCTTTTATGGGGTTGGACAAGAATAATAGAGACAATAAAAACAATAAAGAAATATTTTGATTCGACTAAATTGTCAATAAACAATATGAATATGAGTTTAATATCGACAAAATAGGCAAGTCCGAAACCTTAAAATAGTATCAAATTGTATTAGACAGTAGGTATTTACACTTATAAATTTGTCTACATAAACGAATAATCAATAATGAAAAGCTATTACTATAATGGTATCGGTTGTTAGG
>PLXK01000176.1 GCA_003151415.1 Bacteroidota bacterium
CGGCATACTGACGCATGGTCCAGAGTTTGCTCCGGTACATCGTTTCCTGAACGCCTCTGGTGAAAGGGAATTCACCGGGCCGTTCATCCGGGAACTCTTTTTTTCCATAAAGCCGTTTGATTTCAATTCCAGAATCGGTGAGAAATTTCTCTTTACGTTCCTTCTCTTCCATACACGCTGCGAATGATAAACTTGATAAACTCAGAAATTCTGTCCGACTTCCCGCTTGATATATTCCAGGGCCACATCTGTTGGCAGTTTGGCAACCTGAGCTGAAATGTTAATGATCATCTGGCTGAGATCGATGCTGGAGGCGGTATCCGGAATCTTTGTGGAGGAAATATTGACGAGCTTGATGATTTCTTCCTTGGCTGTCTTTACCATTTCCCATGCATGGCCGCTGATATATATTTGCTGGGAAAGGTTGTGTTCAAATTCGGTACGGATAGCTTTGATGAGTTCCGTCTGAAGCAGGCGTGCACTCATGCCTGGCTTATTGACTCTTGGAATAAGGCTGTTTGGTGAAATGCGCTCAAGGAACAGCGCAATGCGCTCATAGGCCTGCAGACGGGTCGGAGTGATGATTCCCTGGTTGCCGATACGGATCTCAGTCAGTCGTTTCCTTGCATCATTGTCCAGGAAATTTTTTACCAGATAATACGCTGTCAGGAACACAATGAATGCCGGGATAATCATCTTCAGTGCGCCAATGAACAATTGCAGTGTTATTTCCATAGTGTAATCAGTTTATTGCGTTCAATTATTTCCGGATTCATCTTTCAGATTCTTTTCCGGTTCCGGGAAATAGCGATTATTTGAATCTTAAGGTGGCTAAATATCGGGATTTTTCCGGATTCCAGCTGAAAAGCAGATGGACATGGCTCCCCGTCGGCAAATTTATCCGATTCCTGCCGATTCCGTCAAAAATAAGTAGCTTTGCGAAACATTTTTTGCCTTATGACCTTATCGGACAGAATCAATGCCCTGTCAGAATCCCAAACCATCGCTATGGCCCGCAAGAGCCGGGAACTGATTGCGCAAGGGATCGACATCATCAGCCTGAGTCTCGGAGAACCCGATTTTCCTACTCCTGAACCGATCAAAGAGGCCGCCAAAAAAGCCATCGATGACAATTTCAGTTATTATACCCATGTCTCAGGCTATCTCGAACTCCGTCAGGCTGTGGCAAACAAACTCAAAAGGGACAATGGCCTGGATTATACCGCCGATCAAATTGTTGTCAGCACAGGTGCCAAACAATGCATAGCCAATACTGTTCTTTGCCTGATCAATCCGGGTGATGAAGTACTCATCCCCGCTCCTTTCTGGGTGAGTTACCTGGAACTTGTCAAGCTGGCAGAAGGAAAGTCGGTTATCGTTCCGGCTACCCATGAGGCGAACTTTAAAGTCACTCCCGCGCAACTCAAAGCAGCCATCACACCCAAGACACGCCTGCTCATTTTCAGCACACCCTGCAATCCAACAGGGAGCGTATATTCAAGATCCGAACTCAAGGCCATTGCCGAACTGATCATTCAATACCCGGAACTTTACATTCTTTCGGATGAAATTTACGAAGACATCAATTTCATCGGCAAACACGAAAGCATGGCCCAGTTTGATTTTATCAAAGAAAGGGTGATCACGGTCAATGGCGTTTCCAAAGGATTTGCCATGACAGGCTGGAGAGGCGGTTATCTGGCGGCACCGCTGTGGATTGCCAAAGCCTGCGACAAGATGCAGGGCCAATTTACTTCGGCAACCTGCTCCATTACTCAGAAAGCCATGCAAAAAGCCATGGAAATGCCCCAGGAAGCTACTTTCGGAATGAGAGATGCTTTCAAACGCAGAAGAGATTTGCTGCTCTCGCTCATGAAAGATATCCCCGGCTTCACACTCAACAAACCGGAAGGTGCCTTTTATGTATATCCCGAAGTTTCGTATTATTTTGGAAAATCATACGGAAACACCCCCATTGGCAATGCTACCGATCTGTGTATGTTTTTAGCAGACAAAGCTCATGTGACCATGGTGCCGGGTGCCGCTTTCGGAGATGACCATTACCTTCGTTTTTCCTATGCCACATCGGAAGAAAAGCTGACCGAGGCCATGCGCAGAATTAAAGAAGCCCTGGCTCTTTTAAAGTAATCAGCCAAACCAAATCCGCTTTCCAAAAACCAAACAAAGTTATAAACACTAATACATTCAAACCGTGACTGTAAAGGAGATCAACAAAATATTCGGTTCTTTCAATAACCTGCGCGTACTGATCATCGGAGACGTAATGATCGATTCCTATCTCTGGGGTAAAGTAAACCGTATTTCACCTGAAGCTCCGGTTCCGGTTGTTTCAATCATTAAAAAAGAAAGACGCCTCGGTGGAGCAGCCAACGTTGCGCTCAATGTGCAGGCCATGGGTGCTACGCCTATTCTCTGCTCGGTCATTGGAGTGGATAAAGAAGGCGCCCGCTTTCTCGAGCTGATGCAGAAACAAAAGCTCAGCACGAAAGGAATACTGAAAAGCAGGGACCGCATCACAACCATAAAAACCAGGGTGATCGGGAATAATCACCAGATGATCCGGGTCGATGAAGAGGACGAACATGATGTGACAATAGATGAAACGGAACAGTTCCTCCTGCTGATTACCTACCTGATCAAGCATGAGCGCATCGATGTGATTATTTTCGAAGATTACAACAAAGGTCTCCTCACCCTGCCGCTGATCCAGAATGTCATCACAGAAGCCAACAAAAGAAAGATTCCTACCGTTGTCGATCCCAAGAAAAAACATTTCGCCGATTACAAAGGGGTGACTATGTTCAAACCGAACCTGAAAGAATTGAGAGAAGGCGTGAACTGGGATTTCGACCAAAACAATGTCAAGGAAATACAAAAAGCCGTTGAGATGCTCCGTTCAAAAATGAAAATTGAAATTGCCCTGATCACACTTTCCGAACACGGCATTTACATCAGCAGCAAAAAAGTCAAGAAACTTATTCCTGCCCACATCCGCATGATTGCCGATGTTTCCGGAGCCGGAGATACGGTTGTGAGTGTGGCTTCTCTTTGCCTGGCCCTGAAACTAAAACCCGAATCGATTGCCAACATTTCCAATCTGGCCGGTGGGCTGGTATGCGAAAAAGTAGGTGTCGTGCCTATTGATAAAGAACAGCTTCGCATTGAAGCCATTGAATTATTAGTACCAGCAAAAAAATAGAATGACCGAAGGCATCACTCCATACAATACGAACACCGCTAAAAAGGAGCAGGTCGCAGAAATGTTCGACAACATAGCCCGCCGTTACGACTTTCTGAACCAGTTGCTTTCTTTAGGGATTCACAAAGGATGGAGAAAAAAAGCCGTTGGCATGCTGAAGGCATCTAAACCCAAATACATACTTGATATCGCCACCGGCACGGGCGACTTTGCCATTGAAGCCTTGAAACTGAACCCCGACAAAATCATCGGTGTGGATATTTCAGAAGGCATGATGAAATATGGAAGGGAAAAACTGATAAAAATGAACCTGGTTGACAAAATCGAGCTCAGATCAGGAGATTCAGAAAATCTTTCCTTTGCCGAAAACACCTTTGATGCACTGACCGTTGGGTTCGGGGTGCGCAATTTTGAACATCTTGAAAAAGGCCTGTCCAACATGCTCAGGGTGCTGAAACCGGGCGGGACGGCAATCATTCTCGAATTTTCACGTCCCAGCGTTTTTCCGGTCAAACAGGTCTATCATTTTTACTTCAAATGGGTCTGTCCTCTGGTGGGCAAACTGTTTTCAAAAGACAAAAGGGCCTATTCTTATCTGAATGAGTCTGTAGCTGCTTTTCCGGCGGGGAAGGACTTTCTCAGCATCATGACCAGACTGGGATATGCCGATTGTGAAGCGACTCCCTTAAGCTTCGGAATAGCAACTATTTACAAAGGCAAAAAATAAATTATCTTTATATCCGTTTAACAGCTGAAAGCTGGCCGTAGAATCGTCGAAATCATCCAAAAGCTTAATACATCGTGAAACTGAAACTCTTCCTGCTTACGTTGTTTATTGCTCTATTATCAGCCGGCTATCTTGGTGCACAAGAAAGCAGTAATGACAACCTGCCGAAATATTACAATACCAAACTCCATTTTGGATTTACGCTCGGCATCAACAAGTCGGACTTCATCATCCATCCTGCAAAGGGCTTATATTTAATGGATTCGCTAAAAGCAGTCAGATCAGTGCCTGATTACGGATTCAATATCGGGATCGTTTGCGAGTATGCGTTTATGAAATACCTCTGTATCCGTTTTGTACCCGATCTTTCCTTCGCCGCCCGGACCCTGGTTTATTCATTTGTCACCCCTCACGACACTACACGCAAATGGGTGGACCAGAAAAAACTTGTTGAATCGACATTTGTTGAGTTTCCGCTTGATCTCAAACTGCGCTCCAAACGGCTTCATAACTTTGCTGCGTATATGCTTGCCGGTTCAAAATACAGCATCGATATGGCCTCCCAAAAGGATGTAAACAACACCAATGCACAGGATGCGGTGGTGAAACTTCGAAAAAACGACTGGAGCGTGGATGTGGGTGCCGGAGCGGAATTCTTTCTTCCATACTTCAAATTCGGCATGGAACTCAAATATTCCTACGGCTTCAAAGACCTCATTGTTCACGACCAGTATATTTATTCAACTTCCATTGAGAAGCTGAATTCCAAAATGGTTTTGCTTTCATTCACTTTCGAAGGCTGATCTTTTCATGATACACGAAACAGATATCTTCGTTTCTCCCGAAGAAGCAGGATCCGAAGAGTCTATCCGAAACATTGCAGCCCAAAAACTGTCTGTCCCCAAAAAATCAATTTCCTTTCTTCGCATTCTCAAACGCTCGGTGGATGCAAGGGCAAAAGAGATCCGCTTCAACATGCGTGTCCGGATTTATGTGGATGAATCTCCTCCTTCCCTCCTTCTGAAAAAAGAACTTCCTGATGTTTCCAGGGAAAAAACGGTGATTATTGTGGGTGCGGGACCTGCAGGATTATTCGCTGCACTGCGCTGCGCCGAACTGAATATCAAACCTGTTATTCTTGAACGGGGAAAAGATGTCAGAAACCGCCGATTCGATCTGGCAGCCCTGAGCAAGAATCACATTGTCAATCCCGATTCCAACTATTGTTTCGGAGAAGGGGGAGCCGGAACCTATTCGGATGGGAAACTGTACACCCGTTCAACGAAACGCGGCGACGTAAACAGCATACTCGAAACATTCGTTGCACATGGCGCCAGCGAAGATATTCTGGTCGATGCCCATCCCCACATTGGCACAAACAAACTTCCGCAAATCATTGTCAGCATTCGCGAAGCTCTGATCAGGGCTGGTGCCGAAATTCATTTTCAGACCCGCGTCACCGATTTACTCATCCGCGACAACGCAGTAAAAGGCGTCCATGCCGTTTGCGGTGATGAGGAAAAAGAATTCCTCTCCGGACAGGTCATTCTTGCAACAGGCCATTCAGCACGGGATATTTTTGACATGCTTCACAGAAAAAACATCCGTCTGGAAGCCAAACCCTTTGCTATGGGACTTCGGGTTGAACACCCCCAGGCCCTTATTGATTCCATACAATACCATTGCGCTTCTGCCCAGGTTGACAAGCTCAGGAAACACCTTCCTGCCGCATCCTACAATCTTGTTCACCAGAGTGCCGGAAGGGGCGTCTATTCGTTCTGTATGTGTCCGGGAGGCATCATTGCACCTTGCGCTACAGGACCCGAAGAAGTGGTCACCAATGGCTGGTCACCCAGCAAACGAAATAACCCATACAGCAATTCGGGAATTGTGGTTTCCATTGAACCCGAAGACTACAAAAAGTATGCGGCTGATGGCCCTCTTGCAGGGTTGCGGTATCAGCAGGCATTGGAAAAAGCAGCTTTCATCGCCGGTGGACGGAGACAAACGGCTCCTGCCCAGCGCATGATCGACTTCGTAAATGGAAAGATTTCAGCGGATCTGCCACATACATCCTACCAGCCGGGCATTCTTTCGGCTCCTCTTCATGAGCTTCTTCCTCCCGAAATGGGCAAAAGACTGCAAGACGGATTTCGCGTATTTGGAGAAAAGATGAAAGGCTATTTTACCAACGAGGCCACATTGCATGGTGTGGAATCCCGAACGTCTTCTCCGGTGAGGATACCCCGCAACAAAGAAACATTCGAGCATGTGGAGATTGCCGGTTTATATCCCTGTGCCGAAGGGGCTGGCTATGCAGGAGGAATTGTTTCAGCCGCCATAGACGGTCAAAACTGTGCGGAAGCGGCAGTGATGAAGGCCAAAATGAAAAACTGAACTGAACCGAATGAAGAAACTGTACATTCTTATTTTCTTTCTGAGTATGGGCACAGGATTTACCCAGGCCCAAAACAAGACACACAGTGTTGCCGACTCAACCTTTCTGAATCCGGACACCAGAGAACTTCACAAAAATCTTAGAATGGTTGGCTCCTATGCCGCCCCCGTTCTGCTGACAACCTACGGCATCATCGCCATCGGACCAAGCCATACATTCTACGATCGTTTTGATGCCAAAAGGGATATTCAAAAAGCATTTCCCGGTTTTCACAGCACCCTGGATAATTATCTGCAATTTGTACCGGCAGCTACCGTATTTTCGCTCAATCTGTGCGGTGTAAAAGGCAAACACGGACTCACTGAACAAGTCATTCTTTACGGCGGATCTATGGCACTCTCCATCGGTATTGCCACCGGTCTGAAATATGCCACCCATACCCTTCGGCCCGACAACAGCACCTACAATTCATTCCCATCCGGGCACACCACTTCCGCCTTTACAGGTGCCGAGGTGATGAATCAGGAATATGGAGGAACGAGCATCCTGTACAGCATTTTTGGTTATGGCACGGCCTCGGCAACAGGAATGATGCGGATGATGAACAACAGGCACTGGTTATCTGATGTGTTGGTGGGAGCAGGCATTGGAATGATTTCAACAAAGCTGGTCTATGCCGCTTATCCGGCTTTGAAGAAAAAATTCTATCATCCAAAGATCCAGGATGCGCTGAAATAACCCGGTTATTCGATCTTGCCGGTTGGCAAATGAGAATTGAGAAATAAACAATTTTGGAAGGCCGTTTTTTTACTCGTTTTGTTTCTTTGTGATTTGAATGTTCGCTTGCAAAAAAACGGCAACTCACCCATCCCTTTTTGCCAACTGCACATTCATTTTAATCTGTCGGCTCACAATTGGGTATGCCCTTCCTCCTGTTTTTCCGGGCGCGGACATCATCAAAAATACGGTCAAGAAACAAGGCTCCGCTGATCGACCAGAAGGCTCCGTCGTAGTCTGTCTTAAACACATTCTCCAGCAGGCAATACCTGTATCCTGCCAAAAAATTAATGCCTATCCAGCTGGTCGGCTTAAACCTGCCAATAGAAGGGAATTTGAGCGATAAGGAAAGGCCGGCTCCGGTTGGAATAAAGTCTTTGGTGCGCACACGAATCAACTGATCGTTTGAACTCTCGTAAGTGGATGATCCCGCTTTTCCATATCCCAACTCAAAAGGAACACTTAACTCCCAGTATTTTTTGCGAAGAAGAAAAGGTTCTACATATGCCGTTCCGAAAATCAGGTTTTGTTTTAGATAACGACCCGGATTGACAACACCGGAAGCGCTTCTGGCACTCATCCGGGTATCATCCATGTAATAGGCTCCAACACCAAACTTCCACTCTTCATTTAACAAAATGCCTCCACGTTGGCCCCAGATATTTACCGAGTAATTCCGGATAAATGAAAAGCGCTGGTCAAAATCCGTGGTCGGTTTGATGGTTGTATGTTTTTTACAAACAGGAAGACTGTCCTTTGCTGTTTTCAAGGTATCGGTCCCTGTCTGCGATGATGCAGCCATGGCCAGGCTAAGTTGAATGCATAAAAGGACGAAAACAAGACGTTTAAACATGTGTGTCTGACTGGAAAATCTTTGCAGGGTTTAAAGGTCGTGAATTATTTGTTAAGAAAGAGCCGAAATATACCATTTCGAGCAAATTCAGGACAAAAGCAGGCATTGTTGCGACTAGAAATAGCTCGAAATGGCAATTTTGTTTTTTAAAATAGAACAGGATAGATTGTTGCCATTAAAAATGAAACCCTTCAGAAAACAACTTCTTTCCATTGATCCTGCCAACATTCTTTTTTTCTTTAAAAATTGTTCGGAATATTTTACATTTGAGTAAATCCCAAAACTTTATGAGCGATATCCAACTTCAAAGTCAGTACGATTTTAATATGAGCGGTGCACAAATCACTCTTGGATTCACTACCGACAATCAGATTTACACACGCATGATGATGGTCAAAAAAACCGCTCCGCTCGATTCCCTGAGTAGTATAACCATCAAAAAAGGGGTGATGACATCCAAACTTCAGTACGACATCAGGATCCGGAAAAACGACAAGGAACAGATCTTTCAGATCGTCCAGATTGATTCTGCCGACGAACAGGGCATTCGTTTTGTGAATGATCTGAAAGCAAGAATGCCTGCATCATGCGTTTGGAATGACAAAATGGAGGCTAAGGCGATTGATGTGAAAGATTCCTCTGCCATTCGGGTGTACGATTTGCAAACGATGTGGTTCATCAAAGGCAAGGTCTTCGCAGGCTATGGACGAGCCTTCCAGATCATCATGAGCTATGGGATGCTGGCTATATGCACCATTGGTCTTACGCTTCCGCTGCTGATCTATGTTTTTGCAGCAGGTTGCCACCGGATAAAAACCGATGAAAATGGTATCTCCATCAAAAAGCTGGGAACCCGTTATTTCCGATGGGAAGATGTGGACTCTATCGGGGTAAACAAATACAATGTCATTGTCACCAATTATGGCCAGCAAACAGACAGCTCTTTTCTGATGCGCTTTAATCTGTTAGCCAAAGACGGAAAGAAATCGGAATTCCTGATTCGCTCTCTGGAAGGGAAAAATTTTGTCAAAGAAATGATTGAAAGAAAAAAAATGCAGGCCGATGCCGCTTCCCTTTTTCTCTGAGATTTCGAAGTGTCGGTTATGCGTGTACCGAAGGATATGAGAACCTGAAATTAATCGTTACTTGCCTTTCCCTCCGGACTCGCGCCCTTCCATTTCTACAGGCTTTTCTATCTTTCTGGTCATTGTATTTTTCTTATTGATGAAAAACTCTTCGCTTCCCTTGCGCACGACGCATTCCCCGTTCTTAAAAAAGAAGGCCATATCGTATTGGAAGGGAATGTACGTTTTACCCGATTTATCCAGGAATCCCCACATTCCGTTTGTTTTAACTGAAGCCAGTTGTTCTGAAAACGAGTGCGCTTCTTCATATTGAAAGGGGATTGCCGTATGGCCGGTGGCATCCACAAATCCAAACAGGTTGTTCTTCTTCACAAGCGCCAGCTCTTCAGAGAAGTCTTCTGCCTGATCGTACTCTGCAGGGATAACAAAGTTTCCGGTGGTGTTGATATATCCGAACTTACCCTTCCATCCTACCTTGGCCAACCCGTTTACAAAAAGTGACGCTTCGTCATACTGAAAAGGAATACACACTTTGCCGGATTCATTGAGAAAACCCATTTTACCGCCAGACANNCTTCCGGCATCGTATTGGGTTGGGACAAGAATTTTACCGTCGTTTTTTTTATATCCACATCTTCCATGTTCATAAAAACGAACAGGCGGCTGAGCCAGGATGCCTGCAAAAAAGATCAGAAAGACAAAGGATAAGAAGTGTTTCATTTTTAACTGGTTTTGATGATCGGAACGTCATCTTGCGAGAGTGATTGTTCCTTTTTGTGTGATGATTTGACCTGTAACCAATGTGGCTTTCAGGTAATAAACAAAAATGGCCGAATTCATTGGCTGACCGCGGAATGTCCCGTCCCAGCAATCCCCCTGCGCATTGGTTTCAAAAACTTTTTCTCCCCA
>PLXK01000173.1 GCA_003151415.1 Bacteroidota bacterium
TCATGGATTTCATGATCACTTCATCAAAAGTAATGTCGTTCAGCTGCAAATCCTGGAGGTGATATCCCCATGTCTCCAGGGTTTTGTCAATCTGTTCCTTTACATATTCCACGATGTCGCGTCGCAGGGAGAGCACTTCCGCCTGTTTGCGGGTTGCCACAAACGATCGTATGCTTCCTTCAACAGTTCGGATGAGCGCCTGCATGAGGTTTTTTTCATCCACAAATTTGAAAGCCACATTTTTCATGGTCTCTTCTTTCTGGTCAAGTACAGAATAGAGCAGCATGGCCTTGAAATATACATTGGCCTGGTCGATCGTTGTTGCCTGAAACTCGAGCTCTACCGACCGGTTCTGAATCGAGATCTTTTTATAAATGGCTTCGATAAAGGGAATCTTGAAGTTCAGACCCGGCATCATCACCCGGCGAAATTTTCCAAAAACCGTAATCACGGCAATTGTGCCCTGGTTAACAGTAACAAAGGATTTGATGATGATAACCAGAAAAAGGAGCAGGACAATGATTATAGGGGAATCTTTTAATACTTCCATATGCGCATGTGTTGATTGAGAAACGAAAGTAGTAAGAAAGGCAAAGCGGCATGCAAAAGGTCTGAAACATAATATTTCAGTCATATTATGAGAGTCAGAGAATTTAACTAAATTTGCCACCTGTAAAAGGCTTCCGTAGCTCAACTGGATAGAGNNGGTTAGGGGTTCGAATCCCTTCGGGAGCACATTAATAATCAATAAGATACAGCACTTTGGCAACAAGGTGCTGTTTTTATTTGCAAGCATTTACATTTTACTCAGATCTTCCAGCTTCCATAGATCGAGATGTTCTAAGGCCAGCTTGCAATGACTCTCCAGATTGTTCTCCAGTTCTTTCATGGATATATTTTGAACGATATCTGCTCTTTTGAAATAAAGATCGCTTCCTTCCCGCATTGATTTTGCCGCATAAAAAGTAAAGGTTTCCTGCAGTGGATTGTCATCAAACAAAATTCCGATATCCCTCGTTTCATTTTTGCTTCTCTTCACCATACTCATAGCCAGTATATCCTCCGATCCCGGTCTGTCCTGCCCGACAGAATGAAAGCCCGGAGCGTAGATGCACATCTGTTTTTCAATTTCCTTTAAACGGATTTTTGCCTGTGTAAACTGTTCTTTTGTGCAATGTTTGTGGACCATATTTTGGGGTTCAATAGTTTTTAAATTATTGGGGAGGGGCACATGAATTCGACTTCATAGTCGCAGCTCTCCCCGATTTCTCATCTATGAAGGATAGAAAGTGAACGCCAGAGCTTATTTACCATCATGAAACTCCCCTCTCCATTTTTCATGGAGAGGGCTGGGGCTGAGGTGAGTTCGGAATCTTGAAGCAAAACGAAATCAATTTGCCAGCAACTCCTGGATCTTTCTTATGGTCGCCTGGTTTTCGGGCAGGTCGAGCGAGTGGAACACTTTTCGTTTTTCCTTGTGGGTCAGGTGCCAGGAGAGTGAAATGTGATCGTTTGATTCGTTCTGGAGTTCGAGCCTGACAATATTGACATGGCTTTTTACCCATTTGTCGGCCGACTGAAGTTCGAGGTTCTGGTTCAGATCCTGCACGGCAAAAAGGTTTCCATAGAAACTGCCCATCGGTGTTGAGAATGACTGAAAAAGAGTCTGTGGCGGATCATCATCAATAGGCGATTCCATGTGTTTGTCACGCAGCTGGATGATAAGCACACCACTGGTNNGCTTGTCGCGCAGCTGGATAATGAGTATGCCGCTTGTGTTTTTGGCAATCCATTCGTTAAACACTTCCATGAAGCGCAGCGAAGTTTCCAGTCCGTAGTTATCCCTCAATCCGGCATCCATCACCTCAATGCGGGGTTCGCTTGGCAGCAGAACAAGCGGAGAAATGTATGGAAAGGTGGCGCTCATGCGCAGAACACTGGTAAACAACGTGTTTTTTGCTCCCTGCTGTTCAAAGAACCGCGAGTACTCCAATGCATTGATCAGTGTTTTGCCTTCTATTTTTGTTGAGGGAATATTTTGAGCCAGATAAGAAATATCCTGTGATGAAACAAGCAGTTTGCGACCATCGCTGACAATGGATGGAGAAAAGACCATCATGGGAATTTCCGCATTGGCTTCGGGAATTTTGTAGTCGCCCAGCGTTTTGCCCTCGAAAACTTTGGTGTTCTCATTCAGTTTCGATTCCAGGGCATAGCCCCTGTCCTTGAAATAGGTCTCCCTGCCCACCTTGTATTTCTGAAGCTGGATGAACCATTCGCTTGTGGCAATGGAGAAGGCGATGGGGTTGAGAATGTCGCGGGAAATTTGGTTGATATAGGCATTGTTGATAAAGGTCTTGATCTGGTTCTGATCTCTCTGCATGCAAAGCTCGCGAAGATAGGCTGCACCAATCATTCCTCCCGAAGAGCCTGTGATGAGTTCGGTATGCTTCATCAGTTTGCCTTGCGAAAGGCTGTCTATATAACTCAGGGCATAAAAAGTCCAGAGTGTTGATCGCAGACCGCCTCCGCTGCAATTGATGAGTACAAGCCTTGGTTTTTGTATCGTATCCCCCGGAATGGTATTCTTGATCTTCCATTTTTCCAGCATCTTCAGGGCTTCGTCAATATCATGCGAACGCATGCCCCGGTCATTGTCGTACGTCCTTAGGTACTCATAGCTCAAGGCAGCGGGTTTGCCGGTATAGCTCAATCCGTAGGCTTTGCTCGATCCGGCCAGAAATTCAACCTTGTGCATGTAATTGACAAGCAAGCCGATGATAATCAGAATCAAGGTGGCCCATCCTCTGAACCAGGAATAAACCGAGCTGAATATCATGACAATTACGGTAAAGAGCAGGAACAAGCTGGCCCCTGCCGGTATCTCAAAGACCGTATAGTTGCGAAGAAGACCCAGAGCAATGAGGCTGAAAACAGTGATTGCCTGGAAGTACGAGGCATTGCGGTGATTCTGGCGAAACACGGCCATGAGCATTTCTTTCTTATAATGTCTTACCGGGCGAACGAGTTTAATCCGCAGCGGCCAGGTGATAAATGTTTCCACATACCAGTCGCGGCTTTCTTTGATGAGATAAGGATTGCGTTCGCCGGTCTTGTTGTTGCGCCGGATGCGGAAAGCTTCCCGGTCATCCTTCAGCGATTTTGATTTGCTAAGAATACCATACAAATGGAAAATGTCTTTGTTCGTTCTGAAGAAGTAGGTGAAGGCAATGAATAGAAAAAAGAGAATGCCCAGAATCAGAGAGAGGATCAGTCCCAGAATCTGGATGACCGTAAACACATTTTCGGCTTTCAGGAAATTGTAGATATTGACAGAATACACGATGGTAAAAAGAAGCGGAATCAGATAATTGTTCAGACAAAAGCGCATGAACGGATTGGCCATGGTGGCCAGAAACGGGAAACGGAAACCGTTTTTGATGTAGCTGGCAATGTTATAAGCCATGATAAATCCACCGCAGGAAAAACCGACGATGAAATAAGAAAGGAAGCTCAGTTCGTCGTTGTATTCGGGTCCAAGAAAGAGAAAAGGAACGCCGTATTTTGCCGCAACGGAATTGGTGACAACGCCAAAGAGAATGAGCCAGAAAAGGACCAGAAAATGGTTCTTTTTGAATTCAATGAGGAACAGACGAAATGAAAAGGAATAAAAGAAGTCTCTGAACAGGTGATGTCTCAGCAAAAAATCTCTCGGTCTCTTTAGTGGACTCATAAAAGCCTGATATGTTTTATTATACGGAATTGTCAGGTATTCGTTTCAGAATCTGTAAATTCCCCTGATGCTTTCAGATTTTGGAATTCACCAGAGTCAGGATTTCAGCTTCAAGCCTCTGGGTATTTTCTTCAATCTTTTTACCTTTTGAAATGATATCCGATGCAAAGGTTTTGTCAGCCAGTCCGGCTGCATTTATTTTTACATTCAGAAAGGCTCCCATCACTGCACTTCTTGCACAGAGCGCACCCACACCGGCATCGGTTACTGAATTGGGGTTCCCGGTTTCAGCCATGGCTTTGATGATTTCCATGGAAGCAAAAGCAATCTCCATCACGCGAAAGGGTATTTCTGTGGCATAACGCGTTGCCGCCTGAATGCTCTCGCTTCTGTTTTTCTTTTCCGCTTCTGTCGCTTTGGGCAATGCAAATGCGTTCATGATTTTGTTGAAGGCATTGGTGTCTTCATCCACCAGTTTTAAGAGTTGGTCTTTCTGGCTCTGTCCTTTGGCTGCCCAGTTCGAAAACTCTTCCCATCTTTCGTCCCATCCGGCTTTGTGAGAAGACAGATTCGCCACCATCGTGCCCAGGGAAATGCCCAATGCACCCATATAGGCTGAAATGGATCCTCCGCCGGGGGCCGGGCTTTCACTGGCCGTTTCGTCAGCAAATTCGGCCAGGCTCATTCCGATGAGCTTGCCTGCTGATGGGTCTCTCAATAAATATTCGATGATGCGTTCTTCGGGTTTGAAAGGGCCAAGCTCTTCCAGTCCCATCGATTTGACCGCAATTTTGATGAGTTCTTTTTCGCTTACGCCAACAGAACGCTGCTGTTTCTGTAAAAAATATTTCCCTGCATCCAGCATAGCATGCAATGGGATCAGGCCAACCAGTTCTGAGCCAGTGACCCGGATGCCGCGTTCGGAAGCTTTTTTACAGACCTCGTCAAAAGCAATGTGAACAGGGGTGATTTTGATATTGGTCAGGTTCATCGAAATCTGCGTGATGCCATATTCTTCGATATACCAGCCCATGGCCTTGACCGCTTTAAGGGTTCCGGGAGTATTTACCGGGTTGCCCTTTGCATCGGTAACGATTTTTCCGGTTATGGGGTTTCCTTCGCGTTTTACACGGCCGGCCTCCCGAACGTCAAAGGCTATGGAATTGGCCCTGCGTGTGGACGTTGTGTTCAGGTTGATGTTGTAGGCCACCAGAAAATCGCGGGCTCCGATCACCGTAGCTCCGCTTCGTACCGAATATTCGGCCGGTCCAAAATCAGGCTTCCATTCCGGCAGTTTGATCTTTTTGAAAAAGCCTTCATATTCACCCGCCCGGATAACGGACAAATTGTTTCTGTCTTTATTGGGTTGTGCCGCTTCGTACAAATAAACCGGTATGCCCAGATCTTGTCCGACCCTGGCGGCCAGAATTCTTGCGCAGTCGGCCGTTTCTTCCATGCTGATGCCCGAAATGGGGATAAGCGGACAAACATCTGTGGCACCCATGCGCGGATGTTCTCCGGTATGTTTGCTCATGTCGATGAGTTCGGCCGCTTTTTGAATGGCCCGGAAAGCGGCTTCAATAACGGCTCCCGGAGCACCCACAAATGTCACCACGGTGCGGTTGGTGGCTTTGCCCGGATCGACATTGAGTAATTTAACGCCTTCCACAGATTCTATTTCCTGTGTAATTTGTCTGATGATATTCAAATCCCGCCCCTCGCTGAAATTCGGGACACATTCAATGACTTGGTTCATATACGGATGGTGCTTTATCGTTTGTACAGTTGCCTAAAATAATCATTATTCAGGGATTGGCATAGTTTGGCCCTTACCTGTGTCTTTCTTCCCTTTAAACCTCAAATACAACAGACAAAAGCCAATGATACCCAGAAAGAAAAGCAGGGGTTCTGCAATGAGTCGGTGCCGTGTTTCTACATAGAATACCGACTGCATGAGTGACAGCAGAATGGGGATACTCAAAAGAAGCAGGCTTCGTCTGCCAATTTTCAATGACGCAAAAAGAGCCAGGCAGAGCATGATCAGATAACAGATCTCATAAAGCGGAATGAATTTCTGAACCCTGCCGCTGTATTCGTTGCCGATGTGGCTGCGGAAAAACCAGAAGTTTTTGAGTTTCAGGACATAGAGTTTGGCTTGCAAGGCAGGTGTTTCCTTCATGTTTTGGAAATAGAGCTGTTTGAAATAATCATCCTGGCCTTTCACGCTTAAGGCGTTTAGCGAATCAGTTGCTCCTTGTGTTCTCAGTGAAGTGTAATCCTTTCCGTTATCCAGGTAATTGCTGCCTTCCGAATCGGGCAGAGATCCTTTGTAGAGCTCTTTGCCTGTCAGTGATGCAAAGCCGATGATGCAATCCTGCTGGTAATTTCTGTACAGCCAGGGGGCAGACATCAGAAAGAGAGTCAGGGCAAGAACAGTCAGAATCCCGGTTGTCTTTTTCAGCCCGCGCTTTTCGAACTGAAGGAATGCGAAAGGAAGAACCGAAACAATCAAAGTCGCCCTGGTGAGTACTGCAAATCCAAAGGCAAGAAACAGGATGATCTGGTTCTGCCTGGTCGGTTTATGCATGTATTTAGCGGTGAAATACAAAGGAAGAACGAGCATAAACAAATCCATGGTAAAAGGATGAATCTTGAATAAGGCGTAGTGCGTAATGCCTGGGTGCAGCAGGAAGAGTAGGGTAGAAACGAAAATGATTTTATCGGAATACCTTTTCATCAATTCAGGCAGCTTGAATTCCTCAAGAAAGAAAGCAAAAACATCCATCAGCAATAAGGCTGTAATTGCATTGAGCAGGACATGAAAAACAGCCACGAAAAGGGGGCGGATGCCGAAAAGTTTGTAAATCAAAGAAACCAGAAAAGGATAGACAGGAAACTGAAAAGTGTGGTTTTTTACTCCATCCCAGAAAATGAAGAACTCGTTACTCCTGCATAGGTTTACAGCAATGTCCTGGTCCTCAAAAAACACCAGAGTAGGTCTGAAAAGAATAAGAAACAGCAGTTTGATCAGCGCGATGCCGGAAATGAAATAAAGGAGTTGTTTGCGGCTGAATGTCATGCTTTATTAATGTTCGGTTTCTAGAAAGTGGAACATATGAATTTCCATAAATACTGAAATGCGGAACAAATCAGTTGCCAAACTTGGATACCGATCTTGATTGCAGCATAGATACTAAAGACAACTACCGGTAAGACTAAAATTATAGACATACCTTTAAAGAAAAGGCGTTTTCTGCTTTCAAGAACGTAGACTGTGATGGGGAAATAGAATAGTAACAGGATTAAAAATCTCCCCATGACCCCACCACAAAATAATTCCGCGCCCTTAAAGAATAGTCCAATTTCCAAGAATACCAAAGCAATTGCAAAGATTCCAGTTCCACTTATAAAACCAATAATCCAATCTCGGTTCTTCAATTTTTTTAATGACTAAAAAATAAGAATATCCATTGCCACGACCTGAAGGTTGTGGATTAAAAATGCTTTGGTTCGAGGGCTTTAGCCCAAAAGTCAGTCTTCAATTCGTTGTGTTACAGTACCTGGACAGCACAATTGATCCCCACGACCCGTAGAAGCAATTTTGTTGTTTTCTCTCTTCCGGCCGAATGTCACGGACCAATAGGTTTTGTTTCGTAGTTTGTTTATTGTTTTGTTATAAAAGAATAAATTAAAAATCCGGCAAAGATGGTTGCGAAAAGGACATAAAACAGACCCTTGAAAAAAGGATATTTTCTTAGAACGAAGCTTATTCCTGCGCCAATGAAGGTGATGCCTGCAAAAACAATCAATGAGATAAATCCATTCCGGATTCCATTGAACGTGCCATGGGGGCCTTGTCCTCCTGTGTAAATGAGGATGATCAGCATAAGGCCTGTTGATGCAGCCACAAATGCAATGGCGCTGAAAATGCCGGCAAGAAATGACCAATGCTTCAAAGCTGTAGGCTATTTGGAGTGAATGGTTTCATGTTTTATCGGGCTGGAAAAATAAATATAGGAATAAACTCTCAGCTAGCTTGGTTTTCCGAAATTGAAAATGATAAATCCCAAAATTACCGCCGACAATAAAACGATGAACATGCCCTTGAAAAAGGGACGTTTTCTTAACAGGAAACTGATAAGAGTAAAAAGAAGTGTCAGGCAGACAAAGACCAGATAGGCCATTAGAAACCCTCCCCCACAAGATCCTCCTTGCCCAAAGAATTCATACTTCAGATTGAGGTAAAGGAGGAACAAAGAGATTGCCACATATGCAACTGCGCTCAGTAAACCAGTCCGAAGTGTCCAATTCTTCAATCCTTCACAACCTTTCCATTCAGAATCACCCTCTCCACAAAATTGCTCCCAAACGAATATGGGATAAATCCATAGCCCGGAATCTCTTTTGTAATAAATACATTGGCCTGTTTCCCAACACAAATGCTTCCATGGGTTTCACTCAGATCCATGGCATACGCCGAATTGATCGTCGCTGCGTTGATGGCTTCCTCGGGTGTCATTTTGTATTGAATGCAGCAAATGGCAATCATCAGGTTCATGTTCCCGCTGGGGCTCGAACCCGGATTGAAATCGCTGGCTACTGCCAGAGCAAGACCGGCATCCATCATTTTCCGTGCCGGAGGGGGGGGCAGGGACAGAAAGAAGGCGGCTCCCGGAAGTATGGTTGGCATGGTTGAAGAATCCAGCAATGCCTTGATCTCAGTATCACCTACATATTCCAGATGGTCCACACTGATGGCTCCGCATTTGACTCCCGCAAGCACTCCGCCATAATTACTGAGCTGTTCGGCATGCACTTTGGGTGTCATTCCGTGTTTTTTTCCTGCTTGCAGAATACGAATGGTTTCTTCCGGAGTAAAGTAGTTGTTTTCGCAAAATACATCGCAGTATTCAGCCAGGTTTTCTTCGGCAATACGCGGCATCATTTCATTTATCAAAAGATCGATGTAGGCTTCTTTGCGACCCCTGTATGCTGCCGGTATGGCGTGAGCCCCGAGAAAGGTCGATTTGATAGTTAGGGGAGAAAGCGTTTTCAGCCTTTTGATCACCCTGAGCATTTTCAGTTCGGCCTCCAGACTCAAGCCATAGCCGCTCTTTATTTCAACAGCACCGGTACCCTGATGCATAATTTCATTCAGCCGGATCAGGGCTCCGGCAACCAGTTCATCTTCCGAAGTTTCTTCCAGCAATTTGGCCGAATTCAATATGCCTCCACCGGCAGCAGCAATTTCTTCGTAGCTTTTGCCCTTGATGCGTGCAATGAATTCCTGTTCACGGCTACCGGCATAAACCAGGTGGGTATGCGAATCGCACCAGCTGGGCATAACCAGTTTGTCGGAAGCATCAATCACTTCCAGATTGGTCCAGTCGCTAATGCCTTCCCAGTCTTCCATTTTTCCAAATCCGGCAATTTTATCATCTTCAATAGCAAGCCAGGCATCCCCGATGCAGCTCAGCTGTTTCATGGCCGAACCGACAACCTTTTTTTGTGCTTGTGTTTCTGTTTGAACGAGTGATTTGATGTTTTTAATAAGAAGTTTCATGACAAAAGGCTGGTTAGGGAAGACAAAGGTATGGAAAGGAAGAATACCCGGAAAAATGCATTAAAAGGTGAGTTTCCGAGATGTCTCGGAGTATGTCCGAGATGTCTTGGAGTATACCAGTATAAATGTGATGTGAATGAATAGGTCAGACCTCTTTCGATATTCCTGCCTGGGTTATACTTCTGAGAAGCTCTTACTTTTGATATAAATACCTTATTTTTGTTTTCTATGTCAGGCAACAGTTTTGGTCAGGTTTTCAGGCTTCATACCTTCGGCGAATCGCATGGTCCTGCTTTGGGTGGAATCATTGATGGTTGTCCCTCGGGGCTTTTGCTGGATCTGGATTTTATTCAGTCCGAACTCGACCGCCGTAAGCCCGGTCAAAGCCGCATCGTGACGCAGCGTAAGGAATCCGATAAAGTTGAATTCCTTTCTGGAGTTTTTGAAGGAAAAACAACGGGCACTCCCATTGGTTTTATCATCCGCAACGAAAACCAGAAACCGACCGATTACGATCACCTGGCTGATGCTTACAGACCTTCGCACGCCGATTATACCTATGATGCCAAATACGGCTTTCGCGATTACCGCGGGGGCGGAAGATCTTCGGCACGGGAAACAGTTGCCAGGGTTGTTGCCGGTGCTGTGGCCAAATTATTTTTGAAAGCACATAAAATAGAGATCACCGCTTACACTTCGCAGGTCGGAGATATCCGGCTTTTGAAAGAGTATCGGGAACTGGATCATTCCATAACCGAGACAAACGATGTGCGCTGTCCCGATCCTTTGATTGCCGAAACCATGATCAAAAAGATCGAACAGGTTCGTAAAGAAGGCGATACTATTGGCGGCGTAGTCTCCTGTTTCATCACCGGTATGCCCGCCGGTCTCGGTGAGCCGGTATTCGATAAACTTCATGCCGATTTAGGGAAAGCCATGCTGGGTATCAATGCCGTGAAAGGTTTTGAATACGGCAGCGGTTTTGACGGGGTGGAAATGAAAGGTTCTGAACACAACGATGCCTTTGTGAAAAAAGGAAACCATATCGGTACAAAAGACAACCGCTCGGGCGGCATACAGGGCGGAATCAGCAATGGAGAAGATATTTATTTCCGTGTGGCTTTCAAGCCGGTAGCCACCATCATGAAAAAGCAGGTCACCCTCAATACCAAAGGCGAGGAGCAGGAAATGAATGGAAAGGGCCGTCATGATCCTTGTGTTTTGCCAAGAGCTGTTCCGATTGTCGAAGCCATGGCAGCATTGGTTTTGGCCGATCATTTGCTCAGGCACAGAAGCGCACAGCTGTAAATCCCGTTCTTTTTATAAGAATCATTGCTGCAAAATAACAAATTCACTACAGAGGCTTTATCTGTACGAAATCTCTCCGTGGCCCTCTATGTTCTCCGTGCCTCCGTGGTGAAAAAAATGTTTAAAAGAACGATCGTTTAAGGATGTTGAGACTTTTTCATTGCTTCACAATATTGTACATTTCATTATGACTAACAGCAACAAAGTTCTTATTTCAATATGTGCTTTCTTGTTTTTTGCAAATCAGGCCTTTTCCCAGGATGAAAAAGACAAGTGCCACCATGCAGATGACAAAAAAGCCATCAGCCTTTATCAGAAAGGCAGCGACCTGAAACATTACAACCGGGCAGAACGAATCGATTATTTAACCAAGGCCACAGAAATCGACCCCGATTATGTGGAAGCCTGGTTTGAACTGGCCAAGATTCAGGTGATCATTGCCAATACCCACGAGGGGGCTTCTTTCAAACCGGCCTGCGTTTTTTTTACCAAAGTAGCCGAACTCTGCCCCACGTTTCATTCCGATCCGTTTTATTACATCGGATATAACTACTACCTGGAAGAAAACTATACCGAGGCGGTAAAGTATCTGCAGAAATATCTTGATTTCAAGGATGATGACCCGAAGAAATACAACAAGGATTTTGAATTTTTTCAGACGAATGCCACACAGATGATCCGATACGGAAAAGTTTATGACGACCTGAAAAAGAACATCGTTCCTTTTGATCCCAAAGCGGTGCCCGGCATCTGCACGGATAAGGATGAATACCTGGCCATCATAACACTGGATGACCAGCAAATGTATTTCACCCGCAGGGCTCCTGTTGTTCAAAGAGGAAAAGCCTATGCCACAAGCCAGCTGGAGGAAATGTTTTGTTACAGTGTGCGCGGCCCGAACGGCATTTTCGATGCGGGTCAAAAACTGCCCAAACCTTTCAATCAGGAATCCAATCAGGGGGGAGCAACCTTATCGAGCGATAACAAACATTTGTTTTTTACAATCGGAAAAGATGAAGGAGGTGAGATACCCAATTTTGATATTTATACCTGTGATGGCGGAGTCGGTGCATGGGGGCCCATCAAAAACCTGGGTGCACCTGTCAATGATCCGAAAGCCTGGGATTCGCAGCCATCGGTCTCGGCAGACGGTCAAACCCTTTATTTCGCCAGCGACCGCGCCGGAGGGTATGGCGGGGCCGACATCTGGTGCTCGCACAAAAAGCCGGATGGAACCTGGGGAGTACCTGTTAACCTGGGCCCTAAAATCAACACCAAGGGAGAAGAAAAAACGCCATTTATTCACTCCGACAGCGAAACGCTCTATTTCTCTTCGGATGGATTGCCTGGAGTAGGCGGTCAGGATATTTTTTATGTTAGAAAGGACGATAAAGGACAATGGGAAGATCCCAAAAATATAGGCATACCAATCAATACGCCTGCCGATGATGTGGGCTTGTTTGTCAGTACCGATGGTCATTATGGCTATTTTGCCAGCAATCTTCCCCAGAAGAATCCGGGCATGGGCGGCTATGATGTGTATTCGTTCGAGCTGTATGAAAAAGCAAGACCTCAAAAAGTGGCTTTTGTGCAGGGACAGTTAAAAAATGAAGATGGAAATCCGGCCACGAACATGAAGGTGGAAATCAAAAGTGCAAACTCAAAAAACAAAACTGTTGTGCTTGTCGATTCGGCCACGGGTCAGTATTCGGCCATTGTGAATATGAAAAGGAAAGAAGATTTCATTATCTCGGTTAAAAAGGAAGGCGCGGCTTTCAGCTCCCAGCTGGTCTCTGCCGACAGCATCAGCGCTAAACCCAAACAGATCGATATGGAAGTGAAACCCGTCACAAAAGGGACATCTTATACACTCAACAACCTGTATTACCGTTCAAATTCTGCTGAACTCGAAGGGCGATCAAACATTGTGCTGGAAGAGTTTGCCTCTTACCTGAAAGAAAATCCATCAATCAAAATTGAAATTCACGGGCACACCGATAATGTGGGAGATGCAAAAACCAACCAGGGGCTCAGCACCGACCGGGCCCTGACCGTGTATGACAATCTGGAAAAACTGGGTGTGCCCAAAGCGCAGCTCACGGCCTACAAAGGATTTGGTGCTTCCAAACCGGTTGCTGACAACGCAACGGAAGCCGGCAGGGCTAAAAACAGAAGGACGGAATTTTTTGTTGTTGGGAATTAAATGATCCTCCTGTTTTCAAATGGCTGAAGCCCTGGTTTTGTTATTC
Organism: Bacteroidota bacterium; assembly: GCA_003151415.1. Lineage (GTDB taxonomy): Bacteria > Bacteroidota > Bacteroidia > Palsa-965 > Palsa-965 > Palsa-965. Next base: position 12,854 of record PLXK01000173.1, read on the forward strand.
ATTATTCTGCCCCCGGCCTGAAGGCCGGGGCAAAGAATGTCAGCCTGTTTAAGTTCAAAACAGAAGTTTCTTTGCCACGGTCTTCGAGCAATGGTTAGATACATCCGGACCCTTTTGGGCTTTAGCCAATACGAATGAATTAGTGTTTAGATTGGATAATTAGGAAAGAGTATTCTGAATGAATAAAAAAACAGATGGATGATATTCTCGATGAAAAGCTTTCTGAAAAACCAGTAGGCTATGTTTTCAAATTAAGACCGGCCTTGATCTGGTCTTTGCTTTTGTTTATTGGCATCGCTTTCAAATTCATGCACTGGCCCTGGGCCTCTGTTTTGATAGTTGTGAATTCGGGAGGGCTCACAGCCTACAGTCTGAGTGGGATGATAGCAACAAAAGGTAAGAACAGGCTGAGCCTGGTGCTCAGCATCTTTGGAATCCTCTGGATGCTCTATCTGGTGGGGGGGCTGATGTTTTTTGCAGGACTTTACAATCGAACCGGCGTTTTGGTCTATGGCAGCGTTTTTGCCGGCTATCTTGGAATCTATGCGTTGCTGAATGGAAGAAGAGCGAAGCTTGCTGGGCCCAAATAAGAAGGATCCGAAAAAGCCCAATCGTTTGTTTTACTTCAATATGAGTTTTCCGTTTTGTTCAAATCTCGCCTCAGAACGTATTTTATAAAATGAACAAAAGCCCGAATTATCTGCCCACCACAAACTTTCCGGTACCGATAACCTTTGCAGCATTATTCAGAATCTGATAAAAGTAAAGACCGTTTTTGTAAGCGGAAGTATTGACATACAGCAGATCATTTTCTATAGGCAGAACTTCTACTTGCCTGCCTGTAACATCCAGAACTTTCAGATACTTTGACCAGGGAGAATTGATTTTTATAGTCAACCCTGTTGTTGCCGGGTTTGGATAAGGAGGCTCACTGGGTTTCGCGGAAATTTCAAGTATGCCGCTTGGCAAAACCGTTTTTACCCAGGTAACTGATAAAGGTTTTCCTGAAGAATCACAACTCATCGATACCACATTGTCATGTATCCCGTTTGCAAGCCAGGTGTAGTTTTTGAACTTGTTTTTTGATACAGATTGAAAAATCCATTTGTGGGTACTGATGGAATGATAGAAGAGCGAATCCTTCTGAATCTGGATTTCATAATCTCTGATGGCGTTAAAGGAGCCGGCAGGGGTTGTTAGGTTTCCCCAGCCATCGATTGTCTGTGGAATTTATATAGCCCACATTCATAAGCGAATCGTAACCGGGCGCTGTAATTGCTGTTTTGTTCCAGAATAGGTAATTCTGGACCCATTGGGATTGAAAGGAGCAGGGTAAAACCAATATTTCATTTTGCGGTTGAACATACCACAGATAGTCAAGGGTAGAAAAATTAACCTGGCCAACCAAGGCAAACAGAGTGGATCCGACGGTTTCGTAATAACTGCTCTGCGAGTTTGTTACAACAACAGTTGCGGCAGGAAACGCAGTGCCATATTTGGTGTTTGCCGGATTCTGCATATACTCGGTGTCAACGGAGGATGTGTGAAGGGCGCTGAAATTCCATGCCTGACTCGCCCCCGAACTTCCGGCAGCCATGGTGGGGTTTGCATCTGTGACAATGATAAGTCCGTCTCCAATGTGAGGCATATCGGCGCTTGTCATGGTTATCTGTGCCATGGAAATCTTGCTCATCCCAATAAGGCAAAGGAGCAGGATGAAAAATGTTGGCTTTTTGAAATGGTTCATGCGGATATTGGTTTTAACTCTAAAAAAGGACACATAGGCGGCGAAAATAAGGCAAATTGCCCGATTGAAACAGCGGGAGAACATTTTGCTTTTTTGTGTCATCTGATATTCAGCCGGACTCCGTACTTATTCGGATTCATTCCGGCCCAGGTAAAAGATTGCTACTGCCCTGGGTTGTTCACGATTTGTTAAACAATTTAAGCCCTCCAACACCCATTATATCTATCTTTGACCTTCCTAATCAGGCATATGTCACAAGAAACCATCCTTATTCTCGATTTTGGTTCGCAGTATACACAGTTGATTGCACGCAGAGTGAGGGAGCTCAATGTGTATTGCGAAATCCACCCATTCAATAAATATCCGGCAATTGGTCCCCATGTAAAAGGCGTGATCCTCAGCGGAAGCCCTTTTTCGGTGCGAGATCCGGAATCGCCCAATCCGGATCTGTCGGCATTCAAAGGCAAAATTCCGGTTTTGGGTGTTTGTTATGGCGCCCAGTTTCTTGCCCATAAGTTCGGTGGCGAAGTGCAGGCCTCCAAAACAAGGGAATATGGCAGAGCCACACTGTCTTTTGTCAATGCCAAAAATGAACTTTTCAAAAACTTAAGTGCCAATTCTCAGGTGTGGATGAGTCATGGCGATACCATTGCCAAAGTGCCTGCCAATTATGAGATCACGGCCAGCACACCCGATGTAAAAGTGGCCGGTTTTCATATCCAGGGCGAGCAAACTTATGGCATCCAGTTTCATCCCGAAGTTTACCATACGACAGAGGGCCTGACCTTGCTGAAAAATTTTGTCGTTGATATCTGCAAATGCGGTCAGCACTGGACACCCGATTCATTTGTTGAATCTGCGGTGGCAGAACTGAAAGCCAAACTTGGAAATGACAAAGTCGTTCTGGGCTTAAGTGGTGGGGTGGATTCGAGTGTGGCTGCGATGCTTTTGCATAAAGCCATCGGTAAAAACCTCTTCTGCATATTTGTGGACAACGGTCTGCTGCGCAAAAACGAATTTGAAAATGTGCTCGATTCATACCTGCATATGGGTTTGAATGTACAGGGGATCAATGCAAAGAAAAAATTCTATGCCGATCTGAAAGGAATCAGTGATCCCGAGAAAAAACGCAAAGCCATTGGAAATGCCTTTATCGAAGTATTCGATGAAGAATCGCATAAGATACAGGATGTGAAATGGCTCGCGCAGGGTACCATTTATCCCGATGTCATTGAGTCGGTTTCTGTCAGCGGCGGACCTTCGGCAGTCATCAAATCGCACCACAATGTGGGTGGGCTGCCCGAAAAGATGAAGCTGAAAATTGTTGAACCTCTGAAGACCTTGTTTAAGGACGAGGTCAGACGCGTGGGGAAATCGCTGGGTCTGGACGAACGGATTTTGAACCGTCATCCCTTTCCGGGTCCTGGCCTGGCCATCCGTATCCTGGGCGACATCACCGAAGACAAGGTGAAGATTCTCCAGGATGTGGATCATATATTTATTGAAGGATTGAAAAGTTCGGGATTGTACAATACGGTTTGGCAGGCCGGAGCCATTTTCCTTCCTGTTCAAAGTGTGGGGGTGATGGGCGATGAGCGGACCTATGAACACGCTGTGGCCCTGAGGGCGGTGAGTTCAACCGATGGCATGACAGCAGACTGGTGCCATTTGCCCTATGAGTTTCTGGGTAAAATGTCGAATGAAATCATCAATAAAGTGAAAGGAATCAACCGGGTGGTGTATGACATCAGTTCCAAACCGCCCGCCACAATTGAATGGGAATAAACCTGGTTTTAGCATCGGATTTCGAATAATATATTCAACATACTCATTTCGCTTGCAGAACAAAAGAAACATACGCAGCCTTCAGATCAGCCTGATATTGTCTTGCTTTTCAATTTTTGTTTCCTGCTGCCGGCTCTCGGCCCAGGAAGTCAAAAAATCCAACCGCATTGAAACATCCAACGGTAAAAAGTATTACATCCATACTGTAGAGGCAGGCCAAACGCTTTTTTCCATTGCCAAAGCCTATTCACTTGAAGTGAGTGATATTGTGCTGGAAAACGCAGAAGCCAAAGACGGGATCAAACCCGGTCAGGATCTGAAAATCCCTTTTGCCAAATCGGTGAATAATACGTATTCGCTTCAAACGGACAATGGCAAACCCAAAACGCATAAGACAGAAGCCGGACAAACCTTGTATTCGATTTCCAAATTGTACGGAGTGACCATCGATGATCTGAAGAAACTCAACCCTGAACTCAAAGACGGTCTGAAGGCCGGACAGGTTCTGAAAATACCGGTTCCGGTTGTCGTGTCCGTTTCACCTGTTCCGTTAAAAGAAAAGAAAGCAGAAGAGAAACCGAATGCTGCCGCTTCAAATGGTCAGGCTCCGGCGGTGAAAGACGATGCCAAAAAGAAGGAAGAGGCCACACATACTGGCGCTGCCGATTCTTATAAAAACAAAGAAGCGGCTGCAGTGAAACCATTCAAAAGTCAGGCCGACACGCTCTTCCTGCTGATGAAAAAGGACAAATACAATGTAGCACTCTTTGCTCCTTTTCATTTCGAAGGGGCCGACAATATAGAACCGGAAAAAATAGCCAGGGACCTCGCTTCTTTTCCGGCCAAATCGGAAATGGCGGTGCAGTTTTATGCAGGATTCAGAATGGCGATGGATTCGATGAAGAAAAAGGGGCTTAACGTTCAGCTGTTTGTTTATGATATCGATGATTCAGATTCGTCCAGGGTACTGGAGGTCTTGCGCAAACCCGAAATGGCCGAAATGAACCTGATCGTGGGGCCCTTGTCCAGCAACATGTTTCTGATGGTGGCCAAATACGCCCAGAAGAAAGGAATTCCGGTGGTTTCGCCGGTATCGCAGCAGAACAGAATATTGTTGAATAACGATTGTGTGAGTAAAATGATTCCCTCGGTAACCACCCAGCTGGAAGAGGAAGCCGCTTTTATTGCGGACAAGTACAAGGGCGCAAACACCATTCTGATTTCAAACAGCAATCCGAAGGAAGCGCAGCACATCAATATTTTCCGCACCCGTTTCAATGAGTTGCGGGGCGCCTCGTCATCAGCCGATTCGCTGCATCAGGTCAAAGGCAGTGAAGGCCTTACCAAAATATTATCGGCCGATAAGGTGAACGTGCTAGTTTTACCCTCCAACAGCCAGGCTTACATAACGGATATGCTTCGGACCCTGAACACCCTGCTGGACAAATACCAGATCGTGGTCTTCGGCATGCAGAGCTGGAGCGGATTTGCCAACCTGGATTACGATTACCTGAACAAACTGCAATTGCATTATGCCGTGAATTCTTTTGTTGATTATGACAAGGATGCCACGGTGAGTTTTGTGAAGAATTTCAGGATCCTGTCAGGTACAGAACCCGGACCTTATGCATTCCATGGATATGATGCCGGAATCTTTTATCTCAATGCGCTCAATACCTTCGGAGTCAATTTCGAAAAGAGGTTAAGCACACTGAAATGGACAGGCACCCAAAGCGCTTTTGATTTTTACAAAACATCCTCCGAAAGCGGATATGAAAACAGAGCCGTGAATCTGGTGCAAATACTGGATTTCAGGCTTGTCAAGGTGAAGTAAGAATTGAGTTCTTTCGCGGATTCAGCCCTGGCCTCTATGGATGTATGATTCTGAATGAACAGACAATGATTCCGGAAACAAAAATTGCCAAAGAAGAGATTTCAACCTGGTTCATGGGACTGCAGGACCGCATTTGCGCTGCCCTTGAAACGGCAGATGGGAAAGCAAAATTTCGGGAAGATCTGTGGACCCGTGAAAAGGGGGGAGGGGGAAGGACCCGCGTGATCAGTCACGGTACCGTATTTGAAAAAGGCGGGGTGAACTATTCATCTGTTTACGGCCCCACCCCGGATGCCATTCTCAAGGCTTTACAGTTGCCTCCCGGCGAATTTTATGCAACGGGAGTATCTATCGTTATTCATCCCCAGAATCCGCTTGTGCCGATCATTCATATGAATGTCAGGTATTTTGAAATGAGCAATGGCGCCTGGTGGTTTGGCGGAGGCATTGATTTAACGCCCCATTATATTGTTGAAGCCGATGCCCGTCTGTTTCATGACGCCCTAAAACAAACATGCGAAAAGCACACCCAGGGTTTTTATCCCGAATTCAAGAAATGGGCCGATGATTACTTTTTCATCCCTCACCGCAAGGAAACCAGAGGTATAGGAGGTATTTTCTTTGACCGGCTCGATTCAAAAAGAGGCAGCCAGGAAATGCTTTTTCAGTTTGTCAAAGACGTGGGAGAAACCTTTGCTCCAATATACACCAGCCTTGTTTCCAAAAATAAAGACCTTCCTTTTACCGAAAAACAAAAGCAATGGCAATTGCTGAGAAGAGGAAGATATGTCGAATTCAATCTGGTCTACGACAAAGGCACCCGTTTTGGTCTGGACACCGACGGCCGTACGGAATCGATCCTGATGAGTCTTCCTGAAATGGCTTCCTGGGTATACAATCACCAGGCTGCGCCGGGTTCGGCAGAAGAGAAAACGCTTTCACTCCTGAAAAAGGGAATCGACTGGGTTTAGCCCCCGGCCTTGCTGTCCATCCTTACTGACAATTCATCCCCTCAGAGTAAAGTCAGCAAATTGCCAATGCATTGAGCAACAGGTTTTATGAAATTTCCGGAGCACCAGTATTCGGAATGGCAAAGCGGGTTCCATCGGGTCAGCAAGCCTCCGACTTTGATTGGCACATCAGCAGAGACAGTCTGGTTATAGGCTGCGCTGAGCGGTTTGAGCGGGTATCCCAACACATCATCAGGATCATAAAAATTAAGCCACACCAGCGCCTTGTGCAATTTACCGGGTTCGGTATCTTTTGGAAAAAAACGATCCACAGAAATTCCAGGAAAAGTAATTGGAACCAGATCGTTGTAAACGATGGTGAATAAAGGCATGTTGTTTCCAAAGGTGATGATGCCGACCAGGGTTTCCATCTTTTCAAAAGGGTTATCTGCAACGGGAATAAGTGCATGCTGCACGTCCCAGATGTAATTCGAGAGCATCTGGCAACCCAGTGAATGGGCCATGACAATCAGTGGGTATTCCTTACCGGGGACATCGGGTTCCGACTGTTGCAGGTTGTATCTCAGATTGCTTACACCGGATTTGATTTTGTCATTGATTTCCTGATACACATTTATGTGTTGCATGGTGCTCGGAACCTTTTGATAAGAAATGGCATCGGCCAGGGCACTGACAGCAAAAGCCCTCAGTTTGGTGTAGTGCAAATCATTCACTGATTTCATCTTTCTGAGTAATTCGGTTTCTTTTCCCTGAAACACCGGAGCCCAGAATACAGGTTCCCAGATAATGTCCGATCTGCTGAATCCTTGTTTGAGCAGCTTTCGGGCAAGCCGTTCAATCATGGCTTCCGCAAAATCGGATTGTTGATTGCCCATTCCGTGTAAGATCAGCACGCCTATTTTTGCCATGGTTTTGAATTCGACAACAAGTGAATAAATCGTTACAAAGGCCTAATGCCTGTAGAAACGGATTCTCATTGAGAAACAGGAATTGCAGAAAAATAGAAAGAAGTGAATGGAAAAGCAAACGGCGAAATTGTATGTCGATTGTCCTGGCAATGATTTTATCAAATGCGAGCTAAAGAAGGACAGAACAAATTGGGATGATTTTTCAGTTCCTGACGCAGAAGCATCAAGAAACGAAAATTGCGGGCAACAAAAATTGGGAACTTTGTTTCAGATCAGGGATATCGGTTTTTACCGATAAAATCAGTCATTCGAAAAATAGAAAAATTCAGGTGCGTGATTTTGCCTTTGTAGACACAAGAAGATCACGAACATCCACATTCAGAACTTTTGCCGCGCGGTGCAGGATGGCTACGCTGGGTTGTGCTTTGTTGTTGCAGTAATTTGTGGTCACCACATAACTTTTCCCAATGCCTTTAGCCAGCCAGATCTGAGAGCGGCCCTGATTTCCTAATACTTCTTTCAATCTATTCATGTTATGGGAATTGGAGATGAATTATATGTTGTACCCGACGAGTGATTAGTTGGACATGACTAAGCTACTCATAAATTGAATGCAAAGCAGGTATTTTATCGGTTTTTTGCTTGAACAAAGGTATGAAAATAAAACATCTTGATTCTTGCTATATCCCTTCTTTGAGAAAAAAATGGAATGAAGAAGGGGCAAATGAATTGCCCCTTCCTGATACCAGGTCAGACTATCTAATCCAGGTCGGCAGATTCTTCTTCAGATGCTTCACCATTTGCTGACGGAAGCAAATCATCCACAATGCCCAGATCATCGGAAGAATAGGAATCTTCTTCGGGAAGATCCAGATCAGTTTCCTTTTCATGTATTTCCGGCATTTTGGTGATCACTTTGGCTACCGGAGGTTTGGGTTTCTGAACAGGTTTCGGCTGAACTTTCTTCTGCACTTTTTTGGCCGGTACCGCAGCCGAAGGTTTGGAAGCTTTTTTCAGTACTTTTTTTGCAGCTTTTTTGATTGTCTTTTTTGCAGCGGGTTTGGCAGCTTTGCGTGTCGATTTCTTGGCAGCTTTCTTTACTGCTTTTTTTGCAGTTTTCTTTGCTGCTTTTTTCGCCGCTTTCTTTACGATTTTCTTTGGCGCCTTTTTAGCGGCTTTCTTTTTGGCGGATTTCTTCGCGGCTTTTTTCGCGGGTTTTCCTTTTGATTTCTTTGCCATGATGAAGAGTTTTGAATTATATAGCTAAGCTAAGTATAATTTATTATCCTTCCATGGTTTTGAGCTGTAATTCACAGGGGAATATAAAATTGCCCGGCAGAACCCAGGCTTCTCTTCTGAAGCAGGGATACCTTCCGAACATGGCCGATATCAGAATGGCCCGACAGGAAGAAGCCTTAAAGCGTTTCCCTGGCAATCCATTTTTTGACATCGGGGGCTTTGTAACGGTACATTTGTTCAATTAAGTCGTCCATGTTTTCACTGATCAGCAGCATTTGCTGATTGACTTCTTTTAAAAAGCCCATTTTGACCATTTTTCCGAGCATGGCTATTAACTCATCGTAAAAACCATCGGTGTTTAAAATGCCTATGGGCTTTGTATGCAGGCCCAGCTGGCTCCAGGTAAGCATTTCAAAGAGCTCTTCTAGGGTGCCGTATCCACCGGGTATGGTGATGATGCCTTCCGAAAGTTCATGCATTTTGAGTTTTCGTTCGTGCATGGAATCAACCAAAATGAGTTCGCTGAGGCCTTCGTGGGCCACTTCCCTGGTTTTCAAAAATCCGGGAAGCACCCCGATAACTTTGCCTTTGTTTTCCAGAGCTCCATCGGCAACCTTGCCCATGAGCCCGATTTTCGCCCCGCCGTAAACAAGAGTTATGTCCAGTGCGGCCAAGGTTTGACCAAGTTTGTAAGCCTGATCTTCAAAGATTTTTTTGGTTCCCGGAGACGAACCGCAAAAAACAGTTACACTTTTCATTTTGTTCATCGTTTTCGTCATGGTGTTCAGTATCAAGGCAACAGGTTCCTGCCCAAGGCCGGACTTACTGAAAAAAAGAAAACCCGTTCGGACCAAGCCAGAACGGGTTTAAAAATTGATCCATTGAAATCCTGTAATTAAGCAGGAGTTGTTTCTGCAGGGGAAGAAGTGTAATTTTTCTTTTCAGCGATACGTGCGCTCTTACCGGTAAGTTCACGCATGTAAAAGATACGGGCTCTGCGAACGATACCCACTTTGTTTACATCGATTTTTTCGATGAATGGAGAAGTTACCGGAAAAATTCTTTCTACACCAACACCGTTGGAAATCTTACGCACGGTGAATGTTTCAGTCACTGCGATTCCTTTGCGCTGGATGACAACACCCTGGAATTGCTGTACGCGTTCTTTTTCACCTTCTTTGATTTTATAGTGGACAGTTACAGTATCACCTGCTTTGAAAGTGGGAAGTTTTGTCTTGTTCCCTAATTGTTCGTGTACGAATTGTAAGATGTTGGCGTTCATGGCTTTTTGTTTTAAATCTCCAAAATGGGTTGCAAATGTAGGGTTTTTTTGTAAATAGAGAAAAGAATTATATGTTTTTTCAGGAATGAACCCGGTACAAAGACGAATTCTTGTCTTTATCTGTTGGTTTTCAGCTGAGCAGGTCCGGTCTTCGCTGTTTGGTTCGCATCAGGCTTTGTTCATGTCTCCATTTCTCCACCTCGGGAGTATTCCCCGAAAGCAGGATGTCGGGCACTTTAAATCCGTTGTATTCGGCAGGCCGGGTATAATCCGGCGGGGCAATGAGGTTGTCCTGAAAAGAATCTGAAAGGGCCGATGTTTCGTCGGAAATAACTCCCGGAATAAGACGAATAACGGCATCGCAGAGTACAGCAGCTGCAAGTTCTCCGCCTGAAAGCACATAATTGCCAATGGATATTTCTCTGGTTATCAGATGTTCGCGCACCCGTTCATCCACGCCTTTGTAATGCCCGCATAAAAGAATGAGATTTTTGTACGTACTCAGATGATTGGCCATTTTCTGATCCAAAAGATCCCCATCTGGCGAAAGATAAATGACTTCGTCATAACTGCGTTCCGACTTAAGCACCTGAATACACCGGTCGATGGGTTCAATCATCATGACCATGCAGGCAC
>PLXK01000166.1 GCA_003151415.1 Bacteroidota bacterium
AAGGACTTTTGGTGATGTCGGTTTCGCCGGTGATATCCATCCAGCGTTTCAGTCCGGGATGATAAACCTTGAACTCCTCCCAGGCGTCGCCGCTTGCATCGATAAAGTCAATTCGTGCATGTTTATCCGCCGGGCTGATTTTTCGTCGGCGTGTGTAGTCGAGCATGAATACGGGTTCGATTCCTGAAGAGCTTTGCGTAAGCAGACTGAGCGTACCCGTAGGAGCAACCGTGCTGAGTGAAATGTTTCTCCTGCCCGATTTCATCATGCGGGTATATAAAATCGGGAACTCCTTTTTCAGCATTTGAACAAAAGCCGAATTGACTTCAATCTTCGGGTCGAAGATTTCGAATGCCCCCCGTTCGATGGCCAGATCTACCGAGCTGTCGAATTCGGCTTCGCATTTGGTCTTGAGAATATGCTCAACCTCGTTCAGGGATTCTGAAGAATCGAATTGAAAACCGAGGGCGGCAAGGGTGTCGGCAAGTGCCGTGAATCCCAATCCTGTACGCCGGCCTTTTTTACCGTTCAATCGAATCAGTTTCCATGTTTCGATTTCCACGGATTTTATTTTATCCGGTTCCGGATCCCTGGTGATTTTTGCAAGGATGCGGTCGATGGCATCAAGTTCAAGATCGACAAGATCATCCATCAGGCGTTGTGCCTCGTAGGTTACTTCATAAAACTTTTTGTAATTGAAACGGGCGTTTGCTGTAAAAGGCTCATCCACCAGGCTGTACAGAANNGGCAGCTGTCGCCACCCTGCATGGCTATTTCAGAACAGGGGTTGGTGCTGATGTTTCTGAATCCGGGATAAAGTGAGGATGTTGAATAGGTATGTTGCCGGTCCCAGAAAATAATTCCGGGTTCTGCGGTTTTGTGTGCGCACCGAATCACGGTGTTCCAGAGCTCCCGGGCATTGATTTGTAACTGGTAATCGGGTTTCCTGGCCTGAACCGGGAAGCGAAGCAGAAATGGTTTTCCGGATTCGACAGCATGCATAAATTCGTCGCTGATCCTTACCGAGATATTGGCTCCCGTTATTTTTGTGAGATCCTGTTTGACGGTGATGAATTTCTCAATATCGGGATGTTCAATATCCAGCGTGATCATCAACGCGCCTCTCCGGCCGTTTTGGGCCACCTCGCGTGTGGTGTTCGAAAAACGTTCCATAAAGGACACCGCCCCGGAAGTGCTTCCCGCTGCATTGGAAACAAACATGCCGGAAGGGCGCAGTGTGCTGATATCGATTCCCACACCGCAGCGCCGTTTGAAAAGCTGGGCGAGCTGCTGATCGGTATACAAAATGCCTCCGTAGGAATCATAAATTTCGGGTAGCACAATGCAATTGGAAAGCGAAGAGATCGTATGCGGGTTCCCCAGAGCAGACATCACACTGCCCTGGGGAATGATGTAACGAAAATCTTTAAAGTACTCGTAAATCTTTTTTTCGGTCAGGGAACTTCGGCTTTGTCCGTAGGCAGACAAGGACCTGATTTTAACCGAAGAGAGAATTTTCTTGCTGTATAGTTTTTCTTTTTTCGAAAACTCTTTGGCCATGCGTTTGTGCATGTCGTCCGGACTATTCTCCAGATAGTTGCCGTATTTGTCTTTCATGGCGTACTTATTCAGCCAGGAAGAAGCGGCCAGGTCATCGCCATGAAAATAGCGGATGCATTCTTTCAATACCTCTTGGTATGTCGGGAAAGAAGGGCTGCTTGATTTTTTAGACATGGTATTTTATTCACTATAAAATTACGGATAAAAAAGGTTCATTGGGGGAACTGGAGGTGTCAGTTCATCACCTCGGTCCCCGCTCTGCGAAAAGCAAAGAGGAGGGGCTTGATCATAAAGTAATAGTGGCTTCCCCTCTCTGTTTTTCACAGAGAGGGGAACTGAGGGAGTGAGTTGCGGGGGATGGAATCGCCTCTATAAAGCTCTGTTAGGTTCACGAATTTCAGTAGTTAAAGAAAGAGCCAAGAAGGAAACATCTTTTAATCAGAAATTTTTTTCAAATAGTTTCCCTTTTCATTTTCCAGATAGAACCGGTTTGCGGCCGAGTTATTTCTCCCACCTCCACTCTCCCCCCAAAATCAATTCTTCTTTCAGCTTGGCTTTGATAAAGAAAATCTTAGTCTCTTCATCACTCAGCCTTTTGGCCGGAATCTCTTTGGCATCGGCAATCGCATACACCATCATCCCAGTGAACGTGGCACAGCGGCTCATGTGTTCGGGATTGACGAGCGAGAAATCGTCTTTGTTGGAATGATAGAATTTATAGACCCCGGCATCCAGGTGTCCTTCGGGTTCCATAATGGGTATACCTTGTTCCAGAAAAGGCTGGTGATCGCTATGCAAACCTGCGCTGCTTGAGTAACTTGCCTTGAACGAAGAATCTACGGCCTTCATTTCACTCATCACCTTTTTGGTAAAAGCCTCCATCTCGGGCCGGCCCGAAGCATTGAACCCCTGGGTGTTGCCGGCCATATCCAGGTTGATGACATAACGCAGTTTGTTGATGGAACCATCGGCCATCATTTCTTTGACAAGAGCTTTCGAGCCGAGAAGGCCTTGTTCCTCACCCATAAATGTGACAAAGCGAATGGTTCGGCGGGGTTTTAGTTTGAGCTTTTCGAAGACCCTGGCAATTTCAAGTACCGTGAACGAACCAATGCCGTTGTCGATGGCGCCGGTTGCCAGATCCCAGCTGTCCAGGTGGCCGCAAAGAATGATTTCTTCATCGGGCAGTTCCGAGCCTTTCAGGGTGGCCACAACATTCCGCGCTTTGATTTTTCCGCTGTGATTGCTCATGACAATGCGTGCCGACGCTTTATGCGAAAGACTCATGCACTGGCGTATATTCAGTCCTTCCTCCTGGGTGATGCAAACGGCGGGGATCGGGATGAGTTCGCCGTTTACCGATGCCGTTCCGGTCAGGAGAATCCGTCCGGCCACATTATTGATGAAGATGCATCCGGCAGCACCATGTTTTATGGCGAGAGCTGTTTTTTCGGAACGGTGGAGATTCTTCAGCGTTGAATCTTTGGGATAAACGCTCAGATTCAGTAAAACAATTTTGCCGGGGATCTGGTCTTTCTGTTTTTCGAAATCGGCATTCAGCCCGTTCCCCACATCGAGCATCGGGGCAAACACATCGGCTTTTACGGGCGAATGGGCGAGGCTGACAACTTCGGGGTTTGTCACGCAGCCCGCATTTCCGGGTGTTAATTTGGCCGGAAACGTTTGCCCGGTTTGGGGAGGAGAAGCCGTGTCGGTATCGCTGTAATACACATTCAGTTTCACTTTGTTCCGGCTCCAGGCATCCACCTCGAATTCATGGAAACGGACATCCTTGAAACCGTATTTTTTCAAAAGGTCGAACGCGAACTGTTCTGCTTTCTTTCCGTTTTCACTTCCGGTTAAACGATGGCCAATAATCCGGGTTGCCTCACCGAGCGCTTCAGCTCCTTTTGTGCAATGCATTTCTTCTTTGGCGATCAGCACAAAAGCTTCGGGTTGTGCGGAAGGTTTTGCCGTTTCCCGCCAGGAGATCATCAAAAAAGCCAGTGGGATGAATAAGGCGATGCAGTACAGGAATAGTTTCCTCATTTTTGAGTAATTTTGGAAAGATAAGACCGGCTTATTTTGAGCGTGGTTCCGGGGAGGCGCATGGCAGGGCTATTTAAACTCCGGCACCTCAACATTCCAATACGCCAGTGTAATTTAAGAACAATTATACTCAATTTTTATGAAGCGGCTCAGTCTCATACGCCATGCCAAGTCCGAATGGGCAAATGAACAGTTGGAGGATATAGACCGGCCATTGAATGCGCGGGGATATGCGGATGCAAAAACAATGGCCTTGAGGATGAAAGCCGCAGGCAACAGGCCGGATGCCTTATTCAGCAGTGCTGCCATAAGGGCCTCTTCGACGGCGCTTATTTTTGCACGGGTTTTTGAATTGGAATCCAGTCAAATGATTTTCACCCCTAAGCTATATGAAGCCGGCGAGAAGAAATTTTTAAAGGAACTTTGCCATTTACCCGATCAGTTTTCGAATATATTTGTCTTTGCTCACAATCCAACGATCAGTTCAGTGGCCAGCCAGCTAAGCGGAGAAGCGGGCCTGAATATGCCTACCTGCGGAATTGTCAACCTGGTAGCAGATATTTCTTCCTGGAAAGAGCTCCGGACTGCCGAACTGATGTCGTTCGATTTTCCGAAGAATGAGGGGGATAACAAATTGATAAAGGACGGATAAGTTTTGCACGGTAACCCAATGGAGATAAGTTGACTAGTCGCAATTTGCGGTCGGCAAGAAGCAGAAAAAAACGGATACGTTTTCTGATCAATTCTTACTTTATGTCACGAAGCCGCATTGTATTGCAACATGTTGTTCCCAATTGCCGGTTTCAACAGCCAAATTTTTGAGGTATGTTATGCTTGTGTTAAACAAATTGGATCCGGCAAAGGGAACGGGAATATTTTGAATCTTTAAACAATCCATTGATGAATCGTATTAAGACGAAGAGGAAGAAGTTGACCCGGAAGAAAACCCCCTTTATTTACCGTGACCTGAGTTGGCTGTCGTTTAACGACAGGGTGCTACAGGAAGCCGAGGATCCCACGGTTCCTCTGCTGGAACGTCTCATGTTTCTGGGGATTTTTTCCAATAACCGGGATGAATTTTTCAGGGTGCGGGTGGCTACCATCAAGCGCATGGTGCGTCTGGGCAGGAAAGGCCTGGATCTTATCGGACAGGATCCGGTAGAGGTGCTGGAGCGCATCGTGGAGTTTTCGAAAGAGGCGGAAGAAAAATTTGAACGGGTATACACCGATGTGCTTCTTGAACTTGAGCGGCACAATATTTTTATCATCAATGAAAAGGCACTCAAGCCCGACCAGGCCAGATTTGTCAAGGAATATTTTCACGATGAGGTCTTGCCTACGCTTGTGCCTATCATGCTCGACAGCACGCGCAAGTTTCCCTTTCTCAAAGACAAATCCATTTATCTGGCCATCAAACTTTCAAGAAATCTGAAGAAACCGCTTCATTCGCTTGTTGAGGTGCCCACCGATGTGCTTTCCCGTTTTCTTGTTTTGCCTCAGGTGGGCAACAAGCAATATGTTATCCTGCTGGATGATGTGATCCGCTTTTGTCTGGATGAGATGTTTTATCTTTTTGATTACAATAAAATAGAGGCACACACCATTAAACTGACCCGTGATGCCGAGCTGGATATCGACAATGATGTATCGAAAAGCATGCTCGAAAAAATCACCCGGAGTTTGAAGAAACGCAAAATCGGGCAACCTGTCCGCTTTGTTTATGATGCGGAAATGCCGGACGAGACGCTGGATTACTTTTCCAAACGGATCAAATTTATTGGCTCCGACAGTCTGATTCCCGGAGGGCGTTATCACAATTTCAAGGATTTTATGAAATTCCCGGATCTGGGACGGAAGGAACTCATTTTTCCTTCGCGGCATCCAAGCAATCACAAGGATTTGCCCCAGGGAGCGAGCATGTTCAGTGTGATCCGGAAAAAGGACATCATGTTGCATTATCCTTATCAGTCCTTTCACCACATCATCGATTTGCTCCGTGAAGCATCAATCGATCCCCGGGTGGTATCGATCCGGGTTACCTTGTACCGGGCGGCAAGAAATTCGAATGTCATGAATGCCCTGATCAATGCGATCAAAAATGGCAAGCAGGTAACTGTCGTCATCGAACTTCAGGCCCGCTTTGATGAAGAAAACAACATCTACTGGGGAAACCGTCTGCAGGAAGAAGGAGCAAAAGTCATTTACGGAGTGCCTGGCCTGAAGGTGCATTCCAAACTGGTACTCATTATCCGAAAGGAATCACACAAGCTTGTCAAATATGCGCACGTGGGTACGGGCAATTTCAATGAGCAGACGGCCAAAGTCTATTCGGACAAAAGCCTGCTCACTTCAGATCCCAGGATTACCGATGAGGTGGAAAAAACATTTCAGTTTTTTGAAAACAATCAGAATATCGGATCCTACAAACACCTGGTGGTTGCCCCTTTTGATATGCGGAGGAAATTCCTTCAACTTATTAACAATGAGATTCTGAATGCGAAAAAGA
This sequence comes from Bacteroidota bacterium, assembly GCA_003151415.1. Taxonomy (GTDB): domain Bacteria; phylum Bacteroidota; class Bacteroidia; order Palsa-965; family Palsa-965; genus Palsa-965. The sequence goes on from PLXK01000166.1 coordinate 6,116, forward strand.
AAAAGCGCGCAGAGATCGTTATAAAAATGAACAGCCTGACCGATCCCGAGCTGATCCGGAAACTCTATGAAGCAAGCAGGGCAGGGGTTCAGATAAAGCTCATCATCCGGGGGATCTGTTCGCTGGTCACCGAAACCGAAGGCTTCAGCAATAATATCCACGGCATCAGCATTGTGGGCAGATACCTGGAACATGCCCGTGTGTTCATATTTTATAACGGAGGCGATGAAAAGTATTTTATATCTTCGGGCGACTGGATGATTCGAAATCTGAATCACCGTTCTGAAATCGCCGTACCGGTGTACAGCAAAGAGATTCAGAAAGAGATGAAAGACATCATCCAGATCCAGCTTCGGGACAATACGAAAGCCCGTATACTCAACAAAAGACAGGATAACCGGGCCAGGGCAAAGACCGGAACCGTTAAAGTGATATCGCAGGATGAGATTTATAAGTATTTCCGTGAACAGGCATTAACCAAGACAAAGACCAGACCCCATAATTGAAATTCGCGGCTATAGACATCGGTTCCAATGCTGTCCGGCTCCTGCTCTGCAATGTGTATGACGACGGGGACGAGGGCATATTCAAAAAGGCCGATCTGGTTCGTGTTCCTCTACGTCTGGGAGAAGATGCATTCCTCAAAAAGAAAATTTCCGAAAAAAAGATTGAGAAGCTTATCGCCGTTATCAAATCGTTTAAGCTGCTGATTGATTTTTATGAAGTATACAGTTTCAAGGCTTGTGCCACTTCCGCCCTGCGTGAAGCCCAGAATAGTGCCGAAATTGTAGAGAGGCTGAAACGTGAAGCCGGCATCAAGGTGGAAATCATTGACGGTAAAACAGAAGCCGAAATCGTTTATTCCAACCACGTTGCAGAAAAGCTGGACAAGTCAAGCGATTACCTGTACATCGATGTAGGCGGAGGAAGTACCGAAATCACCTTGTTTTCGAAAAATAAATGTGTGGCCTCCCGCTCGTTCAACATCGGAACCATCCGTCTGCTGCACCAGCAGGTGGATAAGGAGGTCTGGAAGGAGTTCAAGGACTGGGTAAAGACAGCCACCGAAAACTACCATCCCCTTACGGCCATCGGTTCGGGAGGCAATATCAACAAGATTTTCAAAATGTCGCGCCGCAAGCAGAACAAGCCTCTCAGCTATGCCAAGCTCAAGGAAATCTGCGAATTCATCGAAGCCTTTCCTCTGGAAGACCGGATCCGCGTACTGGGCCTGAACACCGACAGGGCAGATGTCATTGTTCCGGCGGCAAAGATATTTTTGACCATCATGAAAGCGGCGGGCATTGAAAAAATTCTGGTTCCTCAAATCGGAATGGCTGATGGAATCATACACTTGCTGTATGAAAACCACCGGCAGAAAAAATCGGAAAAGGTGAACGGGTAAGACCTCCGGATCCGCTTCGACCCTATCGGCAGCAAAGATCTTTCGGCCCCGGTGGTTGAGCCCGGCTAAAAATCCGATTTTATTCTTCGTGCTATGATTCAGGGCCCTGACCCATCATCTAAAAGTTTTTTTCGGACGGCCAGATACAGACTCTTTTGGGTGTCGAGCCTGTTTTCGAACATGGGTACAATGATGCAGCAAATTGCCCAGCCTTGGGTCCTGCTCAGCTTGAATAGTTCCCCATTCTGGGTCGGGCTCGACAGCTTTGCACTCAATGCGCCCAGTTTGTGTTTTACGCTTTTCGGAGGCGTGTTGGCCGATCGTTTTGACAGAAAAAAAACCGTTTTGTTTTTTCAGACGATTCAGTTTCTTTGTGTTTTATCCATGATCTTGCTCCTTGTGCTGGGCTTGCTCAAAGTCTGGATCATTGTGCTCATTTCTTTCCTTATCGGTCTTACAGACTCGCTTTCAATGCCATCCTTTCAATCCATCATCCCCTCTCTGGTTCGTCCCGGGGATATTCCGCGTGCCGTTTCTTTTAACTCCGCTCAATTCAATCTTTCGCGAACTCTGGGCCCGGCCATTGCCGGTGTGGTCATCGTGCGCTTTGGTGTCCTGGCCTGTTTTGGCGCCAACGCGGTTTCCTATATTCCCTTTTTTCTTTCTCTTTATTTCATTTGTCCCCGGGGAAGTGAAAAACTGAAAAAAGAGCCACCTGCCGGAGAGCCGCTAAAAGAAATACAACAGTTCCGAACTCTTTTTCGAAACAGGGAGGTTCGCTTGCCCTTGCTGACCACATTTGTAAACATGTTTTTTTGCGGCCCCCTGATTACTTTCTGTGCCGTGCTGATACGAAATGTGTTTCAGGAGAGCATCGAAAATTTCGGTGGTGCCATGGCTGCATTTGGAATTGGAGGCCTGCTCGGTGCGGCCTCTTCCTTTTTTGTCACACCGGGCAGGTTCAGAAGAAATGAAATTGCCTCGGGTTTTGCCGTTCTGATGGGGCTCCTTGTCTTGATCATTTCCCTGAACCATTCGCTTGTGCTGCTCATCCTTTTGCTTGTCCTGGCCGGGGCGGCACTTACGGCAAGTAATATCTTTGTGAATTCCTTTCTTCAGGAAAACACGACCAATCTCATGCGGGGGCGGATTGCAAGTCTTTTTCAACTGGCGATTTCGGGAGGAATTTCAATTGGAGCACTTTTCACCGGATTGCTGGTGGCACAATTCGGCATATCCACGGCCCTGACCATCGACGGATTGCTTGCCTTGTGTCTTCAGCTCACCCTGTTCCGGCAGCAGATCAGAAATTCTTCCCTCAAAAAATAGTAGAAAGGCGCACAAAAAAAACGGGCAGGAATCAGATCGCCGAGCGGAACTGTGCTAGGAAACGGACATCGTTTTCTGAAAATAAACGCAAATCTTTGACCTGGTATCTGAGCATGGTGATGCGTTCTACACCCATGCCAAAAGCAAATCCGGAATATTGCTTGCTGTCGATTTTACAGTTCTCCAAAACATTCGGATCCACCATGCCGCATCCCAGAATTTCCACCCATCCGCTGTATTTGCAAATGTTGCAGCCTTTACCTTCGCAGAAATTGCAGGAAATATCCATTTCGGCGCTGGGTTCGGTAAATGGGAAATAAGAAGGCCGGAGCCGGATCTGTGTTTTTTCGCCGAACATCTCTCGCACAAAATAAAGCATGGCTTGTTTGAGATCGGTGAAGGAAACATTTTTATCGACGTAAAGTCCTTCTACCTGGTGGAAGAAACAATGCGCCCGGGCTGAAATCGCTTCGTTGCGGTAAACCCTGCCGGGCATAATGGCGCGTAAAGGCGGCGGCGTGCTTTCCATCAGTCTCACCTGTACGGAGGAGGTGTGGGTGCGAAGGGCCATCTCTTTGGTGATGAAAAAAGTGTCCTGCATGTCACGGGCCGGATGATTGGGAGGAAAGTTAAGTGCAGAAAAATTATGCCAGTCGTCTTCAATTTCCGGTCCTTCGGCAACCGTAAAACCGATTCTTGAAAAGATGTCGATGATTTCGTTGCGGATGATGGTCAAAGGGTGACGTGTGCCAGGAACAAAAGGTTCGGCGGGAAGAGTGAGATCCAGATCAGTCGGCAATGAACTTTCTGATCCTTCCAGTTTTTCTTTCAGCTCATGCAGTTTTTCCTGGGCCTTTATTTTCAACTCATTCAGACGCTGCCCCATTTCTTTTTTCATCTCGTTGGGAACGGTTCTGAATTCATCAAACAAAACACTGATCTTCCCCTTTTTGCTCAATAGATGCACCCGAAATTCTTCGGCCTGGCTAAGGCTTTCGGCATGAAAGGATTTTATTTCCTCAAGTATGGAATCAATTTTTTCTCTCATTTCAATAGGAACAACTCCGGGTAACCGGAAGTTAATAAGCGTATTGGTTTTATTTGTTTTTTTGCCAACGGCGAATTGCCAACTGCAAATTTGTTTGCCTTACTTCTCAATAATGGAAAGAGTCATGTGAATATCTGTTTTTGGACGGTCGTTCTGATCTTTCTCGGCCGTGGCAATTTTATCGACGACATCCAGTCCTTCATACACTTCTCCGAAAACCGTATAGCTTCCATCCAGATGAGGAGCGCCACCGATGGTGCTGTATACCTTTCGCTGCTCGGCTGAAAATTTGTAAGGATTCCTTTTTGCCATTTCGGCGTTGATGTACGGCTCTATTTTTGCCACCATCAGTTGCAGGCTGTCCATTTTGTTTTGCTGCTGCAGACGGATAAATTTATCGCGGAAAGCCAGGTTTTCGGGTTTAGCCACATATTCGCTGAAGATGGCCTGCATCAGGGGCTGGTTGATGCGCATTTCCTGCATGGTGAGCAAGGTATCGGTAAAGGTGCGGCCATGGACGATATAAAACTGGCATCCCGAACTTTCTTTGTTCGGATTCACCTCATCGCCTTCCCTTGCTCCGGCAAGGGCTCCTTTTTTATGAAAAAACTTCGGGTTGAATTCTGCAGGAATGGTATAACCCACATTTCCGTTGCCCAAAGGAATTCCGGGGGCGGCATTTTTCGATCCCGGGTCGCCGCCCTGAATCATGAAGCCTTCTATAACACGGTGAAAAAGTGTCCCGTTGAGCGTACCTTCTTTGACGAGCTTGATGAAATTGTCCCGATGCTTGGGGGTTTCATTGTAAAGCAGAATCTTGATATCACCCAAATCGGTATGAATCAAGACGTGCGTCTGTACTTCTTTTCCTTTGCCGCCATCGCGTTTCAAGGACGAAAAGGCCATAAAAAGGCCTAAAATCAAAATAAACTGCCCGATTCTTTTCATAATTTGTTAAAATCTTTTATATTTGCCTTTAGCAAAGGTAATAAATAGAACCAACGCTCCAAAGAGAAAGCGTTAGCGTTTTGATCCGATACCAAACAAGACCACAAGACCGATATGGGCCAAACGATCTCAAAAACACTCAGAATCTTTACTTTGGTAGGCTTCCTTGCATTGGTTTTTGCAGGTATTTCTTCCTGCAACAAAGACACCACCTGTAAGGGAGATATTTTTGTTGTGGATTCTTTGAGTCACCCGGTTGTGGGGGCTTCGGTGCATTCCTATTATTCCAAAGTGAACTCGACCAACCTGACCGATGCCGCCGGTAAAGTGCATATTGAACTGAACCTGCCAGCCATTTTGAATATTGATGTGACCCCCCCGGTTCCCCCTCCTGCAACCGGACCGATATTGCACCCTGCCAGTACTATATTGAAATTCGATATTGGGGCAACCAATTCGGTTACCATTAAACTTTGATCGGTTCCGGGCAGTTGTTTTAAATCCACCCTCTTCAGTCAACACATTTCATCTTCCTGTTCGCTGCTGCTGTTCTCTGAAATAGTTGCAGCTGACCGGTAAGCCCATGCTTATTCTTTTTGATTGAATCGGTATTGGGTAAATTTCAAATGGAATCCGAAAATGGACTGATCTTGTTTTGCGTTGTCTTTCCGCCCGACTACCTTGTTTTCTGACGGGAAATTTTCACCAGCGAATCGGTTAGTGAATTGTGCTTCATCTCTTCGGTCTGGGTTTCTTTCTGAACAGAATCGTTTTCAAAGACGTAAAAGCTGTCGTACACATAATCCAGCCCAGGCGCAGTTTTTGGATCTGCACTTGCAGAAGAGGCGGTTCCCTCAAAATAAACGGCAGGATGTTTCAGATTTTTATCTTCAGGGTTCTTCAGAGAAGCCATTTTGTTTCTTCCGCCATTCTTGTCTGTATAATAGTATTGAATGTCTTGCAGATTGGATTCCAGGCGATCGCGGATAATCAAAACGCCATTGACCGGAACCAACAGTTCCATCCGGTTTTCAGAAGTCTGCGGGACAATGCCTCCGGGTTCGCCGTAAACAATCCGGGCTTGCCCTTTAAACGGATAGGAGACAATGATCGTCAGGGCCGTCTTTTTGTTCATGAAGAATAGAACCAGCTCAAAGCCGGCTCCCCACAAAACAAGCGGAAGGGCGATGGTGCTGATTTTTAAAAGGGCGGATTTTTCTGAAGTCAGAACGAGAATGGCCCCAGAAATGAAAACGGGAATTCCGACGATGCAAAGAAAAGGATCGAGACAAATGAGCCAGCCGGCGCAGATCAGTAGGAGTCCGAAAGAGAATCGTTTTTTGTTTCCGGCTTTGGCCATTCAAATTCGGTTTAAAGCGCGCGGAAATATTCCACGATGGCCTGTTTCATCAATAAGCCTTGTTGGGCGGGTTTGAGATGCGGCAATTTGGCTCCCGGTTTGAAATGCGGCCAGCCTTCTTCGTCATTTCCTTCGAACTCATAATAACCATACGGTGTGAGCAAGGTGCAGATGGCAATGTGCATGACTTCCAGTTTCTGATCTTTCGAGAACTTGCGGTTGCCCTTGCCCAGTTCCTGCACACCGATCAAAAAAAGAATACCCTGCATATCGAGTCCCGAGCCAAACTGGCTCTCCAGCTTGCCCAGTGTAATTTTCCAATCCTGTTCCAGTTCCTGATCTATCATAGGGTAAAGTTAGGTTTATTGTTTGAATTTGCCCCAGAGGAAACGTGCAAAAGAAGAACCGCTTCATGGTAAAACGGGAACCGCTTGTCGTTTGCTCCGCCTTAGGCGGATACTTAAGGCCGGCGGCAATCCACTAACATCCTTGGTTTGATAAGTTTTTGTCTTAACTGCCCCAAGAGAGGCTTAAATGGCTTTTCTTTGAGGAAATGAATTACCTCGATATTATTCTGTGCATTCCGTTGGCCTGGGGTCTATACAAAGGATTCAGAAAAGGTTTGGTGTTGCAGATTGTCACCTTGTTCTCCCTGTTGGGGGCCATCTGGGTGGCGGTGAATTTCTCAGACTTCATCACCCACTTCATTCAGCAAAAGTTTGGCTGGAAAGGCAGGTATCTTCCTGTTATTTCTTTTGTCTCTCTGTTTATTGCTGTTCTTGCCGGAGTGTATGCAATCGGCAAACTGCTCGAACGCTCGGTCGATGAGGCCGACCTGGGACCGATCAACAAAATGGCCGGAGCCTTTTTCGGGTTTTTTAAATTTGCATTGATTATCAGTATTGTGATTTTCATGGTCGATGCCGTGGGGAACAGCTTTCCGGCACTTTCCACCGAAGACAAGACCGAATCGCTTCTCTACAAACCCCTGGCCCTGGTCGCTCCCGCCGTCATTCCCGGGCTGCGTGGAAGCCGGGTAGGAGATATGTGGAAAGGCAAGCCAGCGGAACCAGTCAAAACGGCTCACTAGTTTCCGGGCTTAATTCAAAATGGCAGTCACTCCCGGTAAACTTCCGCTTTCCATGTATTCGAGCAAGGCACCTCCGCCGGTAGAAACATAACTCACCTGATCGGCCAGATTGTATTTGTTGATGGCCGCAACCGAATCTCCACCGCCGACAAGCGAATAGGCTCCATTTTTTGTGGCTTTGACAAGAGCTTGGGCAATGCTTTTGGTGCCCTGCTCAAAATGGCTCATTTCGAAAACGCCCATCGGTCCGTTCCAGAGCAGGGTACGGGAAGCCAGAATCACTTCAGAAAAAAGTTTTTCACTCTCCGGTCCGATATCCAGACCCATCCATCCTTCGGGAATGGTCCTGATGCTGCATGTCTGCGTAGGTGCCGTATTTGAAAAGGCATCGGCAGCAACAGCATCTATAGGCAGATACAGATTTACGCCTTTGCTTTTGGCCTCTTCCAGAATCTTCAGGGCAGTATCCAGCCTGTCGGTTTCAACAAGCGATTTTCCGATGTTTCCTCCCTGGGCCCGGACGAATGTAAAAGCCATTCCCCCGCCGATGATGATATTGTTGGCCTTGTCCAGGAGCTGGCGCAGGATGAGAATTTTATCCGACACCTTGGCGCCGCCCAATATGGCCGTAAAAGGTTTTTCAGAATGATTCATCACCGTATTGATGCTCGACAATTCGTTGGACATGAGGTAACCAAAACATTTTTTTTCAGGAAAAAAGCGGGCGATGATTGTTGTGGATGCATGGGCTCGGTGAGCGGTGCCGAATGCATCGTTCACATAAAAATCGCCAAGCTTTGCCAGTTGTCCGGCAAATTCTTCATCGCCGGCTTCTTCCTGTTTGTGAAAGCGCAGGTTTTCGAGAAGCAAAACTTCACCTGCTTTCAGATCAGCCGCCGCTTTTTCGGCATCGGGGCCAATGCAGTTTGCCGAAAATTTAACCGGAAGTCCAAGCAAGGCGCTAAGGTGAGTCAGGATATGACGAAGAGAAAATTTGTCTTCGGGACCGCCTTTGGGTCTGCCCAGGTGCGACATGAGAATGACGGCTCCTCCATCTTTCAGTACTTTCTTTATCGTGGGTATGGCCGAGCGGATACGGGTATCATCACTCACCTGAAACCCGGCATCCAGGGGGACATTGAAATCTACACGGATCAGGGCTTTTTTGCCGGCAAAGGAATAGTTGTCGATTGTTTTCATGAGATGCGGGTTTTCATATCTGTGAAAGGATATGCTTTGGGAATTCTGAAATTATTTTTGTGGGGTAAATATATGGAAACCTTCCGAAAAGAAGTAAAACGGAATCAACTCCCCCAGACCTCCTCTCTATCCTTCATAGAGAGGAGGCCGGGCGGTGAGCTGCCAGACCTCCCGGGCCAAGATTCCGGCTTTTTGTCTATCAGAACAAAGCGGTGGACGGAAATCCATTTGCAGACGGAGACTACCGGGTTATCTTTGTTCAGCTTTGCCATGATTCCATCTGCACATCCTTTTTAAAATGACGATGTTCCAAGCTAAAATTGTAAGGAAAGTAATTTTCTTGCCGCTCCTGTGGCTTGGGTGTCTGTGTATAAATATGCAGCTCTTTGGGCAGACCGACAGCGCGGCATCTCCAAAGCAGGGGCCCAAAGACAAGGGCGAAGAACAAAAAGACATTGTGGATGTGTTCAAAACCACATTTCATAAAAAAACAGAACAGCGTACCGACAGCTTCGAGCACAAGGCGGGCAAACTGCATTTTTCTGTTATTCCCGCCGCCGCCTACACGCTCATGACCCGTTCGGCCGTTGTGCTTGCGGCCAATGTTGCGTTTTACACCGACGATACCGATCATGCCAATCTTTCGTTGATCAATACCAGTCTGGCCTATACCCAAAACCGACAGATTATTTTCCCTCTGCACAGCAGCATCTGGACAAAAGGAAACAAATACAATTTGCTGGGCGACTGGCGGTATTACGATTATCCGCAATACACATACGGTTTGGGCGGACATTCATCCAAAACAAATGCCGACGCCCTGCAGTATTCCTACATCACCCTCAGGGAAACCATACAAAAAGAAATTGCCACGGATTATTTTGTCGGCATTGGCTATAACCTGGATTATCACTGGGATATCACCGAAACCGGTTTTGGGGAAGGCCGGATGTCCGATTTTCAGAAATACGGAAAAACAAGCAGTTCCATGTCTACCGGGCCGTCTTTGAAATTGCTGTATGACAACAGAAGAAACCCGATCAACCCTTCAGGGGGCTCTTATTTCACATTGGTATACCGGCCCAATTTTGTGTTTATGGGAAGCCAGGAAAACTGGCAATACATGCTCGTGGAATACAGAAAATACATCGTCCTGCCGGGCAGGTCGCATAACATACTGGCCTTTTGGTCTTTCAACTGGCTTACGCTGGATGGCAAGCCGCCTTATCTGGATCTGCCGAGCACGGCCTGGGACGAATACGGAAATGTAGGGAGAGGATATATTCAGAGCCGTTTCAGAGGAAACAATTTGCTTTATCTCGAATGCGAATACCGTTTCCGGATCCTGCAAAACGGGCTGCTTGGCGGAGTTGTCTTTGTCAATGCCCAGGGTGTTTCAAACTGGCCGGGAAATAAAATCGATGCCCTCTGGCCCGGCACAGGTCTTGGTCTTCGCATAAAAGTGAACAAGCATTCCAACACGAATATGAGTATCGATTATGGTTTCGGTCTGGAAGGATCAAACGGCATTTTCTTTGGTTTGGGCGAAGTTTTTTAAAGAGACCTCAAGCCCTGTGCCAGAAACGTTTATGCAAATCAGACCGGCGCAACCTCCGCCAAACAAGAATTCTCCCTTTTTGGCTACACCAAAGCTTTTTTCAACGAATAGAAAAACAGAGATAGAATAGATGAAGTATTTTTATTGTGTCAAAATGAAAGAAGCAGCTGTTTCAATTGTTTTGTCTAAACAAACGAAACAAAAAAAACAAAAATTATGGGAAACCTACTTTATGTTATTGCAGTGGTACTGGTTGTTTTATGGCTGATTGGTTTTGTAGGATACAATGCCGGTGGGCTGATTCACGTTTTACTGGTCATTGCACTGATTGCTGTTATTCTGAGAATTATTGAGGGAAGAAAACCTTTGTAGATATTTATTCAAAACACAACACTTACGAAAATGGAAGACTCAAACAACAACACAGGAAAACTAATCGGTGCCCTGATTCTGGGTGCGGTGATTGGCGGCGCTCTCGGTATCCTCTTTGCTCCTGATAAAGGGGCCGATACACGGAAAAAACTCTTTAAAGGAGTAAAGGATCTGGCTGATAACATCAAAGACAAAGTGCAGGATGGTGTCAAAGACGCAGATGATAAAGTACGGATGTATACCGACTCTTAAAAAAAGAGCCGGTATATTCTTCCTATCTTATCGAAGTACAACCACAGTGAGGGCAACACGGCATGTAAGCAAACAATGTTTGTATTGCTGTCATCATAAATCATAAAAAACTGGGCCATGGGGGAATATGCAAAACTGTACGATGAGCTTTTTGATAAAGCAAAAGAGTATACTACGACCAGTTATGAGTTGATGAAACTCAAAACCTTGGAGAAGGCAACATCTGTATTGTCTTCCTTTGTTTCCAGAGTGGTGGTGGCTGTATTTGTTGTGGCTTTTGTGCTGTTTATTTCCTTTGCAGCTTCGTTTTGGCTGGGGGATGTTCTCGGCAAATATTATTATGGCTTTCTCATTGTGGGGGGTGTTTATGCCCTGGCTGCAGTGATTGCCCGTTTTTTCGTTTTCAAGCGAATGAAAAAGAGTGTGGGCGATGTGATTGTCATGCACATCCTTAAATAAATCAGAATGAACACAATTACTTCCGTTGAAGAATTGAAAGCACGTATCCAAATTCTGGAAACAAGGAAAGGATTTGCTGAAATGGAACTCAAACGCCAGGTGAGCATTACCTATGACGCCATGAAGCCATCTGCAGTAATTCGCAACACAGTGAAAGAATTGACCCATGCTCCCGATTTCAAAGGAGACATCGTCACAGCCATCATCAGCATGACGGCCGGTTATCTGTCCAAAAAACTTGCTATCGGCTCTAGTCACAATCCTATAAAAGTCTTGTTTGGAAATCTGATGCAGGTCGGGATAGCCAATACAGTAGCCAAAAATTCAGATTCCATCAAATCAACGGCTCTGCATTTTATTAAAAACATGTTTTCCAAAGACCATGATCCGGTGACCTAAAAATTGCCATACAACCTTTTCCAAAAAGACCACTCTGGCTTACAGAACAAGTGTCAACATGCTGCCGGTGGTCTTTTCGCTTCCTTCAAAACCAGGGAGCAATCATTGCCTTCTTTTTCTATAGTCCTTTTCTCTCTCAAACTTCCGGTCAGATTCTACGTCTTTCTTCCGGAGCACCAGGAGGCAAAAGTAGCGTGTGCCAGAATTCCGTATTCTTTGATTGGATTTTTTTCAATTGTGTAATACCTGGATAAGAAACTAGGGGTTCATTAAAAGGGATAACCAATAGCGATGTTCAGGATCAGATTTTGTGCCCTCCAGGAAGGATTATTGAAATCGACTTGGTTGATGACCCATCTTTCATTTTCAGGAAGCGTTGGTTTGCGCAGTGGAAATGCAAGGTCCAGCCGCAACACAAAAAATGAAAAGTCGAACCGGAGTCCGAAGCCGGCCCCGACAGCAATTTGTTTTTGAAATTCCGCAGTATTGAATTCTCCGCCTGGATATGTTGCATTTTTATGGCTTAGCCAAACATTGCCCGCATCGGTGAACAAAGCCCCTTTGAGAAAGCTGACGATATTGAACCGGTATTCCAGATTGGCCTCCAGTCTTATTTCTCCGCTTTGGTCCTGAAAAGATTTTCCCGCCAGACTGTCGGGTATTTTATAGAAGCCCGGTCCCAGAGACCGGGCCTGGAATGCCCTTATGCTGTTTGCCCCGCCACTGAAAAACTGCGCCACATAAGGCACCGTGCTGGAATTTCCATAAGGCAAACCCCACCCACTGTATAATCGCGCGGCAATTTTGCTCCCTTTACTAACCGCATAGTAATACCTGCCGTCAAGAGTGAGTCTCGAATACTGGGAATATACATACCCAAATAGTTTATACGGTTCTTCGCTTGCACCGGACTGTGGCGATAGCAGAGATTGTGCCAGATGAAGTGAATTTCCCGAAACCTGAACAGTGCCATTGAAAAAGTATTGGCTTCGTTTTACGGCACCTATCTGGGAGTTGTAGGTATATGAATAGGTGGAGCCGATGATGAATTGTTCCTGAAAACTTTTTGCAAGAAAGGGGTTGTTCAGAAGCAAATCACGAAACGCTGCAGTGGTGCTCAGCAACTTGGTGAAACTAAAAGAAAAGGGATTGAATTCATGCTCCACACGGGAGCTTGCTTTCCACTTATAACCAAAAGAAGCATTCAGTGCAGCCATACTGTAATATGAAACGCGTTGCAGGTTTCGGAATCCAATTTCAATTTTTGTCTTTGGAAGGTAACGTGTCGAAGCGTGTTTGAGGTGAAAAGGGGCAATAAACTTTGGAAAATACAATTGCGTGTTTGCGCCCAATTCATAAGAGTTGAAACCGCTTTGGTTTTGACCCAGCTGGGTTTCAAAACTGCCGAGCAAGTTGAAAACAAAAAGTTCGGCTCCTTTGAATAAACTTCTGTTCTTGAAACTGACTGTCAGCAAAGGGCCTGTAAAATTGTTGGATTTTGTTATGGCTTCCAGGTCGGTTTGAAAAGAGTTTCTTGGCAAAGGGGATAGCCGGATATAGATGTCCAGCATTCCCACGGAATCTTCCGATTCAACAATTTTTATTTCCACAAATTTGAAAATGCCCATTTCCATCAAATGGTTCAGAGTCATGTTGTGGTTCTGACGATTATAGAGATCTCCTTTTTTCAGGTAAATGGAATTTAAAATTGCATTTGGCCGGCAGGCGCTGTCTCTGTTCACATATATATATCCGTCCAGTCTCAATGTGTCTGCTTTCTGTGACACGCTGTCTTGTTGGGAAACAGGTTCGGGTATGATATAAATCTTATTCAATTTGTATGGGACTTTTGCTTTGGCAGGTACAGCTGTTTTAACGATGAGTTTCGTGTTTATCTGTTTGGTGTTTTTGATGCTGTCGGCTTTGAATAACAGGTAGTCGGCGTTGAAATAGTAATAACCGGCGTTTTTGAGTTCCATCTCTATGCGAACCCGCTCTTGTTTGAAAAGGTCCAGATTGTACTGAACACCGTCTTTGATAAGGCTCTTTTCTTGAAGGGAACGGATTTTCGTTTCCAGGGAATCGTTTCCTGTGGGGAAAGTGACCTTGTGAATGAGATAAGGCTCACTGAGCGTTACCGTATAGATCACCCTGGTTTTAAGTTTTTTTGTCACAAGCTGGTAATTCACCTGGGCATGGAAAAAACCATTGACAGACAAACGATTTTGTATCAGCTCCATGGTCTTTGTTGGATTCACCGAAGAAGCCAGAACCGGGGGCTCTCCGGCTTTTGTCTTCAGCCAATGTCTCAGCCCTTTGGGTTTATCTTTTCCGGTGATGGTATAAATCCAAAGCTTGAGTCTTATTCCCAGAAAGGAAGCATTGGGTTTGGGCCGCTCTACCTTCTCCAGCTCTTTCTTCAAAGCAATCTGATTGACGGGCTTTTCGGTTTGTATACGAATGGTGGCTCCGGTATATAAAGACTCCCCTCGCGGCAGTTTTTTGGTTGTGTTGCAGCCCAGGCATGCGAACATCAGCGCAGCCATTGCGAAACGAAAGAGTTTGGAAAGGAATGTATAAATATTTTCCTGTGTGGTCATTTACCTGATTTTTTCGGTTTTCGCGTTCTCCGAAACAATTCGTTCAGCTTGTTGTAATCTTTTGTGAAAAGAATCCCCAGGCCTGTCATGACAAGTTCTCCTTCGATGGGGTTTTCGTATTCATTTTTCCGGAACACTTTCAGTTTATACCTGGAGTCCTCCGTTAGTTTGTATTCAACAAGCACGTTTCCTACCAGTTCGCTTGCATTGTTCTCTTTTGCTTTCTGCCCTTCCACATCGACGTTTCCACCCACCTGTACACTTACCTTGTCTTTAAACAACTGTTTGGAAGCCCCCACTTTGACCTGTGTCCTTCCCTGCTGCTGCCCGCTTGAATAATCGTCATACGATTCCAGACCCAGACTGAGGTCCACACCTTTCACATATTTTCCGGAAACCTTGTTGAGTTGTTGAGAAAGCAATTTGCTTGCACTTGACCGGGCCGCAGAAGCGTAAGGGTCTCCGCCTCCTGAGCTGTTCAGAGGGTCTTCTCCGATAAACCTTCCCAATGTAAGCAAAGAGAATACCTGTTTGTTCATTTCGTTGGGGTTGTCCCGTATTTCATTCAAACGTGCATCCACAGAACCGTTCAAGGCACCCCGTTGGTCATCCTGCTGTTTGATGTCAAAACTGATATCGGGCTTATCCAATGCTCCTTTCATTTTCAGATAAACCAGAAAATTAAGGTTTGTACGGTAAGAGTTCTTTTGTGACTCGCTCATCCCCGCTGCTTGTGCTTCCACCAGGTCTAACGGCGCTGCTTTGACTTTATAAACGGCACTCAAATCAAGGTAAGGATCTGTTGCATCTCCCGACCAGGTGATCCGGCTGTTCTCAGAAAGAGTAAAGTCGCGTTTGATAATCTCATTCATTGTCAAATGATAACTTCCCGAATAAACAGAATAGGTTCCGGTCAGGCTTGTTTTATTGCTTCGGTCAAGACTGAAATCAAGTGTGGCATCTCCCCGAACAATGAGCGAATCTCCTGAGACGGGGTCGACGAGCATTTTTAATTTTGTATTTCTGTCGATTTCTATTTTAGCATTGAGGTCCATGCCCTGCGCTTCAGAGCTGACTGCCCGGGCACTCACCGTGTGGACTTTCCTGAGTTTTGGCAGGATGAGCGTATCCGGAAATTCAACAATACCCTGGCTTTCTTCATCAGTCAGCTGGTCATCGGGCTTTATGTATGTCAGTGAGCTTCCTTTATTGAGGCGGGCTTTTATATCCAGCACAGGATGATTCACGTCTCCCTTCAAGGCGACATCGCTGCTGAGGTAAATTTTACCGTAATAAAGGGGGTTGTCTTTTTGGGTTGTATTGAGAGCCAGAAAATTGCTTGTTTTCAGGTGAACATCGTACGCAATATTATATAAGTCATGGATATCCACATAGCCGTTGATCACGGCCGGGTTGTTTAATGTGTCTTTCAAAACGAAATTACTGAATTTTATTTTTTTGGATTCAAATGTCAGATTCGCATTCTCTATTCTCAGATAAGAATCGATGATTCCCGGGTTGAGAGCTGCATTTTTAAAAATTAAATTTCCTGTTATTTCCGGAGCCCCGGTTGTGCCCGAAATATTCAGCTTTCCATTTAAAGATCCTGACATTTCGCTGACCTGGCTGAAGGTGAAAGGTTCCAGAGAAGCCAGATTGAGGTTTGGAATGTCCAGAATCAGATTCAGGTTGTTGTCAGTGTTGCCCGCCAAATAAGATCCTTCCAGACTCAACTCATTTTGATTCCCGGAAAGGTTCATCCTGACCTTGAATTTATCGGCCGACTCGTTATTGTCTGCATGAAACGCCAGGTCTCCTACCGCTGAACCCTTGAGCACAAAATTCTTTAAAGTGAGGTCCGCACTGAAACCTGTTTTTTCTCCTCTTTGTTTTAATGTAAATGTTCCATCAACCACGCCCTTAATCAGGCTGTCCTTATTTTCAATGATGCGTGATACATCCGAGAGGTGAAAATTATTGAATTTTACCTGCAGCTCGCGGACCGGATTCTGATTGACACTATTTACAGAAATGTATTGGCCGTCACGCGAAATGTTTAAGTGGGAAAAATGCGCCCCTTCTTTTTCGAATCGGATCCTGTTGAAGGGATCTATGGCCCACGGTTTGTTATTCAATACCAAATCGGGGTTGAACACGAGCTCAAAAAGGCTGTCCGGATGATTCAACGTGCCGCCCAAAGAGAGCATTTTTGAACCGTCGTTATTGGTTGTGTTCAATTGATAGTGGATGGCATTGCCGCCTACGTTTCCAACCAGGGATGCATTCTCAATGAGTACCCGTGCAGAGGCGATTTTCGCTGACCCGATGGAATAATTTAAATTGTCTGCATTGGAACGCACATGTATTTTCAAGCTGTCTATTTCATTGTCGGCGTAAAACAATTGAGGAATGTTCACGTTCACATCCAGGTTTTTTGTTTGGCTGTTGTAAGATCCTTTTATCTCGGAAGGCAGGATTAGCTGAAGGTCAGGAAGGAAAAGGTCTGCAAGAATTCCCGGATCATACAGCCTGACTTTAAATTCAAAGACTTGCCTGGCTTGTAAAACACCCGTCTGACCGGGATGAAGGTCGAAGTATGTTCTGAAATGATGTGCCAGACAGGCGGGTAGTTCAGCTGCAAGGATCTCTCCTTTCAATTCGGCCTTCAGCGGGCCCGATTGCAATTTTAATTCGGATAGATTTCCTGTATACCCGGATGTAAGCAGAATGGAATCAATCGGATAATTCGTTTTGTTATTTACGATTAAGCCATTCAGAAACTCAATCTTTCCGATCATGTTTCTTCCGGGATTTTGTTGTAAATCAGAAGTGAGTACTCCGCTGATTTTCATGTCCTTTTTTGTGAAATGCAATGCGGTCAGATCGGCTTGTTTCAAATCCAACTTAAAGACATATTTTGGAAAACGGCTGTCGAGATCGATTTTTCCTTCAAAAAAGAAGGCAAGATCTTTCCCCTGAGCAACAGCATTTCCTTCGAAAGATTTTTTATTAAGTCTTCCATCGACAAGCAGATGTTCGTATTTGTATTTATTCAAAAAGGCACTTTGAATTTCTGCATGCAGTTCTGCTTTCAGGGTATTTGTGTCCAGCCCCGTACCCTTCAGAGAAACAAACATATTCAGGGGGCCCAGATTGTCGCTTTGGCCGAGAATCTTTCCAAGATCCAGTTCTTTCAGGCTTAGATCAAAGGCATAGGGTTGTTCCTTATTGCCGGCTGCGGGATTCATTTTTACGCTGGAATGAATGGAGCCGAAAGAGGAGGAGAGCTCGAGACCCGCATCGAAATTTTTCAGATACCCTGTGGCGTGCGCTTTCAACAGTATGGATTCCGGAACAGCAATGGAAGCGGGAAGTGTCCCTTCAGGCAAAAGGAAATCGAGATCTTTTTTTCCGGTATGAACTTCAACCAGACCCATCGAAACATACGTTTTTTGGATGTCCGGAAGCCCTCGTATAAATCCTTTCAGTTTCAAAAGTGTAGATTGTCCAAGGGATACGTCGAGTTTTGGGACTGACAGACTATCCACTGTTCCCGTGATTTGACTTTCCAGCTTGAGAACGGCATTTTTGTTTTTGGCAAAAAGCGGGTGTTGAATCAGAGAGGGATTGAAAACAAGGATATCGGAAATGGCAATGGTTGAATTCGTCAGGTCGGCCTTCAGATATAGTTTTCCGATGGAGTCCTGCATGGATTTCAGAGAATGGTATTTTACAGCCAGATAAGGGCCGATTTTGCTGTTGCCGGTTTGAAGGTCCAGGTGGTCGAGTGTTAAGTGGGTGGAATCAAAGCTAAGCCGGGTTTGGAATTGTTTCAGATCAAAGCCGCATTTTTCTTTAATCTGCATTTGCCGCAGATCCAGGGAGGCCTGCTCAGGGCTCAAAATCATATCACGGCAGTCCAATCGTAAGTTGGAAAACAGCAAATGCTTGAAATCCATTCCCCTTTCCTGGATGGGACTGTTCTTGTCCTCAAAAGCGAATGAATTGTTTTCCATGTCCAGACTTTTGAGGCTCAGAAACCAGGTGACTTTCTTTTGCACCTGATTTGTTTTATCCGTATTTTCTTTCTGTTCTATGCCTCCCGTATCTTTTTCCATTTTATTCTGGACGTAAAAGAAATGTGTTTCTGACAAAGACAGCCGGTTCAAGGCATAGGTATTTGTTTGGAGATTGGAGGCCTGAATGTCAATGTTCATCTTGCCCAGATCCAGATCTATGGCCTGACCATCAGCACGGTTCATGTATCTGGCTTTTATGGCGGCCAGGTGAATTTTGCTTATGCCAATCTCAAAGGGAGGTTCCATGGAATTGTTTGCCGGCGATACAGGAGCTGGCATTTGAATCAGGCTGGCCACTGTATTTTTAAGATCGATGGATCCTATATGAATCTTTCTCCTGGCCAGATCAAAAGTGTCCAGCACACAGGAAAATGTTCCGAGCACTACTCCGGTATTCATCCCATTTTGAGCATCGCAATAGGTGAAACGGATGTCTTTCAATCCGACACGCTTGATTGAAAAAACCCAGGCTGAAGCCGGTGGAGATTCGCTTTTTTGTACTGTTGTATTTGGGGGGGAAGAGAATGCATTGACTATAAAGGCATAATTGAATGCGGTATCATGTGGGTTTCTCCGGATATGACTTGTCAGTCTTTCAATTTCAAGGTTGTTGATCTCAATGTGTTTGGAGAAAAGCGCAAACAGATCCATGCTGACTTTCAAGGAATGAATTTGAAGCAAAGTGTCTTTTTTAAGATCTTCGACATAAAACTCACTCAGGACAATGGATTTCGGAAAGGCAATATTGATTTCTCCAAGACTTACCCGGCTTTTTATCTTGTGGGAAAGATAAACGGTCACTTTTTGAGTCAAATACATTTGTACGCGCGAAGAGCGCAAGACAAGCGCGCATACCAGTATCAGTGCGATCACACCCGCAGCAAGCCACATCAAACTCTTCAGGAAAATTTTAATAATCCTTTTGATGGTATTCCCGGACAGAAAAGCAGACCCATTGACCATATGGCTTCGTTTCGGAGCTTTTTTCAGTTTGATTCCAAATTAACGAGGAAGCCCTTTGTTTGAGCGATTATTCGGCAAGGGAGCATTTTAGATAGTTCAAAATACCCCGGTCATCTGAATTTCGGGCGAATTTTGGTATTTCCGGCTCATTGGTCATTTTGAACTCAGGTTTGGATGCTCCATAATTTTAGATTTGTTTTGAGAGTCCGATGCAAGGGTGTATTCAAATTCCCTGGTTTATTATAATAAATATGGGTCTTTTGCTTCAGATTCGTTGAATTGGTTATTAAATCCCAGTGCATTCAAGAAATTATCATAGCTTTCNNGGGGGGCAGTTATGCGCAAATCGATTTTATGATGAATCCGACTCACTCAAAATACACCATGCGTTACCAGATTACCGGAGTTATAGCCCTTCTTTGTGCGTTTTGTTCTGTCGTTTCGGGGCAAAGCACAATTCCTTTTTCCTATACCGGAGGTGCTCAGACATTCACGGTGCCACCTTGTGTATTTACGATCCATGTCAAGGCATGGGGCGGTGGTGGCAGCGGCGGCGGAACAGATGACTTCAACGGTGCAGCCGGTGGTGGCGGTGCATTTATCGAAAGTGATATTGCGGTTGTACCCGGACAGGTGCTCACAATTATTGTGGGCGGTGGCGGTGGGGCCGGAACAGGATGTGTTACAGGAAGCGGTGCGGGCCCTGCCGGATTTGGCAATGGTGTTATTGACGGTGCTGCCGGAGGAAATTCAGGAGGCCAGGGTTGCTCGGGTGGTGGCGGCGGCGGCGGCGGCGGTGCTGGCATATTCAGCGGTGCCACGGCCTTGACGGTAGCGGGCGGCGGCGGCGGCGGCAGTGGCGGCGGACAGTTCAGCAGCGGCGCTTTGGGCGGCGGCGGCGGTGTAAATGGAAATTCAGTAGCGGGCTCCTGCTCAACTCCGGGATTGACCGGCGCCAGTGGCAATGGTG
>PLXK01000244.1 GCA_003151415.1 Bacteroidota bacterium
TTCGCAGTAAAATTCGAACCGATATCCATTGGCATGGCCCAGGTAAAGGTCAAAAGCGCATTAGACACCGGGGCCGAATACATGATCACCACCGATGTTTCTTGTATGATGCACATCCAGGGATACATCAACCAAAACAAACTACCCATAAAGACAATGCATATTGCCGATGTGCTGGCAAGCGGATGGGATTGATTAGAAACAGAAACAGAAACAGAAACAGAAACAGAGCAGAGCAGAGTAGAGTAGAGTAGAGAAAGAGTGCCTTCGGCTCCGCTCAGGCAGCTTTGGCAGGAAGAAATGCGGTGCCTTCGACTCCGATCAGGTGCCTTTAGCACAGAAGAAATCTGTCTTTCAAATCAACTCCTCAATTTATAAACCACATGAAATCCCTGCTGCTCCAATACTCCTCATACAATGTCTGGGCCAATGATCAATTCGGATTGTTGCTGAAAGACCTGGATCCGGCTTTGCCGGACAAAGAAATAATCAGCAGCTTTCCTTCGCTGCGGAAAACCGTTTTTCACATCTGGGATGCGGAACTTATCTGGCTTTCGCGGATGAAAAAACAGATTGTCGCCTGGCCTCCTTCGGCGCAGTTTAAAGATCCCTCTATGGATGAGTTCGTGAACGGCTCCAAAGCTTTTGATGAATTTGTCAGACTCCAGGATGAGGATTTTCTGAAAGGAACAACCACTTATAAAAATACGAAAGGCATCGAATTTTCAAATCTCAATTCGGGAATCATCATGCATTGCATGAATCACAGTACCTTCCACCGCGGACAGCTTGTGACCATGCTTAGGACAATCGGAATCACTAAGATTCCGCAGACGGATTTGATTGCGTTTCTCAGGAATCCCCGCTGATGAATGGCTTCTTCGTTTAAAGATCAAACAGGTTTGTCCATATTTCACAGCACCAGGATCGGCTTTTTCGTTTTTCGCAAAACCTTGGCAAACAAAGACGTATTGCCGGGAACGTATATTTTAAATAGATTTACTCCGCACAATATAAAAGCAGATTTTATCAGATAAAGATCCATGGAATCATCAAAACCTCTGTTCGTTCTGGAGCCGGCTGAAATCCGAATACTGGGCTCGTTGATGGAAAAAAGCAAAACCACCCCCGAGTACTACCCGATGACACTCAATGCCCTGACGCTAGCATGCAACCAGAAATCATCGCGCAAGCCGATTGTGCAGTACGATGAATCAACGGTCATGGCAGGAATCAACAGCCTGACCAAAAAAGGACTTGTCGCTACGTCCACCGGCGGAGGAAGCCGTGTCGTAAAATACAAACACAATTTTGAATTGGTATATTCCCTGACACCGGCGGAAGAAGCCGTTTTGTGTCTGCTCTTTCTCAGAGGCCCGCTTACCCCGGGAGAACTGAATTCCAACTCAGCCCGCCTGTACACCTTTCATTCCCTGGAAGAGGTGTTGCATGTGCTGGAAAAATTAAAACAAAATGAACCGGCCTTTGTTACCCAATTGCCAAGAAGCGCAGGACAAAAGGAACAGCGTTTTCGTCATTTGTTTTGTGAGTTGCAGGAATCTGATGCGGAAGAGCAACTACCCGAGGAACCTGCCACAAAACTGGAAACGAGACTGGAAATAGTTGAAAAAGAATTGGCTGAATTAAAAGAAACAGTCGGAAAACTTGTGAAAGAATTGATGGGATAGTATTCTCTGCCTGTCCCCAAAAAACAAAAACAACTCTACCACGGAGAACAGAGAGAAAAACACGGAGGCGATCTCCATGGGCTCCCCTGTCTGATATGTTTTCGTCAATACAGCCTGCCCCTTCGTTCACCGTGGCTCCGTGGCAAATTTGTTGTTCTCACATCGCACAGTTCCCGAGTCATTATACCATTACTTCTTCAAAACCGAAAGCACCTCAAACATTGATTTGTCGCGTATCAGATTCTGACTTTGACAGGCAATCAGAAAATCCTTCATGCCCTGAATCGTTTCCTCGGGTGTGGGTCTTTGATCATGATCTCTGCGTTTGATCCATTTCATGATTTTTTTCCAATTGGCTCCCCCATCGACAGTGTTGAGGTTTGGGAAGCGGCTGCTGGCCCTTTTCCACGACCAGTAACACCACCCGGCAAAACCATTGTCCGGATTCTCCAGGGCAACACGGGTGTGCAGGATAATCGCGTAATTGTTTTCGCCCCATTCGCCGCACCATACCGGCACATTCAGATCTTTTGAAAGTTTTGCATAGGGCTTTATCTTTTTGGCCGCATCGCCGCCCAGCCAGGTGTATACATGAAAACTGAAAGCAACGTTCGAATCGGGCAAGGATTTGAATGCACTGAACCGTTTGGCGAAATTGGCGCCTTCCAGATATACGGTATGATTCTGATCCTTCTCACGAATGGCATCAATGAGTCTCCGATAGAAATAAACAAGTTGTTTGTCTTTATGCGGAACGGGTTCATTGAGTAAGTCATAACCGGCAACAGTTGTGTTATTCCGGTACCGGTTGGAGATGGCTTTCCACAGGATGATTGTCTTTGCCCGCGACACTTCGGATTTCCAAAGCAATTGATTTTTTGTATGATCGGCAATGAAGAAAGGGCTCTGACCTCCGGGTGCGGCATGCATGTCAATCACGGCATATACCCCCTGGTTGCGGCACCAGCCGATCACTTTGTCAAGGATCTTCCATCCGATGCTGTTTTCCTCGATGTTGCTTCCATGGAAGGTAAAGAGCCGGTAATTGAATGGAATACGCACCACATTGAACCCGGCTGCGGCAATTTCGCGGATGTCCAGCTCACTCATCAGTTGCATCGTCACCGAATCGCGAAAAGCTTCGGCCTGTTCTTTGCCGGCAAGTTCGGTAAAGCGTTTCATCAGTTTGCTTTGCGATTTGAATCCATCGCCCCACATCCATCCTTCCCAGAGCAGCCACCCACCCAGGTTTACGCCTCTGAGCTGAAGTGTCTGACCTGTACTGTCTTTCAACAGCATACCTTCGCGGTGAATAAAGTTGTTTGCCTGAACGGAAAAGGAGAGCAGAAAAAAGATGAAAATGAATACGAATATTTTTCGCAGTGAACGGAGAATGGAGTGTTTATAGTCAGGTAAAATCAAACAATTTTCAGTTTTGCGAATTTCAATAGCAACTGTTTCTTGCCTGAATTGCCAAAATCAACAGTGGCTTTGTTGTTCGGAAAGGTTCCTTCCATGGCAATGACGGTGCCGGCGCCAAAGCGTTCGTGATGAACCTGCATACCCACATCCAGGTTTTTGAGATGCGAGTTGTCGTATGCCGCAGCGGGCTCCTGCCTGACGGCTGCATTCATTTTAACGAGATTCTTTTTAACCGGTGAGGTGGCCGTAGTGTAAATTTCTTCGGATTCCTTTGTGCTTCCTGGAGCACCCCGATGTTTCTGTTTGATGCCAAAGCCTTGTGAAGGATTGTTGCTGCGCATGGCTGAAGGAGCGAACTCGATGAACTGATCCTCGATTTCTTCGATAAAGCGGCTTGGTTCGCAGGCGATCAGATTTCCCCAGCGGTAACGGGTGGTGGCATAACTCATAAACGCCTGCTTCTCGGCCCGGGTCAGCGCTACGTAAAACAAACGCCGTTCTTCTTCCAGTTCCGAACGCGAGTTAAGGGCCATCTGCGATGGAAACAGATTCTCTTCAAGTCCTACAATGTATACATAAGGAAATTCCAGTCCTTTGGCAGAATGGATGGTCATGAGCGAAATGCGGTCGCCTCCGTCTTCTTCATTCTTTTTGTCTGAATCGGTGAGCAGGGCAATGTCCTGCATGAAGTCGCTTAGCCGTTTGAAGCCCTGGGTCAGGTCTGTTTCTGTTTGTCCGGCAAGTTCCTCTGCTGCATCCGGGGTGTCAAGAGCAGAAAGCAAATCAGGTTCGGCTTGTGACGCGGGTTCGGGTTTGATTGAGACAGTGGCATCGGGAAGAATATTGGCATCTTCCGGCAAGACAATTTCCGGTCTTCCGTTTTCAGAAAATTCTTTCAATCCGTTGAGCAACTCCTGAACGTTTTCATATCGGCTCACACCTTCGGGTGATTTGTCGGTGTATAACTCACGCAGCAAACCGCAGCTGTTGGCAATGTTCATGCCCAGATCGTAAGCGTTTTGTGCATTGACCATCACCGAAAAACTTTGGATCATGGTCACGAAATCGCTGATTTTGTTTTGTGTTCCGGTATTCAGACCGAGGTTGAAATCGCCCAGATTTTCAATCACCGTCCAGGGGCTCACATCGTGATCGGCAGATGCCAGGATGATTTTTTGAATCGTGGTATCGCCGATTCCTCTGGCCGGATAGTTGATGACTCGTTTGAGCGATTCTTCATCGTTGGGATTGATGGCCAGACGGAAATAAGCGAGAAGGTCCTTAACTTCCTTGCGCTGGTAGAAAGAAAGCCCGCCGTAAATCCGGTAAGGGATATTCATTTTGCGCAACCCTTCCTCCATCGAACGGCTTTGCGCATTGGTCCGGTACAGGATGGCAAATTCCTTGTTGTGGGCCTGCTTGTTCATCTTGGTTTCAAAGATCGAGCGGGCCACAATCTGCCCTTCTTCGTTATCGGTATTGCCCTTCATCAGCACAATGCGTTCGCCTTCGGCATTCGAAGTCCAGACATTTTTCTCGATCTGTTCGGTATTTTTGGCAATGATGCTGTTGGCGGCTTTGACGATGTTCTGGGTAGAACGGTAATTCTGTTCCAGTTTGAAGGTATGCAGGTCGGGATAATCTTTTTCAAAATTCAGGATATTTTGAATGTTGGCACCCCGGAAAGCGTAGATACTCTGCGCATCGTCTCCAACCACACAAATGTTCTCGAAGCGTGCGGCAAGCTGTTTGACAATGACGTACTGCGAGAAATTGGTATCCTGATACTCATCCACCATGATGTAGCGGAATTTGTTCTGGTATTTGTAAAGCAGATCTGGAAAATCACGCAGAAGGACATTGGTGTTGAAAAGCAAATCGTCAAAATCCATGGCCCCCGATTTGAAACAGCGGCGGCTGTATTTCAGATAGATGTCGCTGATCTTGGGTTTCCCGCTTTGCCTGTCCTCTTCCATGATGGTTTTGTTATTGGCATAAGCGCCGGGAGGAATGAGGTTGTTTTTGGCAGCAGAAATGCGGCTGAAAACAAGATTCGGTTTGTACACTTTCTCGTCCAGGCCCAGTTCTTTGAGAATATCTTTGATGAGTCCTTTGCTGTCTTCTGAATCGTAAATGGTAAAATTGGTTGGGTAGCCCAGTTTGTTTGCTTCTGCCCTGAGGATGCGTGCAAAGACAGAGTGAAAGGTACCCATCCAGAGATTCCGGGCTTCCCCTTCGCTGACAATTTTGCCGATGCGTTCTTTCATCGACTTTGCAGCCTTGTTCGTGAAGGTCAAGGCCAGGATATTGAAAGGATCAACACCCTTGTTGAGCAGGTGGGCAATGCGGTAGGTGAGTACCCGTGTTTTTCCCGAACCGGCGCCCGCAACAATCATCACCGGACCTTCTGTACAAAGCACAGCCTCGCGTTGTACATCATTCAATTCATCCAGGTAATTGCTCTTCACAGGCTCTTGATTTTCAGCCACAAAATTACGTATTTGAAGGCCCAATTCAATGAGAAACAGGAAAGTTTGTTGACAATTTTTGAGCGGCTGGCTTAATCAGATTTAAACAGGTCACATAAAAAAATCCCTCCACGCAAAATGCGAAGAGGGATAGTAGGTGTGGATAGCACCAACCCCAGGCTACCCAGGCACCATAAATTGTTGATTTTCTTTATGATAATCTATAAAACGAAACCGGAAAAATCTTCATGCTCATGTTACCGACGATTTCTACGGTGTGAAGCCGCATTTTTCCAGATGAAATAGGTGCCCGCCATAATCAGTAATTCAGGCAATACAGTCAGTAATACGATGGGTATCAGAATGCCTGCCAAAATGAGATTTGCGTAATGTTTCATGTTACGTCCACGTTAATGTTTTTGTAAGACTTTACTTTGACTGAGAGGTTTAATCTATTCTCCCAGAATTCTCGAATTTCGATCTCGTTTTCGATGTAAGTATTTGTAAATCAGAAGGTAAATTAATTAAAGCCTCAGCAAACCATGAAAGAGAGAGTGAATCGAACGATTCAGTTACGATACCAAATGAAAGGGAGGGAAAATCGGGAAACGTCCCTTTAAATAATCAGCTCACCTTAGCCGGATGCAGAAGTTCCCACAGTGCGCCTTCTTTCAGCGAGTATGTGGAAAGCCGCATGCTGGAGATGTGCATGCTGGTAAGGATGAGATGAACAAAAATGGCGGAAACAACAATCATATCCACGCGCAATTCGATAAGTCCTTTCATGTTGAGGCGTTCCTGGCGGGTTGATTTCAGAAGGTCATGGTAAATCGCATTGCTTTCCTCGAGGTTAAGCGGGAATTCGGTTTTGTCTTTCAACACATCAATGTCGTGAAAGCGGTGGGCGATCATTTCGGCAAGCGAATCAAAAGAACCCGATGAACCAATAAGTTGCGAGGCCGTATGTGTTTTTGCGGCTTCAAAAAGCGGCTGAAGCTCTTTTTTTAAATATTTTTTTAATGCCAGAACCTCTTCATGGGTCATCGGATCGGATGGATTGAATTTCTCCATCAGCCTGGCAGCCCCCAATTGGAAACTGTGTTGCCATAAAATCGTGTCTTTGTTGGCGAAAATAAACTCTGTGCTGCCGCCGCCGATGTCCATAANNTGACCTGTTATGATGGAGATGTCGATTCCGATATCCTGTTTTGCCCGCATGACAAACTCTTCTCCGTTGGAGGCACTGCGGATGGCGCTTGTTGCAAAGGCATAAACCTTTTCGGCCCCGAACTTTGCAATGATTTCCTGGTGCTGTCTGAGGGCATCCAATCCCCTTTGAAAGGGAACGGGAAGTATAACACCCAGATTGATGCCGCCTTCACCGAGTTTGGTGGCAATTTTATTTTTGTATATCGTCTTGTAGGAATTGTCAGCAAAGACCTCTGCAATGAGAAGGTTAAAGGTGTTGGTACCCAAATCGATAATGGCTATGCGCATAGATTCTCAAATAATCATCTTTTGTTTCTCCGGATTCACAGGTATAACCCGGAACAGGGATGAAGATACAAAATGGTTTTGAAACGACTTCGACTCCCGCGGTAGAATGGCCCTTCGATTGCGCTCAGGTGCCTTCGCTCCGGTGGTTGAGTGCAGCCGAAACCGGCGGTGCTAATCCAGAGTTTAATCTTTATAGAAAATCCATTTTCCTATTTCTTTCCAGCTTGTTTTCTTCCCATACATGAGAATGCCTGTGCGGTATATTCTGCCCGCCAGCCAGGTCATCAGGATGAAGAAGCCGAAAAGCAAAGCCATGGAAAGTGCAATTTCCCAAACGGGAGGGTGGAAGGGCATTCGCATCATCATGACAATCGGCGATGTTAAAGGGATAATGGAAAACCAAAAGGCTATCGGACCGTTCGGGTCGGTGATAATGGTGCCTGACATGGAAATAGCCAGAATCAGCGGAGCACTGACAGGAAGCATAAATTGCTGTGTATCCGTTTCAGAATCCACCGCAGAGCCCACTGCAGCAAACATGGCGGCATAGAGCAAATAACCCACCAGAAAATAAAACAAAAAACAGCTGAGAATAACCGGCCAGTCCTGATTATTCATAAAGTCCTGAATCTGGCTGGCTTTTGTCTCGCCCGATTCGGCTTTCCTTTGCTGTGAGGTTTCCGCCGACATCTGCGATCCGACGGGATAACCGATCTTCATCTCCGGTTTTGAAATTTCTTTGTAATGTTTGCCTTCCAGAATCGAGGATGACAAAGGAGTAATGACTGCAATGGATAGAAGAACCCACAGAAGAAACTGTGTCAGGCCGACAAGTGCAATACCCAGAATTTTTCCCATCATCAGTTGAAAAGGCCTGACAGAAGAAATAATGACTTCGATAACCCGGCTGGATTTTTCTTCAATCACGCCACGCATCACCTGTGCCGAATAGAGGAATACGAACATGTATATGAATACGCCCAATACGATGCCGATTATCCCGGTTTTATCGGAATCTGTAATTGTTTTACCGTTTTCAATGGCCTCCACATCCACAGGCATCATGTAACTGTCGACCAGGGCCTTGTCGATGTTGTTCTTTTTGAGCAAGGCGCTTTGAAGTTCGCTGGATAGCGTGATTGAAATGTAGGAAGTGACATTGATGCCGGGCTGTTTGCGGCAGAATATATTTACTTTCTTGGCAATTAA
This sequence comes from Bacteroidota bacterium, assembly GCA_003151415.1. GTDB lineage: Bacteria > Bacteroidota > Bacteroidia > Palsa-965 > Palsa-965 > Palsa-965. The sequence continues at coordinate 8,285 of PLXK01000244.1, forward strand.
GGTAGACGGGTTCAGGTAGAGAACGTAAACGTTGTCAGAATCTTTGAACATGGCCGTTACCCTGTTAATCGGTACGCTCTGCAATTCCGTATGGAATTTCATTTTCGCCGAATTTTTGAAAATGTCGGCAAGCTGCATGCCCGAATCATCCACAACGTAAATTTGTTTCACCGTATCCACCGCCTGATTTAAAAATGCGGGCACAAGCACAACTCCTGCCCAGAGTATAGGCCCGAGCAGGGTGAGAATGATAAACGATTTTTTCCGGACTCTTGTCAGATATTCTCTGCGGATAATTAGGCCAATTTTTCCCACGATGTCTGCTTATTCGGTTAAATGATTCGAAAGAACTGCGTTCCCTGCTTTTACACGGGAAATAAAAATATCGTTCATGCTTGGGATCACCTCGTGCAATCCATTCAATGTGATGTGGGGCAGGACAGAGTTCAGCACATCATTGATGCTGGTCTTTCCAAGAAGCCTGATTCGTGCATGTGTGATTCCATGTTCCTCGCGGGTATCGAGGAGCTCGGCTCCGGTCCAGAGATTGTGCGTAAAGGTGAGCAGGTTTCCTGAAAAACTGATTTCGTAAGTATTGGTTTTGTGGGCTGTTCTGATTTCACGGACCGAGCCGTCGAGAATCTTTTTTGATTGGTTGATCAAAGCAATATAGTCACAGAGCTCTTCTACCGAACCCATGTTGTGCGTCGAGAAAATAATGGTGCTGCCCTTTGCTTTCAATTCCAGAATCTCGTTTTTGATCAGGTTGGCATTGATCGGATCGAATCCACTGAAGGGTTCGTCAAGAATCAGCAAAGAGGGCTCATGCAGGACAGTGACAATGAACTGAACCTTTTGCTGCATACCCTTTGACAGTTCCTCTACCTTTTTCTTCCACCAGTCCTGGATCTCAAATTTTTCGAACCAGTATTTCAGCCGTTTCATGGCCTCGGCTCTGCTCAGGCCTTTGAGTTGTGCCAGGTACAAAGCCTGTTCACCGACTTCCATCTTGCGATACAGGCCCCGTTCTTCGGGCAGGTAACCGATTTTTTCAATGTCTTTGGCTTTTAATTTTTGTCCATGAAAAAAGACTTCACCGCTGTCGGGCGCCGTAATCTGGTTGATGATGCGGATGAGGGTGGTTTTGCCCGCGCCGTTGGGGCCAAGCAAACCGAAAATGCTGTTGGCAGGTACAGAAATGCTGACATCATCCAGAGCCCGGTAGTTCTGAAATTGTTTGACAATGTTATTCGCGGTGAGGAGTTCTGACATTGAGATTTAGTTTGAACCAGTGTTTAACAAACTCACCATAGAGGCATGGAGATCATGGAGAGGATTAGTTTTTTCTCCATGGCCTCCATGCCTCCGTGGTAAATTTATTGTTGTTTTTTTACTCAAAATATTCCTTCATCCTGTCAAAGAATCCTCTGTCTTTTTTGCCGGGTTTAGGGACAAAATTTTGTGATTCACGAAGTTTTTCCATCATTTTTTTCTCTTCCGAGCTCAGATGCTGGGGTGTCCAGATATTGATGTTCACCACCAGATCGCCCTTGCCATGGTGTTCGAGGCTCGGAAGGCCTTTGCCCTTGAGCCGGAGCAGCTTTCCACCTTGTGTGCCGGCATCGATTTTTATTTTGGCCTTTCCATCCAGAGTAGGAATCTCTATGCTGGTACCCATGGCCGCATCGGCAAAATTGATGAAGAGGTTATAGATCAGGTTGCTTCCGTCGCGCAGGAGGTGTTCGTGTTCAATTTCTTCGACCTGAAGAATGAGATCGCCGGGAATTCCCCCCCGCGGGGCCGCATTGCCTTTACCATTGACAGAAAGTTGCATCCCATCGGCAACACCGGCAGGAATATTCAACGTAATGACGTCTTCTCCGCGCACGATTCCATCGCCGTGGCAGGACTTGCATTTTTCGGTAATTGTCTGGCCTTCGCCTCCGCAGGCCGGGCAGGTGCCGGTTGTCTGCATCTGACCCAATATGGTATTCTGAACGCGGGTGACATGGCCCGTGCCGTGACAGGTATTGCAGCGGCTGAATGAAGAGCTACTGTGTGCACCGCTGCCGTTGCATTTGTCGCAACTGATGTATTTGGTAACCTTGATTTTTTTCTCAACCCCGTTGGCAATCTCTTCCAGGGTCAGTTTTACCTTGATGCGCAGATTCGAACCTCTGTTTACCCGTCTTCCTCCGCCCTGGGATCGCCCTCCGAACTGGCCGCCGAAAATATCGCCGAACTGACTGAAGATGTCGTCCATATTCATGCCCCCAAAACCTCCGCCACCGCCACCGCCTGCAGAGCTGCCCATTCCGGCATGGCCGTACTGATCGTACCGCGCCTTTTTATTGGCATTGCTCAGTACCTCATAGGCTTCGGCTGCTTCCTTGAATTTCTCTTCTGCCGCTTTGTCTCCCTCGTTCTTATCCGGATGGAATTTAATGGCCATCTTCCGGTAAGCCTTCTTGATCTCATCCTCTCCGGCATTGCGGCTGATGCCCAATATTTCGTAATAATCTCTTTTACTCATTGTCTGATTTCCTGATTAGCTTCCTACAACCACTTTGGCAAAACGAATGACTTTTCCGTTGAGCGTATATCCTTTTTCAACTTCTTCGAGTACTTTGCCCTTCATGTCTTCGCTGGGTGCGGTAATGTTGACGATGGCTTCGTGCACATCCACATTGAAGGGCTGTCCGACGGTAGGTATGGGTTCAAGGCCTTTCTGTTTTAGCGACTGATTGAATTTGTGGTGTATCAGGCTGAGTCCTTCGTTGACAGATTTGATGTCTTTGGCATGCTCGTTGGATTTGAGGGCCCTTTCAATGTCGTCGATGAGGGGCAGAAGACTTTTGAAAATATCTTCACCGGAGGTTTTCAGCAGATCGGCTCTTTCGCGGATGGTCCGTTTGCGGTAATTGTCGAATTCAGAATAAAGACGAAGGTATTTATCGTTCATTTCTGAATACTTCTCTTCCCAGTTTTGTTCGGAAGCATCCGGAGCCTGATTGTTGACTTCCTCATTCTTACCTGTATTGTTCTCATCGGCGTTGTTGTTCACAACTTCACTTTCGTTCGTGTTCATTTTTTTGAATCTCTTAAACAAGGTTTACAGTTTTTGCGTACGGTTTAAAATTCAGGATTTAACAATGTTTCATGGTTGATTATGAAAGTAAACCGGATTTTAAAACGGAATACGCTACAGGTATGGCAAATTTTCTGCCAGCAAAGATAATAAAGTCAAATTGACATTCACCGGGGCCTGATAAAAGAGTCGTGGCAGTTCCCAAAAACAAAAAATCCGGCAAAATACCGGATTTTGAAGAATTTCATATGAAATTACTTTTCTTTGAGATGTTTCTCGATTTCAGCATCAAGCAGAGCCCCCCGCAGGTTTTCAGCGATAATGATCCCGTTTTTATCCAGCAGAAAATTCATCGGAATCGAGTTGATACCATACAAACGGCCGGCTTCCGAATTCCATTGTTTCAGGTCGCTGACATGCCATGCCCAAACGAGCTTATCGGCAGCAATTGCATTTAGCCATGACTGTTTGTCCCGGTCGAGAGATACGCTATAAACTTCAAAGCCTTTGGCATCACTGAACTTTGCATTGTGGTACTTATTGTAAGTAGCAACCACATTGGGGTTTTCCATACGGCAGGGACCGCACCAGGATGCCCAGAAATCAACCAATACAAGCTTTCCTCTCAGACTGGAGAGTGACAGTTCCTTGTCTTCCGGATTTTTAAATTTCAGTTCTGGCGCTTTGTTCCCGATATTGGTTCCGGTTACGGGTTCCTGTGATGTATACGCGATGAATCCCATGCCAGCAAAGGCAATGGCTGCGATACAGATTACAAAATTGATTTTTTTCATTGCTTTGTTTGTGGTTATATCTCTTTCCTTACAATATCCGCGCCAAGAGCTTTCAAGCGTCCGTCGATGTTCTGGTAGCCACGGTCTATCTGGTTGATATTGAAAATGGTGCTTTTTCCTTCGGCCGACAGCGCTGCAATCAGCAGGGCCACTCCTGCACGGATGTCGGGCGATGCCATGGATATGGCCCGGAGTTTCTGTTTTCTGGCCAAACCGATAATCGTGGCCCGGTGAGGGTCGCAAAGAATAATCTGTGCTCCCATATCAATGAGTTTGTCAACAAAGAACAGTCGGCTCTCAAACATTTTCTGGTGAATCAGAACGCTTCCTCTGGCTTGGGTCGCTACTACGAGGACGATACTCAGCAAGTCAGGCGTAAATCCGGGCCAGATCGAATCTGAAATGGTCAGGATGGAACCGTCTATAAAGGTGTCAATTTCGTAAATGTCCTGTGCCGGTATGTAAATATCATCTCCCCGGCGTTCCAGTTTTATGCCCAGGCGCTCAAAGGTTTTTGGAATGATACCCAAATGATCATAGCCAACGTTTTTAATGGTGATCTCCGACTGGGTCATGGCTGCCAGTCCGATAAAGCTGCCGACCTCAATCATGTCAGGTAGAAGACGGTGTTTGCAGCCTGTCAGGTATTGTACGCCTTCTATGCTGAGCAGATTTGAGCCTACGCCGGTAATCTTGGCTCCCATGCTGTTGAGCATTTTGCAAAGCTGTTGCAGGTAAGGTTCGCAGGCGGCATTGTAAATGGTGGTTGTGCCTTTGGCCATGACAGCAGCCATGACAATATTGGCCGTACCTGTTACCGAAGCTTCATCCAGCAACATGTAACAACCCTGCAGATTCTGGGCCTCGACTTTATAAAATTCGGATTGGGAGTCGTAAATGAATTTGGCTCCAAGCGCTTGAAAGCCAATAAAGTGAGTGTCTAGTCTGCGACGTCCGATTTTGTCTCCGCCCGGTTTTGAAATATAGCCTTTGCCAAAACGCGAAAGCATTGGTCCGATAATCATGACGGAGCCTCGCAATCCGCCCCCTTTTTTTCTGAAAGCTTCGGAATTCAGGTAATCGACATTTACGTTGTCGGCCTGAAAAGTGAACTCTTCCGTACCGGTCTTTTCAACTTTCACACCAAGTTCCCTCAACAGGTCGATGAGCTTGTTGACATCGACAATGTCGGGGACATTGCTGATGGTTACTTTTTCAGGAGTGAGCAAAACGGCAGAAATGATCTGCAGGGCTTCGTTCTTTGCTCCTTGAGGAATAACTTCTCCTTTTAATTTTTTTCCGCCATTGANNTTGTTGTTGTTGTTATTGTTGTTCTTTTGGAAATTGTTTTTCTGAAAGCCGCTGTTTTTCTTGAATTGTTTGGGTGCGTTTTCATTGGCGCGCTGATTGAAGTTGGCGCTTTTTCCAAGGATATCGTTCGTGTATTTGAAGCGGAAATTGTCTGCCAGTTTCAGTTTTCCTTTTGACAGTTCGGCGATGTGCTGAACAATAAGTTCGTCATTGACCGAATCGCGGTTCCAGGTGAGGTAAAAGCGTTTCATCATGTGCGCAAGCTGTTCAACAAGGGCAGTCTTCATTTCTCCGTC
>PLXK01000184.1 GCA_003151415.1 Bacteroidota bacterium
ACGGAACCCTTGTTCTTGCGGCCTTGTTCAACTGGGACCGCTCCATTGCTGAGTACAACATCCGGTATTCAAAGAAAGTGGACTACGCTTACCTGATTTCGCTTTCCTACAATACCTATCCTCCGATTCTTGAAGCGTTTCGCAAGGGGCGTGTTGACGGGGAAAAAATAGGGGCTGATCCGGATGTTGATTTTCGTGATTACCGATCCGAATCGAATAAAAGCCTGAGAGCGTATCTCAACGAAGAACTTGCCGGCTTCCTTACCCGACAATCACTCTCACAATGGCAATCTTCCTGTATCAGCAAACAACTCGTTGAAAAAGAACTTAAATCGACGGAATTTAATACCAATCAAGCAAACCGAACCTTAACCACCCTGTATCCATGAAACAACTAACGAAAACGATTCTCTGGCTCAGTCTCTTTGCTATTGCAATGGGCTTTCTGGAAACTTCGGTCGTGGTCTACCTGCGAAAGCTGTATTATCCCGACGGTTTTCATTTTCCGCTTGTGCAAATTCCTCCCGATATTGCCTTCATTGAATTCCTGCGCGAAGCAGCGACCATTATCATGCTGGTTGGTGCTGCCATCCTTGCCGGAAGAGGCGGTGCCCAAAGGTTTGCATTTTTTGTTTATGCTTTCGCTATCTGGGATTTGTTTTACTATGTGTTTTTGAAACTCCTGCTGAACTGGCCGGAGTCCTTTCAGACCTGGGATATCCTCTTCCTTATTCCCGTTCCCTGGATCGGACCTGTGATTGCACCCTGCATCGTTTCGCTGACCATGATCCTGCTCACCCTGGTCATTGTCATTCACGGTGAGAAAGGGTACGTGGTCAGGATTCACAAAACAGAATGGATGTTGCTTATTACAGGTTCTCTGATCATCATCTGGTCGTTCTGTACGGATTATATCCATTTCGTTTTTGGAGGCAATAAACCTTTCTGGACCCCTGGCGGACAAACAAAGTTGTTTGATGAGATCCGTACATATGTTCCGCTTTCCTTTAACTGGCAGATGTTTGGTGCAGGTGAAATGATGTTGCTGGTGGCCATTGTAATTTACATCATGCGTCTGAGAAAGAAAGAGCAGATTTCCATTCGGCCCGAAAAAAGGATCCACAATCAAATCATTGAAAATTAAACAGAATACCATGAATAAAGAAGCAAAAAAAACCGACATTGAACCATCCGGGCCGTTCCCTTTAAAACGAACCGGCAGCTTTGAAAGACAGAAGTCCGGATTGCTCCTTGTTTCTTCTGTTGTGGCCTGCTCCCTGTTGGTATACCGACTTGCCGTAACCGGAAGTTTTTATTATTTCTTTCTTCCCTGGAACCTTTTCCTGGCCTGGATCCCGTATGTTGTTTCCCTGCAGTTTAAAAGACTAAAATCAGGCCCTGGCCGTTTCTTAAAAACAGGTACAGTATTTGCCTTTTGGTTGCTCTTTCTTCCGAATTCGCCTTATTTAATTACCGACCTGGTTCATCTCGGACTCCGGCCCGGCATTCCGCTCTGGTATGATGCCATGCTTGTTGCGCTATTTGCATGGACCGGGCTTTTGCTGGGGCTGATTTCTATGGCCAATGCACATCGCTGGTTCCGGGACAATTTTCCGGAATGGAAGGCCAGGCTGCTGATGCTGTTTGTCATTGTCATGAGCAGTTTCGGTATTTATGTCGGAAGGGTTCTTCGCTGGAACAGCTGGGACCTCCTTGTGCGGCCGCTGGCATTGACGAAAGACATTGCAGCCCAGTTTATTCATCCTTTCCATCACCAGCAAACATTCGGGATGACGTTCTCTTTTTCCTTATTTTTGGCGCTGTGTTATTACACTTTGCAGACATTTTCCAACCCTCTTAAAGATGAATCAAAGACCTGAGAATTTCTTTCTACGTACGGTTAAAAGTTTCGGCTTTGCCTTTAAAGGGATCTGGATTTTTTTAAGAACACCTTCCAATGCCTGGGTGCATCTTGTGGCGGCTTTATTGGCTTGTGTCGCAGGATTTTATTTGGGAATCAGCAAAACAGAATGGATAGCGGTCATTTTTGCAATCGGCTTTGTCATTGTTGCTGAAATGCTGAATACGGCCATTGAAATGCTGACGAACCTGGTTTCTCCTGATTACAACGAGCTGGCAGGAAGGTTGAAAGACGTTTCCGCTGGAGCTGTGCTTGCAGCATCAATCACTGCGGCTATAGTGGGGGGCATTGTGTTTTTTCCCAAAATCTGTTGACCGGAAAGATTTTCGTTTTAGAATGAAGACCCTATTTCATATTCACGAACTGCAGGGGCAGGTCGTATGATTTCTGACGGATCAGACCGATCACTTTCTGAAGATCATCAATTTTCTTCCCGTTTACACGCAACTGATCGTCCATTAGCTGAGCCTGTACTTTCAGCGAGCTGTCTTTGATGTCTTTGATGATTTTTCGGGCGGTGTCTTTGTCTATTCCTTCTTTCACTTTCACATCCTTTTTGACCATATTGCCAGAAGCATAAATTTCCTTGCCCACATCCAGGCAGGAGGGGTCTATATTTTGTTTGGCCATCCGTCCCCTTAAGACATCCAGGATAGAGTTCATCCTCATGTCATCTTCAGTAAGCAGGGAGATGACCAGATCTTTTTTGTTGAAATCGATTTCTGTTTTTGAATTGCGGAAATCGAAACGGTTCACAATCTCTTTGCGGGCCACGTTCAGAACGTTATCCAAAGTCTGGTGGTCTAGTTTACTGACGATATCGAAAGATGGCATTTTTCCAATGAATTAAAGTAATAAATAACAGGTGTCAGGAATCTGGGTGAACCGGTTGATTGACAGGTAAAATTAAGGCAATAATTTCATTTATTTTCAATCGCTCAAATATATTAAGGAATTGGCTTTTCAGATGTTGTTCTTAATATTGGATCATCCGGCAATTAAATCAAATGCTAACCTTTAGGTTTAAACACGTAATTATAAAGAGTATTGGGAAGTTAAGGGCGTGTAGCCTTTCTTGTATTGTCAAATTTCGGGAAGCATTCCTTCATGAAATGTAAATTTGGGAATGGTTGAAATAAGCCGTTCTTTATCGGTGATGCCCCAATGGGAAAGGTTGTTCTGATTCCTCTCATTCGAATGGTCTTTTCAGACAAACCTGGAATGTCTCATCCCCTTGCGGCTGTGTTCTGTGACAAACCGGTTACAAAGGGTGACGGTTCACTGTCATCCAGGACAAAGAGACTGCTTCACCTCTCAGAGTCATTGCGAATCAAGACAAAGGAGTTGCGTCATGTGACGCAGTGATGGTGATCTGTGACGGAGTGATTGTGTCACGGGTCAAAGCCACTGCAATCTATGACAAAGTGATTGCGTCTTGTGTCG
>PLXK01000040.1 GCA_003151415.1 Bacteroidota bacterium
TCACCTTTCCGCTTTTCAGGTTTCTGATCAGCGCATCCAGATCAACAACATGGCCACGCGAGAGATTCAGGAAAACAACCCCTTCTTTCATGTTTTCAAAAGCGGCCTCATCAATGAGTAAGGCATTGCTGCTGCGTCCGTCCACATGCATGGTCACGACATCCGAAATGGCGAGCAGCTCTTTCAGGGAAGAGCATTTCCGCGCATTGCCCAGTGCCAGCTTGTCTACCGCGTCGTAAAAATAAACCTGCATACCAATGGCTTCTGCAATGACCGATAGCTGAGTGCCGATGCTTCCATACCCGACAATACCAAGACATTTGCCCCTGATTTCCACGCTGCGGTTCGATGATTTATCCCATATCCCTTCATGCATTTTCATACTCTTCTCAAAGGTGTTTCTGATGAGCATGATCATTTCTCCCAAAGCCAGCTCCACCACCGACCGGGTATTGCTGTAAGGAGCATTGAAAACCGCCACGCCTTTTCTTGAACATTCTTCGAGATCGATGTGATTGGTTCCGATGCAAAAGGCGCCGATAGCATGCAGTTTGTTTGCCCCTGCCAATACCTTTGCCGTAATCTGTGTTTTGGATCTGACACAGAGAATGGATACATTTTTGATCTTTGCCAGGAGTTCCTCTTCATCCAAAGCCCCTTTCACAAGCTCCACATGGTAACCTTCCCGGGTAAATATCCTTGCCGCTTCGGGGTGTATGTTTTCAAGAAGCAAAACCGAAATACGGTTCTTCGGATAAGAAACCGAGGCTTTGTAAGACAGGTCATACAGGATTTCATCGAGTGAGGGCGCCAGACGATCTGCTTTTTCAATCACCACGGCCCTGCTTACGTTTTCGGTATAGGCGTAAAACCGGGTGGCGGCTCCTCCTTCCAGAGTTTCATAATCCGTATAACCATCTCCAATCATGATCACATCACCTTCGAGTTTCAGTGATTTTATCTTCTTCACCTTGCCCTTGTTCTCGCAGAGTTCATCGCTTTCATCAAAACCTATGATTCCGCCTTTGTCATCAAAACGAAAGGTATTGGCCAGTACATGCTCGGGTTTGATTCCATATTCCTGAACAATAGGCACGATGATCTCCCGGAATCCATTGGAGATGATGTAAATGTGATCGGCATGTTGTTTGAAAAAAGCGTTGTTTCGGACCACCGAATGGCTCACTTTTTTGTGCAGGGTTTCGACAAGCCCAGAGAGGTGATCCCGGTTGGCCTGAAGCAAATGCAGACGGCGGGTGAGCGATTCTTTGAGCGAAAGCTTCCCTTCCATTCCAAGATTGGTGAGGTACTGGATTTCGGCCAAAACCTGTTTGCCAGAAGGGTTGTTTTCATAAATGAGTTCGCACAATACATCCAGAGCCTCTACCTGGATAAAGGTGCTGTCGAAATCGAAGATAAAATGCTCTTGCTTATTCATAATAAAACAGTTGGCAGTTGACAATTCGCAATTGCCAGAAACAGTAGGCAGTTGTCAAATCTTTTCTTTGCCCATTGCAAACTGCCAATTGCCAATTTTTTTTCTTACTTCCCTTTTTTATGTTTATCCTTCTTTTTTTCTTTGGCCTCTTTGTGTTCTTTGTGTTCTTTGTGTTTTTTCTCCTTTTTATCTTTGGCATCGAGAAGTATTTTGCTCACTGTGCTTTTCACGGTGTGGTTGCGCAAAATTGCATGCCCCAGCTGATCGCAAAACAAGGAATCTTTTGCGGCCATGCTTACCATGTTTCCAAGAAAAATGGCTTTTACAGCGGTATCGGCTTCCATCATTCCGCTCATGCGGTGCTCCACCATCATCATCCGGATCAGATCCTTGTTTTCCGAAACCGTTTGAATTGCAGCTTCATTTTTGCTTAGCTCTGACGTAAAATCGCCGAGCACCTGTTTGTCATTGCAGATGGCGGTAAGAATCTCCGCTTTCTTTTTCGGATCGTTCAGCAACTGGGTAGCTGTCTGATGCCCTGAGCAGGAAGAGAGGAGAGTGGCACTGAATGCGAAAAGGCAAATGCTTGTGAATGTTTTCATGGTTTTTGAATATAAATCGGGTTAAACTGTTTTATTTGTTTGTTTTTAAGCGTACAAAGATCAGGTATTAAACACCGGCCGGGATAAACGAACAAACAATTTTACACTTGAGATGTTAACAAACGGTTTCTTCCTGTTCAGAAAACACGGCAAACACGAAGCCATTTGGCATCCGGCAACACTGTCTTGCCCGCTCATCTTCAACATGTATCACCTGAAAATAGCTTGCCCGGGCAAACTTGACATCTTTGAAATTATTATATACATTTGATTCTGAATATGATATTTCTGCAATTTCTTCTTTGTACCACGAACCTTATTTTTCGGATATGAAAAACACGTACACCTGGTTTTGCTGTTGCTGTCTTATACTTGCATCTTCCCTGTCTTTTGCACAACCCGCTTCCTGGAGCGCACGCGGTTTGGGCGGAGGCGGCTCTTTTTTCTCGCCCAGCATTAACCCCGGCAATTCATCCGAATATTATGTCGGTTCCGACATGGCCGATATGTTTCATACAACAGATTACGGATTGAGCTATTCCCAGCTTTCTTTCAACCAGTTTGAAAGCGGATGGTATTCCAAAATGTCTTACACATCCACCCCGGGTCTTCTATACAGCATCAGCTACAACAACGTAAACGGATATAGCTTCCCGGTTAAAAGCACCGACAACGGCCTGACCTGGGCACCCCTTGCCGGGGCCGACACCACGCAAAACACCTATACGCTCGATGCCGATTACAACAACCCGACTCATCTGGTGCTGTCGAATTACGGACAGATTTTCTTTTCATCCAACGGAGGAGCTACCTTCACATCCATTCATACGGCCACTGTCAACACCGACGGAAATACGGTGGGCGGCGTTTTCTATGATGGGACGAATATTTATGTGGGCACAAACGACGGAGTGCTTGTTTCCACCACTTCGGGCGCAAGCTGGACCACGGCGGCCATTACAGGCCTACCCGCGACAGAAAAAATATTTTCTTTTGCTGCTGCAAGGGTCGGAACAGTCACCCGATTTTTTTGTCTGACTTGCGGAACGGGCAATTGGAACCCGGGCTCTGTCTTGAGTTCGGCCACCGGTGGTGGATACGCCGGATTTACCCTGGGCGTTTATTCCTGTACATACGGGACAGGCAATTGGGTTTCTTCCCTTACCGGAATAGACCTGAACAACGATTACCCCACATTCATCGCCATGGCAGGCAATGATGTGAACACAGCCTATATCTCCGGAGGCAGCAGCAGCAGCAATCCGGTTGTTCTCAAAACTGTCAATACCGGAACTTCCTGGACACATGTCTTCAACACGGCAAACAATCAGAACATCTTTACCGGATGGTGTGGACAGAACGGCGATCATGGTTTTAGCTTTCCGGAAGTTTCCTTTGGCATGTCTGTTGCCCCGACAAATTCCAACATGGTCATCTTCGGCACCTTCAGCGATATACACAAAACATCCGACGGCGGTACCACCTGGCACCAGGCCTATCTCAGCGCAGCCGATGAGAACCCGGCCAACGTTGCAACCCCGACACAAAAAACGTATCACAGCATCGGACTTGAGCCCACCACCTGCTGGCAAATCTTTTGGATCAATGCGACTACCTTGTTTTCCTGTTACACCGACATCCATGGGATCCGGAGTACAGATGGAGGAAACGGATGGGCATTTAATAATACAGGCACCACGGCCAATACCACCTACCGCATAGCCAAAGCCAGCAACGGCACCCTTTATGCAGGGACATCAGGCATACACGACATGTACCAAAGTACGCATCTCACCGATGCCCAGGACGACAAGTCCGATGCAAGCGGTGAAATCATTTCCAGCATCGACAATGGACTTTCCTGGCAGGTCGTTCACCTGTTCAGTCATCCGGTATACTGGATCGTCATCGATCCCAATACACCCAACCGCGCTTATGCCAGCGTAATCAATCACGCGGGTACCGGAGCCGCCGGTGGCGTATACCGCTGCGATAACCTGAGCAATCTCGCTACATCGACCTGGACATTGCTTACCGCACCTGCCGGTACAGAAGGGCATCCCGCTTCACTGAACGTTTTGAACGACGGAACCCTGGTGGCTACTTTTTCGGGTCGCAATGCCAGTCCTTTTACTGCAAGTTCAGGATGCTTTACCTACAACCCCACCTCCGGCATCTGGAAAGACGTGTCCGATCCCGGAATGAAATACTGGACACAGGACGTGACCATCGATCCCAACGACGCAACCCAGAACACCTGGTATGCCGGAGTTTTTAGCGCCTGGGGAGGAAACGGCAACGGAATGGGCGGTATTTACAAAACAACAAACAGGGGGACAGCCTGGAAAAGAATCACATCCACCGCCAATATCACAGATGCCACCTCATGTACATTCAACCCTTCCAATCCCAACGAAATCTACATCGCCAGCGAAACACAGGGGTTATGGCGATCGGCCAATGTCAATGCCGCCACGCCCACATTCTCCCGGCTAAACAACTATCCTTTCCAGCAGCCCGAAAGAGTGTTTTTCAATCCTTACAATGCCAATGAAGTGTGGGTGAGTAGTTTTGGGAACGGAATGAAAATGGGGCTTCTTACCCCTACCGGTATACCCGAATTCAAACAGGAAGAACAGCTGAATATTTATCCCAACCCTTCAAACGGACAATTTTATATAAAACTCAGCAAAGACGCCAAACCGGAGCAAATGTTCATCTTCAACATGCTCGGGCAACAAGTTAAAAGCATGATCATCTCCGAAGGAATCAATGAGGTGAATCTGCTCGGAATACCTGCAGGGGTCTATTTTGTCCGGACAGGCGACGAAGTCCACAAAATTAGTGTCAGGTAAGAAAGGTGCCAACCGGAACAAAAAAATCAAGGTCGTTTTGATGCTCTGCTTCCTGCTATTCAATAAAATATCCCCTGCAAACCGGTTCTGATTCTGGTATTTGTCTTATATTAGTAATGTTCAAACCGGGTGAAACAACCCAGCATCCTGCATTCTATGATCATCAAAAGGCGTTCAGCATTTCTTATTGCTCTGGCAAGCCTGTGTCTTGTTGCCTGTTCAAAAAGCAAACACGATTTGATTGCCAAAAGATGGAAATTAAAAGAAATGCATTCCGGTTCCCCCGAAGCCGAGGAATCGGATGCTTATTGGCCTGAACTGGCTGCCGAGAAGCTGGCCTGCATGAATTACAACTTCCATCCTGACGGAACGGTCGAGATCCTGATGGATGATAAAATCAAAAAAAACGGCACCTGGAGCCTGAATGACTCAGGAACGAAACTGAGCCTGAATATTTCAGGAAGTGAGCCGGAAGACTGGACCATCAACGAATTAAGAAGTGACGTATTTGCCGTGATAAAGAAAAACAAAACCAGAACCATTTTCATTCCGAAATAAAATTGTTGGATAGCGCAGTCTTAAGGCATTTAGATGCTGAAGAATTGAAGAAAAAAAGCGCAGAAAGAATCTGATTCATCCATTACACATAAAAACACAGCAAACGCCAGGCAACCTCATCACTACGAACAACGCCAACACTTTCATGAAACATATTTCCGGATTTACCATTCTCTTCTCCACCCTGCTTGTCCTGTTCTTCAGTTCCGCCTTTGCCCAGAAGAGAACGAAAACGATCGATTCCGTTTCCTACACCATGCTTCCTGAAGTGACTTTTCAGTCTGAAATGGTTTTCAACCAGGCGGATATCTATATCATGACTGTAAATGAAGAAGACATAGACAGATTCATGGATGATGCCGATGCCTTTGTCAATCTCCGGAAACTGACAGTCACTGTTAGTAAAGCATCGGATATGACAGGACTTTTCGTCTTGCTCTCCTCACACAAAACGCTTCAGGATCTTATCCTGACAATCAATACCCCAGAACCAATTCCGGCAGACATTGAAAGAATGAAGACCCTTCGCTCCCTTTTTATGTCCGGAAAAAAAGTAACCGCCTTGCCTGCCGAACTCGGCGACATGGAAAATCTGGAAGAACTCGGTCTTCAGGGTATGAGCATTTCCAGACTGCCTATGCAGATGAGTCACCTGAAGAAACTCAAAACGCTGTACCTCTATGATTTGCCTGATCTTGACATGAACGGCTTGCCAGGTTTCGAAAACATCGAGCAATTGCATCTCCACGCCGATCGTCTTAAAAAACTTCCGGCCCCTGTTCTGACCATGAGCAAGCTGAAAAGACTTTGCATGGAAGACAACCCGAATATGAATTTCTCAGAATCCATAACTTCTCTGGCTTCCCTGCCGGAATTGAATTTTCTCCAGCTCAAGGGCAACAAATTAAAAACGATTCCTTCCGGGCTTTCGCAACTCAAAAATCTTTCCATACTTGACCTGAGTGCCAACGACTTTTCACAGATTCCGCCGGAGCTTTTCGGTCTTGTAAACCTCAGGCAGCTCTTCATGAACGACAACACACTGTCTTCGCTCCCGGATGACTTTATCAGGCTTTCGAATCTCACCAACCTGGACCTGAGCGGAAATAAATTCATTCATATCCCGGCGAATCTGGCTAAAATGCCCTCGCTGACATCGCTTTTACTCGACAAAAACAACATCACCGAGCCCGGAGAAGAAGCTTCGGGAATGCAACAAATCACATTTCTGTCATTGCTTGGAAATAAAAATCTCGATCTTGCGCTTACTTTCAACGTGCTGAGCCGGCTGAATAAACTCGAGGATTTAACTCTGGGAGGCTATACAATTTCTTTCTTACCTCCCGAGATCGGCAAAATGACTCATCTCCGGACTCTGGAACTTTCTTTCGGTCTGAAAACCCTTCCTCCCGAACTGTTCACCCTTCAGTCTCTTGAAGAATTGTTTTTGGTTGGCAACAATCTGGATAGCCTGCCCCTTTCAGTGACCAATCTGAAAAATCTGAAAATCCTGAATCTGGAAAGCAATCATCTTCACTCCTTCCCTACTGTTGTCAACCGTTTACCTGAGCTGCAGGAATTGTATCTCGGACAAAATGAACTGGAAAGACTTTTCAATGACAAACAGAAAAACGGTACGGGAAACAAGGAGTCCGAAGATTTGAAAAATCTGAAATATCTGGACCTGAGCGACAACCTGAAACTTAGCGGATCCGACCTTGAAAACTTTTTGGCTACCCTGCCCGGCTGCTGGATGTTCAGCTCGGATTATGTTTTGAGATGCACCAACGATGCGGAAATCTGTTACGTCAGGGCCAATGGAAAATCTGTTCTTGCCGATTATACCGGTGCCATGGAAGATTTCGGAAAAGCCATCCAACTCGACCCCAATTACCTGGATGCCTATCTGGCCAGAGGATTGCTGCAATATGCACAAACCAAAGATTACAACGGGGCTCTGGCTGATTTCTCCAGGGTACTGGTTCTGGATTCCACACTCTCTGATGTCTATCGCGACAGAGCCTACGTCCAAAACGCATTAAAAAATTACACCGCTTCTTTTGCCGACTATTCAAAAGCCATCACCCTCAATGAGAACGACGACAATGCCTTCTTCAGCCGGGCGCTTCTTAGCTGGCAGCGGCTCAGCGATTCAAAAGGAAGTCTGAACGATTTTGCGAAAGCGATCGATCTGAATCCCAAGAATGCCAATTATTACATTTGGAGAGGCAAAATGAAAAAGGAAACCGGCGACAATACCGGTGCGTGCGTGGACTGGAGAAAAGCACTGGAACTGGGCGATGAGCATGCCCCGCAATACATCAGAGAGAACTGCAAATAAAAAGCCTGAAATTCAATCCGGTTTCTGAAGCAACAAAAAATCACGTGAATGAAAATTAGATCCATTCTTTTAGCTCTGGTTATCTGCTTGTGTACCCTTTCGGCAAGTGCGCAGCATTATGTACGCACAAAGAAAAACATTGGCATTTTCGCCAGCTATTATATTCCCGATTATTCCATGGCAAAAGGCAATAATGCGGGGAATACGCAGGGGACGGGTTTTGCAATAGGCGTAACCCATGAAATGAAAAGATTCTTTTTCCCCGAACTGTTTTTTGTGAGTCACACGAGCAATGCCTATATCCCGGACAACAGCAGCACCTTTCACCAGTCAAGAGTTCAAAGCAGCGCTCTGGGTGCCGGTCTGATTTTCAAATACGATCTGTTTCGTTTCGATCAGCATAAAAAAAAGGGGAATTGCTTTGGGCGGGTGCTCAACTTCATTATCGGTCCTGAATATACCTACCCTGTCGGTCTCCGTGCTCCGGCTTCAGGCTTCCAGCAAAACGGAGAATTCGCTGCCAAGGCAGGACTGGGCATGTACAGCATCTGGGGCGGTTCGTCCAAAAACCACATGAGCTGGGTGATTCACTGGGAAGTGTATTACCGGAGGGGGCTGACCCCCTATCTTCAGTCAGACATCCCTTTTGCAAGCGAAAAATATACATTGTCTTCGCTGGGCATAACACTTCGTGTCATGTATTTCAGGTCCTATAAGTTTTCGGACATGTAGAAGCAAGCGTATGCTCACTTTCTCCGGTTTGTTTCTGTTTCTGCGGAGAATGGGTGTTTGACTGCTGGCGCCTTTCTTTCAACACTTCCAAAGGCCAACACGTCAACACAAGTTATTCTCTGGATTGGAGAAAATCAAGGATATCCTTTATAATTTCCCTGGAAAAATCATCTGTTTTCAAAGGCAATGAAATTTTCAGAACCTCGATAGCGGTATTTCTCTTGGTTGCATCAGACAAGTCCATATCCTGAATAATGGTCTGCAATTCCAGAAGAGCCAGGGGATCATTGGAGCTTGCCGCCAGTTTTGTGAAATAAGGAAGATGGGCGGTCATGTCGATGCCCGCCTCCCAGCACATGGCCAGCAACTGATTGCGGTAAGCTGTATAGAGCGGCGATTCGAGGGCCTCAAGCAGGAATTCAGCAGAGAGTGGAGATTCCTTG
Source organism: Bacteroidota bacterium (assembly GCA_003151415.1). GTDB lineage: Bacteria > Bacteroidota > Bacteroidia > Palsa-965 > Palsa-965 > Palsa-965. Next base: position 8,970 of record PLXK01000040.1, read on the forward strand.
AGTATGTCAAGCAATTGTTCGCGCAGGGCTGGATCCTGCGGAAGTGCCTTGAGCATATCCAGAAAGTCGGTAAAATCTTTCTTTACGTCATTTTCTGCTTCCTTCTGTTTCCCACCGATGATGGCTGTAATGTAATTGTCGGTTTCGTGGATCTGCATCTTGGGCAGGTCCTGCCCTTCTGCTTTGTTTTCTTCGTTTATCATGACAGTCATTTGAAATACAAATTTCGGGAATTATTTTGAGATATTCAGAAAGAGTTGAGGCATTGACATGCTGGGTAATCGCTGTTGTTTCAGCACTTTTTTCTATCCAGAAATTCGGTTACCGCCTGATAAACAGAATGAAGATCATTCTCCTGAATGCAGTAAGGAGGCATAATGTAAATGATATTTCCAAGGGGCCTCATCAGGATTCCTTTTTCAAGAAACCAGGCATAGGCTTCATCCCGGATCGTGTTGAAATACGAATTGCCTTCCGTGGTTTCCAGTTCAAGGGCCAGGATCACACCCAAGTGCCTGACAGCAGAAAGTGTCTTGTGCGATTTTATCTTTTCGGCAAAAGTTTTGTTCAGCAAGGTTATCCTGGCAATTTTTTGAAGAGTAGCCTCTTTTTCGAAAAGTTCCAGGCTGGCAATGCCGGCAGAACAGGCAATGGGATTGGCTGTATAGGAATGACCGTGAAAAAAGGTTTTCATTTTATTTTCCGAAAGAAACGCCTCATAGATTTCGGCGGTACTGGTGGTCACACCCAGGGCCATCATGCCACCGGTAAGTCCTTTGGAGAGGCAGACCAGATCCGGTTTTTGTTCCAGGTATTCAGAAGCAAACATTTTTCCGGTCCGTCCGAATCCGGTCATCACTTCATCGGCAATACAGAGGATGCCATGCCGTCTGCAAAGCGAAATCAGGGCATCCAATCCTTCCGGATTCATCATCCTCATTCCCGCGGTTCCCTGAACAAGAGGTTCGTAAATGAAGGCTGCAATGTTGTTTGCTTCTTCGGCAAGGATCGATTTCAGTTCTTTCAATGCCGAAGCTTCCTGTCCGGGTATGGGAGCCCCGACATAGGCTGTGCTGAACATCAGCGACTCAAACATTTGGGTAAACGCGCTTCTTCCGCTTACCGACATGGCGCCGAATGTGTCGCCATGATAAGCTTCGCTAAGGGCGATGACTTTTGTGCGGGGGGTTCCTTTGTTTTGCCAATACTGAAAAGCCATTTTCAGAGCCACTTCCACGGCAGTGGAACCATTGTCGGAATAGAAAACCCGTTTTTGATTATCCGGAAGAATCTTCACAAGCATTTCGGCGAGTTTCACGGCAGGCTCGTGTGTAAAACCGGCAAAGATCAAATGTTCCAGGACGGAGGATTGACTGGCAATGGCGGCACTCAGATAAGGATGCGCATGTCCATGAATATTCGTCCACCACGAAGCAATCGCATCGATATAACGCTTTCCGGATTCATCGTAAATGTGCGCACCTTCTCCCCTGACAATTCCAACGGCTGGCAGGGCCGTCTGCATTTGGGTGTAGGGGTGCCAGATAACGGCATTGTCTCTTTGGGATATAGTCATAAAAAAATCCCTTTTCGGGATGATTTGCATTTTCGGTTCGTGTTTCCGCCTGACGCATGAACTGATTCCCGAATCTGATAAAATCCAATCAACTAGATGTTTTCGAACTGCGGGGCGTATCTGGCAACAACTTCCTTGGTAATTTCATTTTCCTTGGCCACACGTCCAAGCAACCGGGCTCCGCTGTATTTGAGAATAATGTCTTCCGACATTTTATGGGGAGGTCCGTTGAACACAATACCCAGCAGATTCAGGTTTCTGAATCTGACCGCATCCAGAGAAAGAAGGCTGTGATTGATGCTTCCAAGATAATTCTGCACAACCATGACCACCTCGGCATTGAACTTGCTGATCAGATCGATCATGTATTCTGTATCATTCAGAGGAACCATGATACCTCCGGCACCTTCAATGACAAGGTTGGGATTCGCTGTTTCGGGAAGATTGATGCTGTTCAGTTCCAGCTTGATTCCTTCCTGCTCGGCAGCGGCATGGGGCGACATGTATTGTCCGAGCTTATAGGATTCGGGATGGATTTTTGAAACCGTGTTGCTGATGTATTTTTCTATTTTTTGTCCGTCGCTGGTAAAGAAGGCTCCTGTCTGAACGGGTTTGAAATAATCCGCTTTCAGGGCTTCCACGATCATCGCCGAAACCACTGTCTTGCCGACATCTGTACCGATTCCACTGACAAAAATGGTTCTCATTAAGCGGAGTGTTTATTTTGAATTTGATTGACCGGAAAAATCAGGTACCCTTCTTTGTTTTTGGGAAACGATTCTTTGTCTGAAAAAAGTCATCCTGCAACTTTCAAATCTCGTTATTCTCATTCATTCCCGCAAATTTTAATTTCCCGAATCTGTTAAACCCTTTAACAAAGAAACGAGTGTTTTGACTTGTCCGGCAGTATTGAACCGGTGTATGCAAATCCGGAGTCTTTCTTTTCCTTCCTGAACGGTCGGACTCAGTATGGGTCGCACATCAAAACCGGCTTCGAAAAGTTGTTCGGAGGCTTTCCTTACTGCCGTGTTTCCAGGCAACAGAATGCATTGAACCGGGCTTGAGCTTGGCAGCAGCCCCGCGATTCCGGCAAGCCCTGCTTCGAGTTTAAAACAGCTTACCTGTCCGGCCAGATCGCTGACAAAAGAAGGATTCTCTTCAAGCAAATCGTAAGCCGATTCAATAGCGGCCAGGCTTGCAGGCGGAAGAGCGGTGGTATAAATAAAAGCGCGGGCATAATTGATCAGCCAGTCGCGCAAAAGCGGATTGCCCAGGACAATCGCTCCGTGGCACCCCAACGCTTTCCCAAAGGTGTGTACCCTGGCGAAGACTTTATCCCGAAGTCCCAGAGAAGAAACCAGGCCTTCTCCCCGACCGCCTATCACTCCGGTGGCATGGGCTTCATCGACAATCAGGTTGGCCTTGTATTTTTCGCACAAAAGAGCCATGGCTTCAAGCGGACAGGTATCCCCATCCATGGAATAAACCGATTCGACAGCCACATATACGTTTCCTTCCCTTCCAAAAGCCCGGGCTGCCGCTTTCAGCCTTTCTTCGAGATGTTCAAGATCGTTGTGCCTGAAATTGAAGGCATGAGCATTTGCAAGCCGTATGCCGTCGCGTACAGAGGCATGAATCAAGGAATCATACAAAATGGTATCGCCCCGTGTCGCTACGGCAGAAAACAAACCGATGTTGGCATCATAACCCGAATTAAAAATCAGACCGGCCCTGGCAGAATGAAACACGGCAATGCATTGTTCAAGAAATTCGACCTGCGAATTGTTTCCACTCAGCAGACGGGAACCTGTTGAACCGGACTCAGGGTGTTTGCTCATCCGGGAAGCAATACGCGACTGAAGTTCTGCCGACTGTGCGAAGCCCAGATAATCGTTCGAACAAAAGTCAATGCCAGTATTTTCAATTCTGAGGTTGCGAAACAGCCCTTCTGTCTTGCGCCTGGCAATCATTTCTCGCATTCTGAAATCGGCAGGGAATGAGCTGGCAGACATGGCTTAATCCTTCGAAAGATCTATCCGGATGCCTCCGGAGAAGCAAAAGGTATTGATGTTGTGTGCAACAGAGGCGGGCGCATCCTGCAAAGAACTGCGGTAGTACTTGTATTCATAAAGCGGAAAAACAAAAACATAACAATGCGGATAAAGCTTGTAATCCACCGTAAAACCCAGAGTGGTAAAAAAACTTTTGGCCAGGTGATCGCCTCCGAAAAAATTCAGGCGTGTCGAACCGTGGTATCCGAAATAGCCCAGATGAACATTTCCGCAGATAGACAGGGGCGATTTACAGTTTGGATAAAAAGGGATTTCCGTTTGAATGTACATCTTATCGAAAATGTACTTATCGCTCAGCAAGGCAATGACATTGTCCTGTGAAGTGATGGTGAGTTTATCCATAAAAAATTCTTCAAAACTCAATCCAAAACCGTAGCGGATTTTCTGATATGGGAAAAGGACATTGATGTCGGCAAACTGGGTCGGGTTCTTGGCGGTAAAATCTATTTTGTCTCCACCGATGAGTGTCGATCCGTCTTTGTTCAGCAGATTGTTGTTTTTCATGTGCGAGAACCAAAAGGCATTGCCCACACCCACACTGGCACCGATGTAATATTTGTCGTAACTCTTTTTGGGGTTGTGGTAATAATATTGCCCAAAGGCACAGCTGCACCAGAAAACAAGAAATAAGAAGAGTATGTTTTTTTTCAAGATGCTTGAATTGGTGACAGAGCGCGTGAAATCTAAATCTTTGTTTACCGAACTCATCCGTCAATGGGCTGAATAAGGTATGGTTTATTTCCTGCAGGGTCAGTGATTTTTCACACCGGCAAAGCATCCGTATATCAATTCGTCAGGTTCGAAACGCTTTCGAGGGATGTATTCTTTTTATCCTTAAAGGCAGCTTTCGGCTTTAATCCAAGCGTTTTAAAAAGATCCATATCCTCGTTGAAGGCTGGATTGGGTGTTGTCAGCAATTTATCACCGGCAAAGATGGATCCGGCTCCTGCCAGAAAACACAAGGCCTGAGCCTCTTCGCTCATCTGAAGCCTGCCGGCAGATAAACGGACAACAGATCCGGGCATCACAACACGGGTGGTTGCCACCATTCTGACCATGTCCAAGGCTTTGACAAACTCCATTTTTTCCAAAGGAGTTCCTTCAACAGGAACAAGTGCATTGATTGGCACGGACTCGGGATGAACCGGAAGATTGGCCAGAGTCAGGAGCATGCCGATTCGATCTTCAGCGCTTTCTCCCATACCGATGATGCCACCGGAACAGACCGTAAGACCTGCCTTACGAACATTTTTAAGAGTTTCCAGCCTGTCATCATAGCTGCGTGTGGTGATCACTTCCCCGTAAAATTCTTCTGAGGTATCAATGTTGTGGTTGTATGCGTAAAGGCCGGCATCAGCCAGCTTTTGCGCCTGCTGTTCGGTGACCATACCGAGTGTGCAGCAAACCTCCATGCCTTTTGCGTTTATGCCTTTGACCATATCCAGTACTTTGTCAAAGTCCTTGTTGTCGCGCACTTCCCTCCAGGCAGCGCCCAGACACATGCGTGAAGCCCCGCCTGCTTTGGCGTTATCGGCCGCAATGGCCACTTCTTCTGAAGAGAGCAGTTTGTGCACTTTTACATTGGTATGGTAGCGGGCTGCCTGAGAGCAATATCCGCAATCTTCAACACAACCGCCCGTTTTTATCGATAAAAGCGAAGATACCTGAACCTCGCGGGGATCGTGATGTTTTCTATGTACACCGGCAGCGTGATAAACCAATTCGAGCAATGGCATGTGATAAATATCCGCAATTTCTTCCTTTGTCCAGTTACTTCTGATTTCCGTCATACTCTTCTCCTGATAATTTTGCTTTATAAATGATCCCTTACCCATCTTGTTTTTGGTATTCCCTTCAGAATATCACGCAGGTATACAAATTTATGAGTTTCCTTCACAAAAGGAAATAATATGTCTTAAATCTAGCGATTTGTTCTGAACTATTTGTTGAGCTCCCTTTTCGATGCCCAACAGACTCAATTCCTTTTTCTTTTTTGGCCAGGACCAGCCGCTTGGATGGCCCCTGTCTTGAACGATGAGCTATATCCCTGGCCGAACATATAATTAATTAAAACTATTATAAATCAGATAGATACATTTATTATATAAAGCAATAAAACAAGTGAAATAATCAATAAAATCCACCCTGTTGAAAGATCCAAAGCGGGGTTGGCCGAATTCAATACCTTTGCCCTGCAATTTTTTTATATGAGAATCGACATCATCAGCGTTGTACCCGGCTTACTTGACAGTCCCTTTTCCTTTTCCATTATAAAAAGAGCCATTGACAAAGGAATTGTTGAGGTCAATGTCATTAATCTGAGGGATCACGCCAACAACAAGCATAAATCGGTGGATGATTATCCCTATGGCGGCGGGGCCGGCATGGTTATGAAGCCTGAGCCGCTGGCGGCCTGTATCGAGAAGGTAGCGGCCGCTCGCCCGACTGCCCGGGTAATTCTGACCACTCCCCAAGGCAAACCC
>PLXK01000147.1 GCA_003151415.1 Bacteroidota bacterium
ATTGCCGTAAATATCCTCAATCTGGGTCGTATCAAACTTGCTGCCGCGGCCCTGGGAGCATCCAAGGAAGTAAGCACCAAATCAATTGCTTACGCCAATGAACGCCAGCAGTTCGGGCGCCCGATTGCCAAGTACGGAGCTATCCGCTACAAACTGGCCGAGCAGGCGATACGTATTTATGCTGTTGAATCGGCCTTGTACCGCTGCACCCAGAATGTGGAAGACGCCATCGAAGCACTTGCCGCAGGTGGTATGGAGCACGGAAAAGCCATGCTGAAAGGTGTTGAACAATTCGCAGCAGAAGCAGCCATGTTAAAAGTAGCCGGTTCTGAAGTATTGAGTTACACAGTAGATGAAGGTGTACAGGTCTATGGTGGAATGGGCTATTCCGCCGATGCACCCATGGAACGTGCCTACCGCGATTCACGGATCAACCGGATCTTTGAAGGGACCAANNAAAGAGCCATGAAAGGCGAACTCGATCTGATGGGTCCTGCCATGAAAGTAGCCGGCGAACTGATGAGCGTTCCCGATTTCGGATCGGCAGATACCGCCACTTTTGCCGCAGAAAAAGCCTGCATCAAAAACTTTAAAAAAGCCACCCTCATGGTTGCCGGTTCTGCAGCACAAAAGCTGATGATGGAACTGGCCAAGGAACAGGAAGTGCTCATGAATATTGCCGATATGCTGATTGACCTCTATGTGGCTGAATCGCTCCTGCTGCGGGTTGAAAAACTGGCAGGTATCCGCGGCGAAAAAGCCTGTGCAGAACAAATGGACATGATGCGCATTTTCATCAATGATGCCGCAGACCGGATCAACAAGAACGGCAAAGAAGCCATCAATTCATTCGCCGAAGGGGATGAACAGCGCATGATGCTCATGGGACTGAAACGTTTCACCAAGACTGACCCATACAATGCCAAGGAAGCAAGAAGAAGAGTTGCCGCCAAACTGACAACTGAGAATAAATATTGTTTCTAGACTTTTATAGAAAGCGTAAAAAAAACCCTGAAGCAGAACCGCTTCAGGGTTTTTCTTTTCGAGCCGCAAGCACAAAGATTGAGCCCATCATCCCAATCTATTCCCAAATGCATTATCTTCGGATTTCAATCCCATTCGCAGATGAGTATCCGTCCGATCGTCCTTCTCTTCATTTTTCATGCTTTTGTTCCTGCGACATTTTCACAAGAGGCAAAAAACCGGACTGCAGATTCCCTTTCGAAGAAACCCGGAGAAAGCAGATGGAATGTAAAAACAGATTCCCTTTTTGTGCATGACAACTCCAATCTGCTCAGTATCACCCTTCCATTTGCAAGCACTTATATCAATGTGGATTTGAAAGACAAGAGAACAAACAAGGTGCTGCAGTACCGGCCTCACGGCGACATGACGGTAGGCCTGGATCTATCCTACAAATTTCTTGGTCTCGGATATTCCGTTTCAACAGGATCGACAGCAGCCAATGATAAGACATTTGGACAAACCAGGTATACCGATTATTCCATTGGCCTCAGTGGTCACATGTATACACTTGATCTGTATTACGAGGACTTTCAGGGTTTTTACCTGTACAACTACAAAACCTTTCCGCAAACATCAAAGGCCGATACTTCCAGGATCTTTCCACAGCGTTCAGACATGCGGACTCTTAGTGTCGGTGGAGCATTCAATTATATTCAGAATTACAAAAAATTCTCCTACAAGGCCGCATTTGGCAATTCGGAAGAGCAATTAAAATCGGCAGGATCCTTTCTTTTCGGAACGTATGTCTCCAACTTCGATCTATCTGCCGATTCCGGACTGGTGTTTGGGAAATTCAAACATTCCCTTTCCGGGTATTCAAATATCGATCATTCAAGAACATTCAATGCAGGCTTTTGCATTGGTTACATTTATACACTGGTCCTGAAGCACCACTGGTATGCCACACTTGCCCTCAACCCCGGTCTTTCTTATCTTTACTATGACTCGCATGCATTTGGACCCACGGATACCACTAAGCTGAGCAAGGACAGCACCTGGCAGGTAAAAACATCTGCCAATCTGGGGTTCCGCCTGCAATCAAGGTTTGCACTTGGATATAACAGTCCGAAATGGTACATGGGCATTAATCTTGCCGGAGATGCTTTCTTTCAGAATGTAAGTATCACCAGGTCATCATTGGACTACAAGGTGGGAAGCATCAGGTTTTATTTTGGTTACCGTTTCAATGTACCCTGTCTCAATAAAATCTGGTCAAAGCATTCTTCCGGACAACACATTAATATAGATGCAGGTTCATCTACATAGAATTGGAGAACACAGAGATGACCTGGCTTCCAACAAAAAGGGTCAATTTTAGTACTTTAGCCGGGCGCTAATGCTTAAAAAACACAAACCATGTATATCCCGTCATACTACAAGGAAACCGATTTCAAAACCCTCTTCACTTTCATACAACACAACAGTTTTGGTGTCATTTGCAGTTCCGGCAATGGCGGGATAAAAGCCACACACCTGCCTTTTGTAGCTGAAGAACGGGACAACCGGATTATCCTGACCAGTCACATGTCAAAAGCCAATGAACATTGGAAAGATCTGGAAGCAGGCGCTGATTTGCTGATCATTTTTCAAGGTCCCCATGCCTATGTGTCTCCGTCGAATTATGAGCTCAGGCAAAATGTACCCACCTGGAACTACATAGCCGTTCATACCCATGGAAAGGCCCGGATAATTCCATCCAAAGAAGGAGCCGTTGCTGTTCTGGAAAAGACAATCGGGAAATACGAGCAGGCCTTTTTCAAGCAATGGCAGGAACTTTCGGCCGATTACAAAGATTCCATGATCAAAGGGATTGTCGCTTTCGAGATTGAAGTGACCAGAATGGAGGGGAAATTCAAACTCAGTCAGAACAAGACCGAAAAAGAAAAAGAAAACATCATTCATTCATTTGAGCAAAGCGGTGATGCTTTGACCCGTCAGTTGGCGGAAGAAATGAAAAAACGCAATTAATCCGAATCTATGCGCCAGCCTTGTATCCGCTTATCCTCATTCAAACTGATTTTGTGCCTTTTCTTTCATTTCCTCTCTCCGATTCTTCGCGCCCAAATGCCGGACACCGATATCTGGCTCTTTGATTTGAAGGAAGATAAAGGGCATTTTACTTTCAGCAACCCGGTCAATTTCACCAACCGGCCCGGGTATGACAACCAGCCGGCTTTTTCACCGGACGGAAAATACGTGCTTTACACCAGTTACAGAGAGAACGGACAATCGGACATTTACAAATATGCTCTTGAATCCAAAACCACAACGGCATTTACAAATACGCCCGAAAGCGAATATTCACCTACGTTCAGCCCCGACGGGAAATGTGTTACTGTTGTGCAGGTAGAAAAAGACTCTGCACAGCGTTTGTGGAAGTTCCCTTTAAACGGAGGCGCCCCGACTCTTCTTTTTAAAAATATCGACTCCATCGGTTACCACAGCTGGATGGATTCCACTCATCTTCTTTTGTTTTTGCTGGGCAGTCCCGAAAAACTCTATGAAGCAAACATACACAAAGACTCCAAAAAAGATCTTGAACTGGTTACACCCTCTCCCGGCAGGACATTGAAGGGAAAGTATTTTGTCAATAAAAAAGATTCTGTCAACTGGGAGATTTGTCAGGCTCGGCTTGGCTTTCACCGTTTCTATAACATGGCATTCACTCTCAAAGGCAAAGAAGATTTTGACCTGCTCGAAAACAAAATCATTTTAATGGGAAGCGGCACGAAGATGTATGCCTATGCTATACCCGAAGGGACAGCCAATCCATACGACCCGGGAAAGGTCACCTTCCACGAATGGCAACTTGCTGCAGATTTATCAGAATATGGAATCAAAAACATCAGCCGCATAACCATCAGCAAAGACGGAAGAAAGATTGCCATCGTCGGCAGCAGATGATGCAAATGTTTACCAACTTACCCTCAAAACACATCCTATGAATGGAAAAGTAGTCGACAAGCTTGCCCCCTGGCAGGTCTTCCTGGCCCGAATGCGTACAGGATCGTTTATGGCAGCCTGCATGCTTGCTGTTTCATTGCTGATTGGAATCCTAGGGTACCATTACATCTGCAAACTCGGATGGGTTGACTCGCTGTTGAATTCATCCATGATCCTCACCGGTATGGGGCCCGTCGATCCAATGGTCAATAACGCAGCAAAAATTTTCGCTTCGATTTATGCCATTTTCAGCGGCGTGGTCTTTCTTACAACCATTGCGGTCATGCTCGCACCTGTTGTACACAGAGCCTTTCACAAGTTCCACATTGATGATGAGAAAGAGCGGGAGTTTTAGCCTCCTCACCCCCAGCCCCTCTCCATGAAAAATGGAGAGGGGAGCAAAGCATTGTTCTGCTGATCCGGATCAGAAAAGCTCATTTAGAGCAATGAGAAACAGATCGCAAGAAGCCACGTCATGAGACCGGCATCTATCAAACATTAAATATGTCAACAGAAGTTTTCGTAAAAAAATATTGGGAAGAAGAAGATGTTTTATTCTATCTACATTTTAATGATGGAGTAGCGGTCAGGCAGATTGAAATCTCATCACAATTTAAATTTTTTCTGTCATTAGAAAATCCGGTTCAAGGCAATTCAATGTTGTATGACCAATCACTTGAAAGTATGAATCTGAACGATAGTGATTTTATTTCAAAACTGGAATTTGAAACTATTTGGCAGAATATTGGGTAGGCCCAAATCGTCATAATTATAACATCAATGCAATTATGTCATTAAAGTTCAAAAAAATGATGTTCCAAAATAGAGTATCAAGTTAAAATAGCTGGTGGGGATAGAACACAAAGGCTTCCCCCTCTCTGTTTTTCATAGAGAGGGGGACCGAGGGGCTGTTCAGATCGGATCCACATCGGCCACGACTTTCACTCCTTTAAAATCAGGGTTGTTTTTAAACAGGGCAATCTCGGATAGCAGAATTTCTTTCACCTTACTCATCGAGGCTTCCCTTTCGAATTTCAGGAGAATATTCTTGTTGTATTCATTCCTGATCCTGGCCACCACCGGAAATTCCGGACCCAGAACCCGTTTGCCGAAATGTTTTTTCAGGATGTCAGCAAAATGTTTGGCTCCGATATCCAGCACATCTTTGTCTTTGTGCCTCAGGGTAAACTGAATGAGCCGGTAATAAGGAGGATATTGGAAATTCTTTCTTTCGTTCAGTTCGCTGGTATACATTCCGGAATAATTGTTGTTCACCACAAATTGCAGAATGGGGTGTTCCGGGTTATACGACTGGATGATCACCTTGCCGCGTTTGTTTTTTCTCCCTGCCCTGCCCGCTACCTGCGCCATCAACTGATAGCTTCTTTCAAAGGCCCTGAAATCGGGGAAATTCAGCATGCTGTCGGAATTCAGAATGCCGACAAGAGCCACATGATCGAAATCCAATCCTTTCGTCACCATTTGAGTACCCACAAGGATATCGATGTTCCTCTCTTCAAAATCGCTGATAATTTGCCGGTGGGCGAACTTGGCGCGGGTGGTGTCCAGATCCATTCTGGCAATTTTGGCATTTGGAAAATAAATGCCAAGTTCATCTTCAATTTTTTCTGTCCCGAAGCCTTTGGTCCGCATATTCGTGTCGCCGCAGGCCGAACAGGCTGAAGGTGGTTTTATCGAATAGCCGCAATAATGGCAGCGTAACTGGTTCACTTGTTTGTGATAGGTCAGGCTCACGTCGCATTGTGTACAGCGAGGCGTCCAGGCACAGGTGGCGCATTCAAGCATCGGAGAAAATCCCCTGCGGTTCTGAAACAAAATCACCTGCTCTTTATTGGCAAGCGCCTCTTCCATTTTCGTCATCAGCTGCGGGGAGAAATGCGACTTCATGAGCTTGCGTTTGCTTGCGTCCTTGATATCCACCACTTCGATTTCGGGCATCTCCATGCCTCCGAAACGGGCTGTCAGTTCTGCAAAGCCATATTTACCGTTCTCCGCATTGAAAGTGCTTTCAACCGATGGGGTTGCAGATCCAAGCAAGACTTTGGCTCCATGAATATGCGCCAGAAACATGGCCGTTTCGCGCGCATTGTAACGGGGAGCGGGGTCATATTGTTTGTAGGAAGAATCATGCTCTTCATCCACAATGATAAGACCCAGATTGGTGAAGGGAAGAAATACCGAAGAACGGGCTCCCAGAATAAGCGAAGAAGCCAGGCTGTTCTTTGTGCCTTCTGCTGTGTCTGAGGGCATTGACCGGGGTGGCGCCGACTTACAATCCGTGCCTAAAACGGTCTTCCAGATTTCCACCCGCTCATTCTCATTGAAACGGCTGTGATACACACTGATGCTGCCACCAAAATGGTTTTGGAGACGTGTGATGATCTGTGTCGTGAGGGCAATTTCCGGCAGAAGATAAAGCACCTGTTTTCCGGCAGCAAGGGTTTCCTTGATCAGTTTGAGATAAATTTCCGTTTTTCCGCTTGAAGTAACTCCATGAATGAGTGCAATGTCTTTTGTTTTAAAATCTTCGTGCAGCTTTTGTGCTGCCAAAGCCTGTTCCGGATTCAGCGGCTTCTCGGTTACCTTGCCTCCCTCCTCATGCCGGATCCGGCCAACTTCTTCATTGAAAGGAACGAAAATGCCTTTCTTTATCAGCGAAGCCACAGCTGCGGCATCAGAACCTTTTACGATATCTGATTTTTTTACGGGCTTTCTTTCAGGGGCATACCTGTTCGAAAATTTGATGAATGCAACAATGGCTTCGAGCTGTTTCGGGGCTTTCTTTTCAAGTTTTTCAAAAACAGCTTTCAATGCCTCTTCGTGTTCAACTTCCTCAGAAAGGCTCAGATAGGTTTCGGTCTTGGGTTTGTATTTTTCGCGCACTTCTTCCCGCACAAGAACCACGCCTTTTTCAAGGAGCGTTTTCAAGACGGGCTGAATGATTTTCAGGGAAAGGATTTCAGCGACTTCCTGAAATGTCAGCACGTTGCGAACATCCAGAGCCTCGGCAACGATATACTCCCGTTCATTGAGTTCCGAACGATCGCCGGTATAGGAGGCATTGAGAACAATTTTGGTTTCGCTCGATAGTTTGAGTCCTGCCGGGAGGGCGGCGTTCAGAACATCCCCCAACTGACACATGTAATAAGCTGCCAGTTGTTCCCACAAACGAAACTGCTGTTCATTGACAACCGGATTTTCGTCCAAAAGCGAGTCTATATATTTGGCCGTGTAGGAAGCCGGAGCCTTTTCGTGGATTTTGCGTATGAGTGCCGTGTAGAGTTTGTTTTTCCCAAACTGAACAATCACACGCTGACCGGGTTTTACCAAATCGTTCATGTCCATGGGCACCCGGTAGGTATACAGATTAGGTACCGGCAGGGGCAGGATGACATCAACGAAGAGGGTTAGTCTGGACATGGCCGCAAAGATAGGATTTAGCCCTGTGTTTGGGAGTTTTCACGCAATTGAAATTAAGTTCTTGGGGTTTGACTGTACAATAAACATGTAAACCATTTGGGCGTGCCCCCGATAAAAAATCGGGGAACAGGCTTTCGGCACTCGTTCTTTGCAGTGTAGACTGAATGAGAATGAGTGACCTTTTGAGCTTTCGTCCGGTAAAACATTCAAACTGCAAAGGAACTCAGACAAAGATGCCTCAATCCTTCACGCAAAAAGTACCGGAAAGGCTTTTTTTCGGCTCCCAGAAAAATTTCACACAATTGTTAATACTTTTCTATGCCTGTTTTGCCGATTCCTTGCTAATTTCGTTCAGTTAGAAAGAAATAAAATCAAACAGTCCAAACACCTTGTCAGACTACAACACCATACTCTCCGATCTCAAAAAGAAGCATTACAAACCTGTCTATTTCCTGATGGGCGAAGAGCCTTATTTTATCGATAAGATCAGCGACATTCTGGAAAAGGATGTTTTGGATGAAACCGAAAGAGAGTTCAACCTCAGTGTTTTATATGGCCAGGATGTCAACCTGCAGGCCATCATCAGCGAGGCAAAAGGTTTTCCGATGATGGGTGAGCGAAAGGTGGTGATCATCAAGGAAGCACAAAACATCCGGGGCCTGATCGAAAAAGGCGATGCCGAAGAGGGCGAAGAGGAAGAAGGAACGCAAAAAAAGGAAAAAGAGAAAAAACACCCGCTGGTTTCCTATCTCGAACATCCGCAGCCAAGCACCATTCTTGTTTTCTGCTGCAAATACAAAAACGTAGATAAACGCACAAGCTTTGCCAAAGCATTGGTGAAACATGCCGTTCTTTTTCAATCGGATAAGATCAGGGATTACAAAATCCAGGAATGGATCACCCAATACATGAAGGAAAAAGGATTTAACATCGGAGTCAAAGCACTGGCCATGCTCGCCGAATTCCTGGGTACCGACCTGGCCAAAATCGTAAACGAGACCGACAAACTCATGATTTCGATGAAACCCGGAGCCGAAATCACTCCGGAAATCATCCAGGCCAATATTGGCATCAGTAAGGATTACAACAGTTTCGAACTCAATGACGCGTTTGGGAAAAGAGACGTATTGAAGGCCAACCGGATCATCAATTATTTCGGAGCCAATGAAAAAGATCACCCGATGGTGGTCACCATGTCCTCACTCTACAATTATTTTCAAAAACTGCTGATCATTCATTTCCTGAAAGACAAAAGCAGGGAGGCTGCCGCCAAAGCCGTCGGCGTTCATCCATTCATCGTGATGGAATACATGAATGCCGCAAAAGGATACAGTGTCGAGAAGCTGAAACACATTTTTGCATATTTGCACGAATACGATTTAAAAAGCAAGGGTATGGACAATGGCAGCGCAACCCATGGGGAACTCATGAAAGAACTGACCTACAAAATCCTTCATTGATTCTTTCTCAGTAATTGTTGCATCCACTGCAGCCGTTCCGTCGCTTCACCGAAATAAAACAAAAAAACATGAATCATTGGCTGATCAAATCAGAACCCGTAAAATACAGCTGGGAAAAGTTTGAGAAAGAAGGCAAAGCCGCTTGGGACGGAGTACGCAATTATGCCGCCCGCAACAATCTCCGGTCCATGAAAAAAGGTGACCTGGCCCTGTTCTACCACAGCAACGAAGGACTGGAAATTGTCGGTATTGCTAAAGTCGTGAAAGAATCCTACCAGGATCCGACAACCGAAGAAGCAGCCTGGCTGGCAGTGGATTTTCAGCCCTTCAAGAAGTTAAAAAAATCAGTCACCCTGCCTCAGGTAAAAGCGGATAAGATTCTCAAAGACATGGAACTGGTGAGATTGAGCCGGCTTTCGGTCTCTGTTGTCACCAAAGTTCAGTTTGACCGTGTGCTGGAGCTTGGCGGGATGTGATCCGTTTTAATCGAACGCGCCTGAAACATTCACGATCGTTGCTGATGCATTCACGATCGTTGCTAATGCATTCACGATCGTTGCTAATGCATTCACGATCGTTTCTGATGCATTCACGATCGCTTCT
>PLXK01000112.1 GCA_003151415.1 Bacteroidota bacterium
CCAACTGCCAACTGCCAACTGCCAATTGCCAACTGCCAACTGCCAATTGCCAATTGGAAATAGCATCCAACAACCTTCCTCGAATTATCCTTCAGTACCCATACTTCTCTTTCCAGCGCTTTTTCAAAAAATCGCGCAATTCATTTTCTCTGGCATTGTTGCCCGGGTCGTACAGTTTAGATCCGCTGATGGCATCGGGAAGATATTCCTGTTCCGAAAAATTGCCGGCATAGTTGTGCGCATATTCGTAATCGGCTCCATAGCCCAGTTCCTTCATGAGTTTGGTGGGGGCATTGCGTATGGCAAGAGGCACAGGAAGATTTCCGGTTTCCCGGACCAGGGCCTGGGCTTCGCTGATGGCCTTGTAGGCTGCATTGCTTTTGGATGAGCAAGCCAGATAAGTGGCCGTTTGAGAGAGAATGATGCGGCTTTCGGGAAACCCGATTGTATTGACTGCCTGGAAACAGTTGTTGGCCATAACCAGGGCGGTCGGGTTGGCGTTTCCGATATCTTCGGAAGCCAGGATAATCATCCGGCGGGCAATAAAGAGCGGGTCTTCTCCGCCTTCAATCATCCTGGCCAGCCAGTAAACCGCTGCATTGGGATCGCTTCCCCGCATGGATTTGATGAAAGCTGAAATGATGTCGTAATGCTGTTCTCCGGTTTTGTCATACAAAGCCAGATTCTGCTGCACCTGGCGGAGCACGTAGTCGTTTGTAATGACTATTTCTTCATCGGTACTCAGGCTCACAGCCAGTTCAAGTACGTTGAGCAGCCGCCGGGCATCACCACCCGAGAAACGCAGAAGCGCTTCCGTTTCTTCCAGCCGGATCTTTCTTTTTTTCAGCTCGGTATCATTCTTTATCGCGTTATCAAGCAAGACCAGGAGCTCTTCTTTCTCCAAAGGTTTCAGAACATACACCTGACTCCGCGAAAGCAAAGCCGAAATCACTTCAAACGAAGGATTTTCTGTGGTGGCGCCAATCAGTGTAATGTCACCTTTTTCGACAGCCCCCAAAAGCGAATCCTGCTGTGATTTGCTGAAACGATGAATCTCATCGATGAACAAAATCGGTTTGGCACTTGCAAAAAGTCCCTGGTTTTTGGTCTTTTCGATAACTTCCCGGATATCCTTCACGCCGGAATTGACGGCACTCAATGAATAAAAGGGTCGTTTTAATGATTGCGATATAATATAAGCCAATGTGGTTTTCCCAACTCCCGGAGGTCCCCAGAGAATCATGGAAGGAAGCACGCCGCTTTCGATGGCTTTTCTCAGAACAGCGTCTTTCCCCACCAGATGCTGCTGCCCGATGTATTCATCAAGCGTTGCAGGGCGCATCCTTTCGGCCAGCGGTTTGGATTCTGACATGGGTTCGTATTTCTGTAAAGATATGGATCTTTTGTGTGTTGAAGGACTGAAGTGTCGGGGTGGTGGAGTGGCGTTTATACGGGAATCCGGAACCCCTGCATTCCGGAAGCCCATCACTTCTTTTTAGCTCCAAAGGGTATTCCGGAATTGAATTAGATTGCTAAATTTGAATCTTAAAATCTCACAAATCATGAACAAGTCCAGCCGAATCCTCCAGGTTATATTGTCTTTGTTTATACTCCTTACCTGCACCACTGCTTTTGCACAGAAAAAGAAAGGCATTCCCAAGCTCGACAAACGCCGGTTCGACATTGAAATCAGGGAAGTGGCTGTAGAGGCAAAGAAATATGAAAAAGATGTTTTCGAATTCACCCCGAAAGAGATTGTCAGCGATGGATATTTTGAAACAAAATTCAAAATCCCGACTGTCCATTACACAACAAGCACCGACAGCACGTACACCGAAGAAGGCGAAGAAATCAAATACTGGACGCTGAGCGTTCTGGAAAAGACAGGCAAGTCCGATGAGGAAATTCACGGAGAAATCATGATCAACGGAAAAGAAATCAGTGGAAAATTAAATTTAATGAAAGGCGATGTGATCAAAAAAACATACGAATTCGAAGGCACCCAGAAGTTTTAACCCTCTTTCCAAGGCAGGAACAATTAAACCCGGAAGAATCCAGACTTCCGGGTTTTCTGTATCCGTTCCTAACCATCCCTGGTGTATTTCTTATCAACATCCCGCGTTTGATTACTTCCTGACAAAAAATCCTCATTTCTCCTTAGTTTTGTTGTACAATGAAAAGTACAGAACAAAACCGTCCGCTGATCCTCGTTACCAATGATGATGGCATTACCGCTCCCGGAATCATGGTGCTGGTTGAGATTATGAAGGAGCTGGGTGATGTGGTTGTCATAGCGCCTGATAAACCCCAGAGCGGCATGGGACACGCCATTACCATCAACTCCACCCTGAGAATCAATAAAACGCATGTGCATGGCACCGATACCCGGGCAGAATACAGTTGTTCGGGTACCCCCGTTGATTGTGTAAAGATTGCCGTCAATAAAATACTCCACCGCAAACCGGATCTCTGTGTATCGGGAATCAATCACGGTTCGAACTATTCCAT
>PLXK01000254.1 GCA_003151415.1 Bacteroidota bacterium
TAACCCCACGCTTCAGCGTGGGGGTGAAGCGAAAAACAGAACCGGGCTTTAGCCCTGATCACGAAAGGTTGCCAGGGCTGGAAAATCTTTACAGGGGCTTTTGTATATTTACCCGATTTAAACTGCTTTTATGCGCCATCCAATTTGTTTTTTTCTGCTTTCTCTCTGCCCGGCTCTGTTTTCCTGCGGGAATGCCGACACAAAAAAAGAACCGCCTTCTTCTTATGTACCTGCTAATCCCGCCACCAAAGAGATGCCGGCCGATACATTTGCCGAAGGAACTGTCATAAAAAACATTGCCTGCCGGGCTGATGCCTCCAATACGTATGCACTCTATCTTCCAAACAAGATAAAAAAAGGAAAAAAATATCCGGTGCTTTTTCTTTTTGACGCACATGCACGCGGATCGCTTCCGCTGATCAAATACAAAGACCTTGCCGACAGGTATGGTGTCATCCTGGCTTGTTCAAACTCATCCAAAAACGGACAGGATGGGAACACCATGTTTCTGATAGCCAGCGGATTTATTGAGGATGTTTTGCACAGGGTGCCGGCGGATGTACAGAACCTTTACGCCGGTGGATTTTCGGGAGGAGCCCGTGTGGCAATCGGTATCGCCCTGCAGGATAACCGCATGAAAGGCATCATTGCCAACTCCGCCGGGTTTGATCCGCACCAGGAACCGCTTCGGAAATCGGTTTGTTTTGTGGCCCTGGTAGGCAATGAAGATTTCAATCTGGCCGAATTGAAAAACACCCAGGTGGCACTCAACAGTACCGGCAACACAAACGATCTGCTCATTTTTAACGGCAAACACGACTGGGCGCCGGTGAACGATATGGACAAGGCTTTTCTGTTGCTTTCGCTGGAAGGCATCCGCGCCAAACGCCTGGAGCGCAACGACAGCATTCTGAACGCCTCCTTTGCTGCCGATGCACAACAGGCAGAACGGATGCTGAAAGGGAAAAGCGATTTGCTGACCCGGGCAGCGGTATGCAACCTGATGAATTTGTATTACAGGGATCTCAAGCCGGTGGAAAAATACGCGGCCGAACTTAATCAGATACATGCCGATCCTGCTTACCAGAAGGCTCTGGCCGATCAGGACGGAAAAAGCCAGGCCGAAAGGGCGCTGCAGGATAAATATGCACAGGACGTGAGAGACAAGGACATGCCCTGGTGGAACACGGAAGTGGCCCGTCTGGAAAATGAAAACAGATCATCGAAAGACAAGGAGAAGGTGATTCTCAATAAACGATTGCTGGCCTATCTGAGTCTAGTCGCATTTATGAATGCCAACAACGCCTTGAATCAAAATGCGCTGCCCGAGGCCGAACATTTTCTGGCTTTGTATAAGCTGGTCGATCCGCTCAATTCAGAATGGGCCTATCTGCTTGCCAGACTGCACATGGCTCAGAATGATCAGCCCGGCGCCATTGCCAATCTGGACGAAGCTGTGAAACTGGGATTCAACGATCTGGACAGGGTGCGGCAACAGAAAGAATTTCAGCCTTTGCTGGGCGATCCGAAGTTCAATGAGGTGCTTGCAAAGATGAAAACGGAATAGACTGGCTTTCGACTCCGTGCAACCGGCGGATTTCCCTCTGTCTGAGCGAAGCCATGTACCTGAATGTAGCCGAAGTCGAAGAATCAGATGATGCGCTTCTCCAGCAATTTTGTTTTCTCTTTCAGGATACGCAGAAACAGGTCCACCGTTTTCAGATGGGTTCGGAACGAGAGACAGGCAAAACGCAGAGTGTACTGGGTTCCGATCATTGTTGAAGAAATGAAGACCCTGCCGTCGGATTGTATTTCATGGACGAGTTTTTCGTTGAATGCATTGATGGCTTTCTCGTCCAGCTTCTTTTTTGTTTTGGGAATGTAGCGGTATGTCACTACAGAAAGTTCGGGTTCGGGCCCGGTTTCAAATCCGAGGCTCTGCACTTTTTCGTGGAAGTATTTGGCCAGCAGAAGTTTTTCTTCGAGCGCTGCACGGAATGGTTTGAGTCCGTGAAGTTTCAAAGGCAGCCAGAGCCTCATGCCGCGAAAGTGTTTGGTGAGTTCGGGCGACAGTTCGGCCGGAGAAAGTTCAGCTTCTGTATCCTGATCGTTTCCATCCTGCAGATAATTGGCATCGAAAGAAAAAGGTTTTTGCAAGTCATTTTTTTTACGGACAATCACCACCCCAATTCCATAAGGAAGAAAAAGACCTTTGTGCGGATCCATGACCAGGGAGTCGCTGGCTTCTATGCCTTTGAGTTTCTTTTTTCCTTCGGGACAGAGCATGAAAAACCCACCGTATGCAGCATCGATGTGGTACGAGATGTTGTTCTCTTTGGCTATCCTTCCTATTTCCTCAAGCGGGTCGATGGAACCTGTATTGGTTGTTCCTGCGCTGCCGATAACAAGCCAGGGGTTTAATCCGGCTGCGATGTCCAGTGCAATGGTTTTCTCAAGGGCTTCGGTATCCATCCTGCATTCTGTATCGGTTGGAATGTGCCGCTGCACGCATTCGCCAAGACCAGCGATACGGATGGATTTGGCAACACAGTGGTGTGCATGTTCGGTGAAATAGATGACACTTTTAAGGATGTTTTTCGAGTTGATTTGTCTGGCCTCCCGGGCTGCAATGATGGCGCTGAGGTTTGCCATACTGCCGCCCGAAGTCAGGTTTCCGGCATGCGAGGATGGATAACCGGCAAGTTCTGCCATCCATTTGATGAGCATGTTCTCCATACGTACGGCGCCGGGTGAGGCGAAAAAAAATCCGGCATAGCGGTTGGTGATGTCGGCCATGTAATCGCCAAGGGCCGAATAATACAAGCCGCCTCCGGGTATAAAACCCAGGTATCCGCCAGAAGCCGGATTGATTCCCGGTGTGTCCACATTCACCCGGATCAGGTCAATGGCTTTGTCTATGGCAAGCGGACTTTCGCCTATCGGAGAATCGAGCAGGGCTATGCCCTGATCGGGAGTATGGATAAAGCTTTTTGCGGAATCGATGTTTTTCAGAAATTCTTCTGTATAGTCCGTCACTTTTTTTCTGGCCACTTTGCGTTCATGCGCATCGGGCTGAAGTCCCAGAGCAATTGTTTCGAGTTCTTTGATCCGTTTAATCATACCCTTAAAGATACATGTCTTTCTGTGGATGGCTTCGTGTTGAGCCATAAATATTCGGGATGGATTCCTGTTTTTGACTATCCCGAAGGGCGGGAATTAAATAGTGAAGCTGTTTCTTTACAAACTGCAAACCCGGTTCCTGTGAAAAACTTTGTTCAAAGCCATTTTATCCGCAGCACGATGGATTCATTCTTTTCGCGTTCTTTACACAAACTTAATCTTCGGAGAGGGTCAAAGAACGAACGGAATCTAAAACCAGCGCAGAAAGATGTCACCCATATTGATCCTTGTTTGTGTCGGTTTATACTCGCTGGTCTTGTTTGCCATTACATTTCTGACCACACGCAAAGTCGACAATGCCGGCTTTTTTGTGGGCAACCGATCTTCCCGCTGGTATGTGGTGGCTTACGGAATGATCGGGGCCTCGCTTTCGGGTGTGACGTTTATGTCTGTGCCGGGAGATGTGGGTACCGGTTCTTTTTCCTATTTCCAGATGATTCTGGGTTATATGCTGGGCTATGCATTTATTGCCCTGGTTTTGCTGCCGCTCTATTACCGGCTGAACCTGACATCGATTTACACTTTTCTCAGACAGCGTTTTGGAATGTACTCGTACCGTACCGGCGCTTTTTTCTTTATTCTTTCGCGTGTTATCGGGGCCTCTTTCAGGCTTTACATTGTTGTGAATGTGCTCCAGCTCTTTGTCTTTGATGCCTGGGGAGTGCCTTTTTGGGTAACCGTACTGGCCTTCATTGCCATGATTCTTGCCTACACCTTCAAGGGAGGTGTGAAAACAATTGTCTGGACAGATTCGCTGCAAACCACATTCATGCTGCTTTCGCTGGTGCTTTCTGTGGTGCTGATCAGCAGGGAACTGCATCTGGATTTCGGGGCACTGGTTTCGACCATCACACACAGCCCCTTGTCTAAAATTTTTGTGGACGACTGGCATTCCAGGGCTTTTTTCCCAAAACAGTTTTTCGGCGGCATGTTCATTGCCATAGCCATGACGGGACTGGATCAGGAAATGATGCAGAAAAACATCAGCTGCAAGACTCCACGAGAAGCCCAAAAGAACATGCTAACCTTCAGCCTGATTCTGATTGTGGTCAATTTTATTTTTTTATGTCTCGGTATTTTGCTCTATCAGTATGTACAGGCAAAGGGACTGACCATTCCACAGCGCACCACCGATGATCTTTTTCCAACCATTGCCCTGAAATCGCTTGGCACTTTATCGGCGCTGTTTTTTATCATCGGTTTGATTTCTGCTGCCTATCCAAGTGCCGATGGCGCGTTGACAGCCCTGACAGCATCTTTCTGCATCGATTTTCTGAATTTTGAGCAAAGAAGAGAATGGTCCGAAGAGAAAAAGACAAACATCCGGTATGCTGTCCATATCGGGTTTTCGGTCCTCTTGCTGCTGGTTATCGTTGTGTTTCGCATCATCAACAACGAAGCTGTTGTCAAACAATTGTTTCGCGTGGCCAATTATACCTATGGTCCGCTTCTCGGACTTTTCATGTTCGGCATTCTTTCCAGACGGGGAATCCGCGATAAGCTTGTTCCCTTTGTCTGCCTGCTGGCTCCATTGGTCTGTTATCTGATTGATACGAATTCAGCCGAATTTCTGGGAGGATATAAATTCGGAAACGAGCTGCTTATTCTCAACGGAACTTTGACATTTGCCGGACTTGCCTTAATCAGTCAAAGCACATCTGCTTCGATGACCTCTTTATCAAACTAAGTATTTCAACTTAGTTTTCTCTCTTTCACAAGCCAATAAATAGTTGTTTTCTCATACGATTAGCCTAATTAAATTTGGGGGTCAATAATTTTTTGTTTTTTGGTGAAACTCCACACGCAAAAAAACCATTTGCTTTTTATTCTTACTTAGAAAAACTAAGGGTTTCTGCTTAGTTATCCGTTTACAAACGGATTCTGATTTTATCTCCTCTTTTCATTTACAAACAAAACTTAAGTCCAAATACTTAAAAAGCAATTTTGCTTGTACGGCTTTAGCAGTAATTCCAAAATCAGCTGGAACAAAACAGGGGGTTCGAGGATTATATGCAAACAGGCCCGCTCATGCAAATGAGCATCTGTTAAAAAAGAAGAACGATAGCGCTGTTGTTTTTCTTTTCCGAAAGGGCCCTTTTGGAAAACAGATGAAAAAGCATTCTCCGGTTGTGACGATGACCTGAGAAAAAGGCGAAATGGAAATACAAAGCCACGAAGTGGAAGTAAATCGCAGCGAAATGCAGCCAATGCGTAGCGAAGTGGAAGTAAAACGCCGCGAAGTGCAACCAAATCGTAGCGAAGTGGAAGTAAAACGCCGCGAAGTGCAACCAAATCGTAGCGAAATGGAAGTAAAACGCCGCGAAGTGCAACCAAATCGCAGCGAAGTGGAAGTAAAACGCAGCGAAATGCAACCAAACCGTAGCGAAGTGGAAAGAAAACGCAGCGGAGTACAACCAAATCGCAGCGAAGTGGAAACAAATTGCAGCGAAGTGCAAGTAAATCGTAGCGAAGTGCAACCAAATTGACGCGAAGTGGCAACAAAACGCAGCTGAATACAACCCAATCGCAGTTGTGTAGAACCCAATAGCCCGTGGAAGTGCGGCTTGTTCCAAATTCATAGAAAATGACTTTGGATAAATGAAAGAATCAGTATAAACGCAAACCGTTGTCAAATCCTCCGATATGGAGTTCAGCGGTAAAAAACAAAAAAACATGAGTACCAAAAAAGTAGTAATCAGAAAAGTAGCTTTGCTTCTCAGCAAGAAAACAGTAGCGCAGAAGTTTCAGTTTGCACGTGGGGTAGTTATTGCAATGGCTGGGAACGCAAATTTTCCGGCCCCACTACCGGCCCTGTCGGTCATCACAACCGATGCCAATAATCTGGAGACAGCCTACATCGCCGCTCAAACACGGGCACATGGAACAGCCGCACAAAAGGCTGCTATGGTAAAGGTTCTGCAATTGTCGCTTCAGGCTCTGGCGCACTATGTCGAACTCATTGCCAACGCAGATCCGAACAATGCCGAAGCGATCATCACAAGTGCCGGAATGACCGCCAAAAAAGCAACAGTTCATGCACCACGCATTTTGCATGTTGTTGCTTCTGCCAAGGGAGAAGTTACACTTACTTGCCCGGTTACAAAAAACGCAACTTACAAATGGGAAGTTGCCACCGGTGACCCGACCATCGAAGCCAACTGGAAACTGCTTGACGAAGTTCGCCAAAGCAAATTTGTCCAGGCTGGTCTGATCAGCGGCACCTTATATCACTTCCGTGAGTGGACCATTGGAGTTAAAGGAATTGGTCCTGTGAGCCAGGTGGTGAGCACCACTGTGTTGTAGCTTCGGCTCCGCTCAGCTACCGGGGTTTCGGCTAGGATAAGCTACCTGGGTCGGCTCCGCTCTTGCAACTCACCCCTCGGTCCCCTCTCTATGAAGGATTGAGAGTGGGAAGCCTGGATGCAAAACAACCGAATGGGCTGAGGTGAACCGGCTGCTTCGCAAGGAGCGGCCGGTTTTTTTATGAAACTGGGGTTGAAGACAAAATAATGATCTTTATTTCGGTGCCCATTTTCCGCATTTGGCGCAATTCTCTTTTTTGTTGCCAAAGCCACAGTTGTTGCACAGTTGGGCAGGCACTCCATTGTTGGCCACCCATTTTCCGCATTTGACACAATTGTCTTTTTTGTTTCCAAAACCACAGTCATTGCAGAGTTTTGCAGGAACCCCGTTGTTGGCCACCCATTTTCCGCAAGTCACGCAGTTGTCTTTTTTATTTCCAAAGCCGCAACTGTTACAAAGCTGCGCCGGGAAATTCGTGCAGGGCTTCGTGCTGATTTCGGATTTGGATTTCGGAGCCGTTTTTGTGGCATGTGCCGGATTATACAGCGGCATAAGCAGCAGGCAAATGCAAAGCAGGAAAAGTTTGAGCGTTTTCATGAATTGGTTTTGGAAATAGGTTTGTTGATGTCTGAGTGTGGCTAATGTAGGCCATTTTGATGAACGAAAATACAAAAAGGGATAATTTGATTTCCTTTTCTCCCAGTTGAGGATGGAGGACGAGCGGGGTAAAAATGAGAAACAGAGCGGAGAAAGAGAGCGAAACAGGATCGTTTCTACTCTTTCTCCGCTCTGTTTCTCAGGATTGGGGTGAGGTGGTTTTTCGAAAGAGGAAAATATATTTATTCAATCCCACTACTTCTTCCTGATTACCATCAAGCCATCGCGTATCGGAAACAAAACATTCTCCACCCGTTCATCAGTCACCACCTTGTCGTTGAATGCCACCAGAGCCAGGGTGTCTTTGTCATCGGTCACGCCCGGTTCATCGAGCAATACCTTTCCGCTCCAGAGTACATTGTCGGCAATGATGAATCCTCCGGGATTGATTTTCTCAAAAACAAGATCGTAGTAATTGGAATAATTTTCTTTGTCGGCATCGATGAAAACGAGATCGAATTTTTCGTGCAGATAGGGAATGATATTCATGGCATCGCCGATGTGGTACTGGATTTTATTTTCCATCCCGGCCAGTCTAAGATAACGGCGCACCATCGTCTCGAGCTCTTCATTGATGTCGATGGTGTGCAGGATACCGCCCTCTGCCAGTCCTTCGGCAAGACAGATGGCCGAGTAACCGGTATACGTGCCTATTTCAAGAATCCGTTTGGGTTTGATCATGTGACTGATCATGCTCAGCACCCGGCCCTGCAGATGCCCGCTGAGCATGCGCGGCATAAGTATTTTGGAATGCGTTTCGCGGTTCAGCTCCTGAAGCAGATCGCTTTCGGCTTTGGTGTGATCGTTGACGTATGTGTCTATTTTTTCAGGAAGAAAATCCATAAGAAGATTTGTATGTGTTTGGGAAGGCGCCTATTTCTTTTTTGTAAATACCAGTGTACTCAGATCTTTCTCCACAAAAACTTCATTGGCCACTTCCTGAATTTGGGAAGCTTTAACCGATCTGATTTTTTTCAGCCATACAGGAAGCGGATCAACGTTGTCGAAGAGCAGGATGTTTTTGGCATAATTGATGACAAGGCTCAGCCGGCTCTCCTGGGCAAGAGCAATTTGTCCGCAAAGCTGTTCTTTGGCATTTTTCAGCTGAACGGTACTCAGTTTTTTATTGCGCAGGTTTCTGAGTTCTTTATAGACGAGCGAAAGTGTCTTGTCGAGATTGGCCGGATCGGTTCCAAAGTAAATATTGAAAATTCCGCAGTCGGAATAAGCAATGTAGTTGGATTCAAGCTGGTAGGTGTAACCGTGTTTTTCGCGTATGCCCAGGTTGAGCATGGAATTCATGGCCGGACCGCCCAGCAGATTGTTGAGCAGGATAAAGGATGTCCGGTTTTTATGTGTCGATGCATAAGCCATGTTGCCAAGCAGACAATGAGCCTGGTGGGTTTCTTTGACCGATCTCAAATGGGTGGCTTTGTACGTGGTAAAAGGCGAACGTTCTGTCTCTGTGCCCGATGACGCAAATTTGCCCAGATGTTTTTCTGAAAGGAATTTCAGCCTTTGAAGCGGAATGTTTCCCGAACTGCTGAAAACAATGTTTCTTCCCCGGTAATGCGTTTCTATAAACTTGATGAGCTCGGGTCTTTTGACTGCCCGCATGCGTTTTTCTTCGCCCAGAATGTTTCGGCCCAAAGGGTGTTTGAGAAAAAGCAATTCTTCGAAATCATCCATGATCTGCTCGGCCGGGGCATCCAGGTATGACTGAATCTCATCACTGATCACATCTTTTTCCTTGTCCACCTCTTTTTGCGGGAAGAGGGAGTTTTGTGTGATGTCGCAAAGCAATTCGATGGCTTTTTCGAAGTATTCGAGTCCGCAGGAAACATATACGCAGGTTTCCTCTTTGGTTGTATAGGCATTGAGCTCGCCCCCGACAGAATCGATGCTGTTGAGGATATCGAGGCTTGTTTTTTTGCGGGTTCCTTTGAAGATACAATGCTCGATGAGATGAGCCAGACCGCTGTTGTCTGTTTCTTCATCGCGGGTGCCGGCGTTGATCATAATGGCGCAATGCACAATTTCGCCTTTTGCCGGTGAATGGATAACCCTGACCCCGTTAGTCAATTCAAAACGTATTTCACTGGATGTCATACTTTCTCTTTCCTCCTTGTTATTGAGTAAAGATAGAAAATTATACCGCATTCATTCTACGCGGAAATATCCTCTGAATGGCCTTATTTTATTGATGTTGTAGGCTCCCCGTACGATGAATAAGAGGCTGGTTTTCAACAAGGCAGGGTTTATAAGTTCGAATACCCCGGTCGGGAACACTCTTTTTTTATGGTGAATTTAGGGCATTAGAAAGCGACCGGAGCCTGGATTTTCGTGTGATGCGGCTCGCTAATTGCAACAAAACATATGAAGCGAAACCTGTTTTTGGTTTTATTTTCCCTCCTTTTGATTCATACTGCCCAGGCGCAGAAGAAAGTCCGACCCTCCAAATCTCAGCAGGGACTTCTTGGAAATGCAGAGTTTTATTTCGAAGACGGACAGTTTGCCCGGGCCCTGACTTATTTCCAGAAACTAAGCGAAACAGATTCCACCAATGCCTATTACCATTACAAGATGGGCATCTGTTACCTCAATAAAAGCGATCAAAAGGAGCTGTCCATCAGCGAGCTGGAGCTTGCACACAAAATGAACCCCTCACTTCTGGACATCACCTTTTATCTGGGGCGGGCCTATCACCTGAACAATAAATTTGATGAGGCCATTGATCTCTTTAACCGCTTTATCTCTCAGAATCCTTCACCCGAAATGGTGAAAATGGCCAGTCACTACATCGAGTATTGCCAGAACGGGAAAATTCTTGTTCAAACCCCCATCGATGCGGAAATTGTGAATGTGGGTTCGCCGGTCAATTCCACAGCGGCAGAATACGCTCCCGTAATTTCTTCGGATGAGTCCACACTGATCTTTACATACCGCGGCGAACGCAGCAAGGGCGGCCTGATGGACGAAACCTTCAAGTCTGATCCCGATGGAGATTATTACGAAGACATCTTCATCTCACAGCGGGTGGGTTCGGAATGGCTCATGCCCCAATCCATCGGCGACAATATCAATACCAACGGAAATGATGCAAGTATAGCCTTGTCTGCCGACGGTCAAACCTTGTTCACCTTTAAAAGCACGCTCAAGGATAAGGGAGACATATATATGAGTACGCTCAAAGGCTCGGAATGGACTGTTCCTGTAAAACTGGGGCCGAACATCAATTCAAACAGTTCCTGGGAAGGCAGCTGTTCCATTTCCAGCGACGGCCAGCTCCTTTATTTTGCCAGCGACCGTAAAGGAGGTTATGGAGGAAGAGATATTTATGTATCCAAAATGGACAATGGCAAATGGGGACCGGCAAAAAATCTGGGGCCTGCCGTAAATACGGAGTATGACGAAGATGCTCCGTTTATCCACCCCGATGGTATTGACCTTTTCTTCAGTTCAAAAGGACACAACAGCATGGGGGGCTACGACATTATGTATTCCACCAAAACGGGAGACACCTGGTCGGAGCCGACCAATCTGGGTTATCCTTTGAATACCACAGAAGATGAACGGTATTATGTGCTCACCGCCAGCGGTGAGTTCGGCTATTTTTCGACAGACAGAAAAGGCACCCTCGGCGATCAGGATATCTATACGGTTACCCCGGGTTTTCAGGGCGAGCGACCGATTCTGGCCCTGGTCATTGGCACCGTTACCGGCAATGACAAACCCGCAGATGCAACAATCCGGGTCACCAACATGACCACCAATACTGAACAAGGAGTTTACAATTCCAATACGGCTTCGGGTAAGTTTTTGATTGCCCTTACTCCCGGAAACGAATACAAAGTGGCCATCGAGGTGGAAGGCATGCAGCCACATATTGAATATGTGAATGTCAAAAACATGGAAACCTTTGTGCAGGTGAAAGACAATGTCAAGCTGTATTCGGCCGAGTATGCGGCCACTCACAAGGTGGCTCTGGCCGATACATCCACATCGGCTCTGCAGTCGCTCATTACCCAGCAGATGGTGGTTCATCAATCGGAAATGAATTTTGAAGTGTATGAAAACCGGATTTACAGGGAGATTCTGAAAAACCACGGCGAAGATCTGCACGACAGCGTGGAATACAATGTGGAGCTGGGACGGTTCGAATGCCCCCATGAATTTGATCCTTCCCGTTTTGCCGAACTGGGACTGATTCAGTCGAAGCTGGATTATGGGAAAAATATGGTTTACTATACCGGCCCTTTTAAAACGCTGCTGGAGGCCGAACTGCTTCGTCAGCGGGCGCTTAAAATTGATCCCAGCCTGAAAAAATCGGCCGTAACCGTTTACGATCACCAAACGCGGAAAGTCGTTCAGCGGTATTATGCATCCGAATACAAACGGAAAGACTACATCATCCCTGCCGATACCAAAGTGACTCCCTGCAAGGAAAAAGAAATTGAGAAAGCATCCAGTACCGTTGACATGAAGACCATGGTGAAGGATCACGGCGATTTCCAGGCCGATGGTCTGAGTTACCGTCTTGAACTTGCCGTTGCCAGCAACGACAAAGATTTTGACCCGACTCCTTTTCAGAAGTATGGCAATGTAGAGGCCAAAAAATATCCCGATGGGACCATCCATTACTCCATGGGCCCCTTCAAATCGCTTAAAGATGCAAGCAGTTTCAGAGACAGCCTGGTAGCAAAGGAAGCGGTGGCCTCCAAATCCATTGTTATGGTTTTTGAATTTGGTAAACCCAAAACCGTTCAGGATTATTTTGTGAATCACGATGTCCGCAAAGACACCCTTGCCGGTGGCAAAGTGGATACGACCGTCAGCCAGCCCTGCAGTGACAAATTGCTCAGCTTTGCCGAATTCGTTGGCAAAGATCTGAACGACCATGAAACATACAATCGGTTGGTGGCCATGGCCGCGAATTATTGCCAGGATGATTTGACTTTCACGGTTCAGATCGGTGCGTACCGGCATCCCCAAAATTTCAAGCATGCCAATCTGGCTTCGCTTGAACCGCCGCCGGCAAAGGTGAAACCCTATCCCGATGGCATTACCCGCTTTACCATGCGCGAGTTCAAAACCCTGGCCGAAGCCGAAAAGTTCAGACAGACCGCAATCAAGCTGGGAACCAAGGACGCCTGGATTACCGCTTCCTACAAAGGAGAACGTAAACTGCTGCAGGAATGTATCGCCAATAATTTTTGGGGCAAATCGATCAATTGATTTTCATCGGCTCACTTGCGGGGCGAAAGATTGATTCCGGCAGGAGCCTTCGTCTCTTCCAGTCCTAGATTTTTCAAAAAGGCTTTGTTGCCTGGTTCTCTTCCCAGAAAATTTCTCACCAGATTCAACGCATCGTCGCTGCCTCCCTTGGCCAGAATCATCTCGCGGAAACGTTTGCCGGTTTCAGGCGAGAGCGGATCGGCAGCAAAAGCAGAATACATATCCTGCGCATACACCAGCGACCAGAGATAACCGTAATACTGAGAACCATAATTGGTCAGATGGCCGAAACTGGTTTCAAAATGCGAACCTTCCACAAAAGGATAAAGCGTGATGCTGTTCTGCAATTGCTTCACCAGATCGGGTATGGAATGCGGGCCGGCAATGACAAATCCATCATTCATCGTGAAATCAAGTGTGCCGTAAAAGACCTGCTGAAGGGCAAACAGGGCGGAGGTGGCATTTTTTGAGGCGATCATGCGGTCTACAAGTTCGGAAGGAATGACCTCGCCGGTTTTGTAGTGTTTTGCAAACAAAGAAAGAACCTGTTTGTTCCAGACCCAGTTTTCCATGATCTGGGAGGGGGCTTCCACGAAATCGGTTACGACATTGGTTCCCGCAAATGTGCTGAGCTCTGTTTCGTTCAGCAGGGTATGCATCAGGTGGCCAAATTCATGAAAAATGGTTGATACATTGCTGTGGGTCATCAGGGAAGGCTCTGCAGGCGTGGGTTTGGGAAAATTGCAGATCAATGCTGCGCTGGCTACCTGTCTTCCCTCTGCCAGCGTGCGCGAGCAGGTGATGGGGAAACAGGCGGCGTGTTTGTATTTGTTTTCTCTTGGATACAGATCGAGATAGAAATAACCGATCATTTTGTGACTGGCATTGTCGGTTACACGAAAAGCCTGCACATCGGGATGCCAGACACTGGGATGGGCATCTTCCTCAAAAGACAAATTGTAAATGCGTTGGTAAACATCAAACAGGCCCTTGATGACGTTTTGCAGTTCGAAGTATTCTTTCACCTTCTCTTCATCCACTTTGTATTTCTGATCCAGCAGCATGGTGGTGTAATACCAGGTGTCGTAAGGATAAATCGTTGTCTGGGGTTTTCCTGCTTCACGGCTCTTCATGGCCAGCAGATTCTTGTATTCCACATCAGCTTTGACACGCAGGTCGTTTTTGAGTTTTGTTTCAAAATCCCATACATTTTTCGGGGTTTTCGACATGATGCCTTCGGTGATGTAATCCGAATAAGTGGGATGTCCCAGCAGTTTCGCTTTTTTTGTTCGCAGACGCAGGATTTCTGCAAGCAGAACATCGTTTTTGGGAGCAGCCACATTGGTCTTGAGCAGATATAGCTTTTTGCGGGCATCTGCACTTTTTGCATAATTCATAAAAGGGGTATACGAGGGGTAGCTCACATCCAGCTTGTAGGTTTTGTCGGCCTGCAGATGGCTTTTTTTGAAATCTTCGGGAAGACCGTTCATTTCCTTTTCGCTGAAGATGATGCCGGGGTTGTCCTGAGCAATGTTTTTATTGAATTCAAGACTCAGCTCGGTAATCTTGTTGTTGATTGTTTTCAGGGTGTCGCGTTCGCTTTTATTCAATGCAAAACCATTGCGGCTGAAATCGCGGAGCAGCTTGTCGAGATAGTATTTGCGTTCGCCGCCAAGGGTTTTGGCTTCTGCTGTTGATGCGTAAGATTTAACAGCTTTGTATAAATCCTCATTCAGGCTTTGTTCGGTAAGCTGATCGGAAATAAGCTGGGATGCTTTTGTGGCTTCATCGCGTATGGCTTTGTCGGGGGATGCGCTGAAAAGCACCTCGTAAATGGAGCTGAGCTGATTGAGCATGTTTGAACCGTTGTCCAGTTCCGCCAGAGTGTTTGCAAAGGTGCGGCCGGCGTCGGGTACGGAAAGGATCCGTTTGTTGCTTTCATTGGCCCGGGCAATACAGGAGCTTGTAGCCTGACGGATCTTTTCGGCATTGACCCGGCTGAAGTCAACCAGTTCATTGTATTTGGGATCCAGCGGATTTCCGGAAGCGGGTTTGATTTCCTGGGCGTTTGCCTGAATGCAGATCAGGGCGGGAATCAGCAAAGAGAGACAAACGGAATGAAGAACACGTGTCATCGGCAAAAGGATATTTGTGAACAAGCAAGTTAGGGGCTAATTCCCGGATGACAATGTGGCTGTTTTGAAATAATATGAACATTTCATATTGCGCCGGCCCTCTCTGCCTATAAAGAACAATAACTTTACCAAGATCACCTTTCGAAAGATAAAAAAATCCCGGTTTATGTGCCGGGATTTTTCATTTCAAATCCCTGCTCAGGATACTTTGATTTCCTTGACTGGTTTTGAAACAGTGACATCCTTCTTTGGAATAGAAAGACGCAGGATTCCGCCTTCATATTTAGCATCAATTTTTTCAGGAATTGAATTTTCGGGCAAGGTGAATGCACGGCTGAACGAATTGTAAGAAAATTCCCTTCTCCTGTAGTTTGTATTTTCGTCAATTTTCCTTTCTTCTTTTTCCGCACTGATGCTGAGAATTCCGTTCTCCACTTCAACCTTAAAATCATTGCGTTCCAATCCCGGCGCCGCAATTTCGATTTTGAAGTCTTTGCCGTTTTCAATAATGTTCACGTTGGGAACAATCGGGCCGACTCTTTCAAAGTCTAGCAAGTTGCCGTCAAAATCAAAAACGCCCGGGAGCAATCTCCCCCCGTTAAAAAAATCATTTAACATGGAAGGCAGTGCTGCATTTCTTTTCATTACGAGTGTCATGGCTGTTTAGTTTTAAAGATGAAATTGTATCGGTTTGTTGAAGCAAAAGTAGGTGAGCCGGAGGCTCCTGTAAATGATCTGGAACAAAAGCGGGCGTGATCCTGGATACATTTTTTCAAGACATAATAAATCCGGTATTCGTGTTACCCCCTTGGGTCGGCGGGCTTTCCATATGTGATGTAAATCATCCTGTTCAGTAGTATTCAGCATTGCCAGCCTTTCAAAATGGATTTAACTTTAACGTGGGTTTCAAAAGAAGAAAGCTTGGTCAATGAAGTACACCCAGAATCATTCAATTCAAAGAGTATGTTAAGCAAAGTGGGTATTTATGAATCACACGAACAGGCCTTGGCAGCGGTCTCGCGATTGAGCCAGGCCCATTATCCCATTGACCATGTTTCCATCATTGGCGAGGCGCAAATCATCAACGATCACTTGTATCTGAAATCATTCGATCCGTTGACCAATATGCCCATAGCCCTGGGAGCGGCAACAGGAATTATCAGCGGTATCCTGGCAGGCATCGGTATTCTGACGATTCCTGGTTTTGGTTTTTTGTATGGGGTCGGTGCCATAGTCGGCGCTTTCGGAGGTTTTGATCTGGGCCTTCTGGGCGGTGGCCTGGCTGCCGTACTCATTCACTTTGGAGTCCATAAAGATGATGTAATCAAATACGAAGAACACATCAAGGCGGGTCGTTTTCTTGTTATGGCAAGAGGCACTCAAAATGAAGTATTGCTGGCAGAACGAATTCTGCAAAGGAAAGACAGCCTGCACCTCATGAACTGATTCATTTGCTTTGTATTGATTTTTCCCTCCATTTCCATGGGCAGAATTGGCCGCTGCTATGCTGATTGAATCAAAGCTGATTCGAAACAGGAAACCCGGTTCCTATCCCGCTATGACGGTAGTCATTGTTTTAACTAGGCGTTTAATATATCATTGTCTGGTATTTGATCTTGTATGGTCAAAACGAAGTTTCCGCATTTTTCTATGGGAGCTTATTCATAAGAAGAACTCATTTTCAAAGGATATCAGACAAGATAGTGATATGCCCTTTATATCGTTGACGAAACAGATTTGCCGGTTTTCAGGATAAAACAATGAATAATTTCGGAATGATGAAAAATACGGTGCTCATTATCGATGACAATACAGCCTTGTGTGAAAACACAGAAGAAATTCTTCAGTTAGCCGGTTACAAAACTTGGATCGCGCCGAATGGTAAAGAAGGATTGGAATTGGCCCTTTTACACAAACCGGACCTGATTCTTTGTGATATCATGATGCCTGTGCTTGATGGATATGGCGTATTGCGGGCGCTGAGAAACAATGAGGAAACAGTAAACCTTCCCTTCGTATTTATGACCGCAAAAGCGGATAAAACCGATTTTCGAAAAGGAATGGATTTGGGGGCTGACGACTATCTGACGAAACCTTTCACCGGAGATGATTTACTCGGCGTTGTGCAGGCCAGATTAAACAGAAGCGTTTTAAAAAACAACGGTCTGCTAAATACCCAGATGGAATCTTCCTGCTGCAGGGGCCACGATGAGTATCAGAATGACCTGGATTTTCTGACGGAACACCGCACGATAAAGCTGCTCAGGAAAAAGGACATGCTCTTTATGGAAGGTGATTCGTCAAGTTTTTTGTTTTTTACCATGTCCGGAAAAATTAAAGTATTCAAATCCAACGCATTGGGGAAAGAATACATCGTACATATTTATGGCGCCGGAGATTTTCTTGGATACAGTTCTTTGCTCGAGGATGGATTACACAGAGAATCGGCCATGGCCATTGAGAACTCGGAAATAGCATTGATACCCAGAGAGGATTTTTGCAAATTGCTTTATTCCAACAGTGATGTAGCTATCCGCTTTGTAAAGCTATTGTCTGTCCGCTATTCCGAAGCCGAAGATAAGCTTCTCAAACTTGCTTACAGTTCGGCCCGAAGACGTGTGGCCGATGCAATCCTCTATTTGTCACGCAAATATATGGAGAAAGGAAAAAGTGAAACGTTTTTTAAACTCAGGCGGGAAAACATATCCTCACTTTCGGGTATCACCCCCGAATCTGTAAGCAGGAATCTGACCAATTTTCGGGAAGAAGGATTAATTGAAATTATGGATGGAATGATTAAAGTCTCGAACCTGAAAAAAATGGAACTGCTCAAAGACTGAAGGACTGGCATGCCATATTTGAAATCATTCATCCGTTTGATACGCATCATTGCTCCTTGCATCAAATGATAGCACCTTTGCTCATGAATAACTGCTAAGTCAATCCGCCGAACGGAAAAACCTTCCATGATTAACCAGTCTCTTTCCGGTAATCACCTAGTAGGCACGAATATATTAGTGGTGGAAATAATTTGAACTCATCGGGTGAAAATCGGATGAGTTTATTTTTTTAATACCTCCTTGGCAACTCCAATAAGCGGCAACGGCGATTCCCTGATTTTTTATTGATTTCAATCGTTTTCTGGCAAGGTTTAGATTGGAATAAAAAAAACGGGAAGCAACATTTGCTTCCCGTTTTACGATTGCCTGTTTCAGGCTTATTTCAGTATCTCGATTTTCTTTGTCATCAGGGTATCATTCATCTTAAACTGTAAGAAATAGATACCTTCCGAGTACGCGGATAAATCGATATCAACTTTCGGTGATTTCGGATCCGAGCTGTAAACCAATTTACCGACCACATTGAGAAGTTCGATGTGATCAATGTTGATTCCACCTGTTTCAACGGTAACCAAAGTGTTGGCCGGGTTCGGGTAAAGCTTTACCAAAGCGGAAAGAGCTGCGATCGGGTTGATTCCGGTTGCCGATCCGATATTGTAGACACCTGAAGTGACACAGCCGTTTGCATCTGTAACTGAAACAATGTAAGAACCCGGACGAACATTGATATTGTTTTCAAACGTCGTTCCGTTAGACCAGCTGTAAGTATATGGTAAAGTTCCGCCGGTTACTGTGATGTTCACTCCGCCATCAGGATTGTTATTCCCAGATGCATTGGTGATCACCGCATTCACCACAAGGGGGTTAGCGGGTTGAGTTACCGCGAAGGCCGAAGTGGTTTTGCATCCGTTTGCATCGGTAACAATAACTTCGTAGGTTCCTGCACTCAGATTGAAAATGGCTGGAGTTGTGAAGTTATTGGACCAGGTAAAATGATAAGGAGCTGTTCCGCCGAATTCAGAGGTTGTGATGGCTCCGTTGTTTCCTCCTGCGCATGTAATGTCGAAGACCGAACCAGCTACAGCTATTGGCAACGGTTCAACCACATTCACCTGCATGCTTGTAATACAGCCGTTGGCATCCTTTGCATAGATGGAGTAAAGGCCTCCGGCTAAACCAGAGAACGTATTCACAGTTTGGTAGTGGGTTTGATCTATCGAATACAGGAATAATCCTGTCCCCCCGGTTGCATAAGCGGAAACGGCTCCGTTCGCAGCACCTGCACAAGATACATTCAGCACACTTCCCAGCAATTTGATTGTGGAAGGCTGGGAAATCTGTATGGATTGCGATCCAATACATCCTCCGGCATCTTTCACTTCAACCGTGTACTTACCAGCCTGGAGATCGCCGAAAATATTGCTTGCTTGCCAGCTTAGTGCACCGTCAATGCTGTATGCCAGCGTTCCCGATCCTCCACCTGCTGTGACTACAGCGCCTCCGGTAGGAGAACCTGCACAGGAAAGATTGGTCACTGCAGAGTTAACAAGAATAGGAGATGGTTCGATCAAGGTAAGTGTGTCCATACCGGTACATCCCAATCCGTCTTTCACTAGAATAACGTGAAGGCCTGATGCAAGTCCGGAGAAATTCATGGACAACTGCCAGGGCGAACCATCAATGCCGAAAAAACGGGTTCCTGATCCGCCCGACACATTGGTCACGGCAATAGTTCCCGTGTTGCTTCCGAAGCAGGTGATGTTGGTCGAGGACAAGGCGTTGATTTTTGGGCCATTCACATCACTGACTGTGGCATGAAAGGGGGTGTAACAGCCTGAACCATCTTTTACAAGAATCACATAGGTACTGTCAGCAAGTGAAGCATAGGAACCAGTTGTGTTCCAGGTTAGGGCATCGATGCTGTATTGGTACCCTGAGCCGGAGCCTCCGGCTCCGATGATTGCAATGGTTCCGTTGGTGTTTCCGCAGGTGGCATTGCCTGTAGTAATAGTGGCTTTAATGGCGGCCGGTTCTGTGAGAACGGCAGTGGTTGTGTATGAACAGCCATTGGCATCGTGAATCACAACGGTATATGTTCCTGCAGTTAATCCGCCGAAATCACCCGTTGGTGAAGCTTCTTCACCGATGCTATAGGTATAACCGGGTGTTCCGTTGGTTGCCATTGCACTGAGTGAACCGCTGGCTTCTCCGTGACAAGCTACGTTGGAGCTTGTGATTGTTGCAGAAACAGCAGTTGGTTGAGTTATATTTACATTGGTTTTGACAACACATCCTTCAGCGTCTTTCACAGAAATTGTATATGTGCCTGCAGCAAGTGCGGAAAAAACCGGACTGGATTGGTAATCGATTCCGTTGAAACTATAGTTCATGTTCCCTGTTCCTCCGATCACAGAAGGAATAGTGATTGATCCTGTGCTGCTTCCATTGCATGTGGCAGGAGTCACGGATGTTGTGAATGAAAGGACAGGGGGCTCTGCAATGACAACGACTCTGTTGCTTTTGCAACCCGATGCATCCTTGACAGATACATTGTAAGTGCCGGCAGGAATGTTGGCGAATGTTCCGCTTGCCTGATAGCTGGTTCCGTTGATGCTATACAAGAGTGTACCTGATCCTCCGCTGCCGGACGCTACAATCGAGCCGTTGCTCGCACTGTTGCAACTTGCATTGGTAAAGGATACCAGAGTCAGGGAAGGGCTTCCGAGATCATTAACCGGGACTGTTGTTTTGACCAAACATGCATTGGCATCTTTTACCGAAATGGTGTAACCTCCTGAAGGAATGTTGGGAAAAGATCCGTTGTTTTGCCATGCCGCTCCGTTGATGCTGTATTGAAGGGCGCCGTTACCACCGGTTGCCGAAGCCGAAATGGCTCCGTTGCTGGTTCCGCAGCTGGCATTGGTTGTCAGGGGAACAGCGATGACAATAGGTGTGGGTTGCGTGATGCTGGCCGTTGCGCTGCTGATGCAACCAACAGCATCCATGATATTCACGATTTGATCGCCGACAGAGATGTTACTGAAACCTGCGCCTAACTGATAATCACTTCCGTTGATGTTATAGGAATAAGGAGTAGCGCCTCCTGTCCCCAGAGCGGTAAAACTGCCGTTGGAGGATCCAAAACAACTTGCGTTGACCTGGCTGGTAACGGATGCGTTCAATCCTACCGAAATCCGATGGGTTGTTGTGCCCGAGCAGGATGTTGTCCAGCCGTCAACTGTACATGTCAGCGATACGGTATAAACTCCGGGAGCTGAGAAGGCATGGCTGGGATTGGCAGCATGATCTGCAGGGCTTCCGTCTCCGTAATTCCAGGTGTAAAAGAATTTCGATCCGCTGTAGTTCGCTGATCCGATTCGGTTAAACATGCCATCTGTACACATGATGCTGCTATTGCTGAAGGCAACAGTCTCTGCTGTTTTGACACATAAAACCCCGGGAAGAAATTGGGGTGTAATGTAATTCTTCATTCTTGGAAGAATATAAAAATCACCATCCTTGCTGAAACTTGATTTTGCACTGGCCCAGTTGAAACCTGTTGATGTTCCTGCAAGTGATGCCAGATCTTCTCCCAGCCCTTCGCCGTTTCCGTCATAGCTGACCTGAAACTCAGAAATCATCGGAAAACCGCCGTCTAATTCAACAGACACGGCAAAATTCCCCCGGATCAGATAGCCGCCAAAAGCAAAGTTGACATCTTTGAATCCGTTTTTGTTATCGAACATGTTCCAGTCAAATTTCCGGGATCCGATAACAGTTGTCGGACGTCCGCTTGCATCGACATTGTAGATTTTGGCAATCAGGTTTACTCCAAGCAAATTGGGTGTAAAACCATACACACGAACACTAGTCATCTTTCCCAGACCGGAATAATGATAAGTTTGTGCTGCATTCTCCTCCATACCAAGTAGAAGCGTATATGCCCCGACCAGGCCCGTGTTTTTTGATGGAGGATAACCATTCAGGTCATCACAGGAACTGGATGACTGGGCTTTTGCGCCAAGCGTGCTTAAAAACATCGCCAGGGCAAGCAAAGTAATTGTTCTCATTGTTTTATGGTTTTAGTTTATGGATATTTATCTAGGCCCAAAATTATTTTAGATGAGGGCTTTTATCTATGTCTGCAATCAAAACAAACAGTGATGTTGGTCACGGACACAAAATGGAAATTGGAAAGGAGAAGACGATTTTCAAGACAAGACAAGAATACCCGCGTTCAGAGGAACACTTTTGTAAATGAATACAATTGACCGGCTATTTCAGATTTGAGATGACCTCATGCTTTGGGGACGGAACTGTTAGCTTCGGCTTCGGCCTTACAGCCGGAAGGGAGTTGGAGGGAGCTGTGGTCACTTATGGAGAGGGTACGCTGCATATTTCACTGTATCAGAACCTCACACCAACACCCATACTCAGACTGGTATTCCTGAAAAAAAGGTAATTGCTGTTTTGATTTCCGGTATACAAATTGCGCGAGAGGCAATAACGGTACGTGAAGTCGAAAAACACGGCGTCTTTCAGAGGTAAAAACGTGTGCACATAACCCAGCCCGGCAACAAGATAATTGCCGACATTCTTGCCCAGGAAATGGTTTTCATAAGGAAGATCAATGTCACCGTCATAAATCAGGCTGCCATCGGATGAATTGCTGATTGTGCTGTGGGCGAGTAAATTGTATTTGATTTCCCAACCGGCGCTAAAATAAAAACTGTGATAGGCCGATTCTTCCCTTGGCGTCAGATTGACCCGCATCAGCAAGGGGAGGTCGACTTCGTAGGTGCGGATGAGATGGTTGTAATTGAAATTTTTATCGAACAAAACAGAATAGCCGTTGGAAAAATAATACGAATCGAACTTCAGACCCTGTGAGATAAGTTCCAGTCCGGTAACCAGCTTAATGCCTTTGGATATCGGCAGCTCTGTCCGGATGCTGATGCCATAGCCTGCTAGCGGACCTGTGTTTGCAGAAATGCGTGGATCGTTCTCATAAAGACTGATTGTGCCAAAAACCATCAGGTCGATTTTGGGTTTTTGTCTGGCCGTTTGATTCACCTGACCATAGCCATGCACGACAGGCAGAACTGCAATAAAAATGAGATATAGGATTTTGTTTCTCAACATTTCGAATCAAAAAAAATCTATTCAGAGTATTTGTATAATCAGGACAAGCCTAAAGACTACGGTTTATTTCTGATACACCTTTTCTCCATTTACGAATGTAGCGAGAACTTGGGTAGCCAGCACTTTACCGAGCTCACATTTTACCAGATCATCACTGAGTATGATAAAATCCGCATATTTCCCGGGCTCCAGACTTCCTTTTTCTTTCTCCTCAAAATTGGCATAAGCGCCCCAGATTGTCATGCCGCGTATGGCCTCTTCACGGCTCAACGCATTTTCGGGCTGGAACCCTCCTGCCGGAAACCCTTTTGCGTCCATCCGGGCAACAGTTGCATAAAATGTTTTCATCGGATTAATGTCCTCCACCGGAAAATCCGTGCCCAGAGCCACTTTTCCTGCTGCCTTTAAAAGGTCCTGATAAGCATAGGCATATTTGATGCGATCAGCTCCAAGACGGTCTTTGGCCCAATACATGTCTGATGTGCAATGTGTAGTTTGCACCGAAGGAATAACCTGCGAGGAAGCCAGCAACTTGATGTCTTCGGGAGTGGTCACCTGAAAATGTTCTATTCTCCATCTGGAGTCCATGTCTTTCTTCTCTTTTGTGACGTAAATGCCCAACATCAGTCTCACGGCAGAATCGCCGATGCAGTGCGTGTTCATCTGGAAACCATGCCGGCTCATGCTGTCAGCCATTTGAATGAAATATTCGGGTTTACTCAGCAGGAAGCCCTGCTGTTCGGGTTTGTCAGAATACGGCTTCAATAAACAGGCGCCTCTGGAACCCAATGCGCCATCGGCATAGAATTTAAACGAACGTATATTCAGCCGTTCTGTCTTATAAGGTCCGCGTGGCAAATAGTATTCCAGATTTTCTTTGTTGTCGGTGAGCATGGCATACACCCGCATTTTCAGACTATTCTGTTGCTGCATTTTCTCAATGAGTTCCACAATCTTGTGGGCCAGGCCCGCATCATCCACAGTGGTTAGACCAACGGCAAAACAATTTTTCTGGGCATCCAGCAAAGCCGCTTTGTCTTCTCTGAAAGAGGGGCTTGGAATTATCTTCGTAACCAGATCCATGGCATTGTCTACCAAAACTCCCGATAAACCGGTGGTACGAATGCTGTCAATATCCATATGGCTCAGATCCTGATGCCGGGTCACCATTGTTCCTCCTTCCACTTTTTTCCAGGCAACAATTCCGGCGAGTCTTAGAGCCACTTCATTGGCAAGCAAAGCATGACCATCGATACGGGTTAAAATAACCGGTGTTGTCGGAAACAGGGAATCCAGCTTGTGCCGGTCCGGAAATTCTTTTGTTGTCCAGGCATTCTGATCCCAGCCACGGCCTTTGATCCATCTGGGTGAGGCGTTTTTGTCCTGAACCGTGATGCCGGGATGTTCTTTCACAAAGCGGGCAAGGCGTTCAATGACTTCGTCGAATGATTGTGATCCGGTCAGGTCGGCTTCCTGCAAACCCAGACCATAACCGAAAAAATGACAATGCGAATCGATGAATCCGGGGAAAATAGTTTTGCCTTTTGCATCCAGCATATCGGGTGCTTCGAAAGCAGCAAGAATGGAATCGTTTTTACCTGTGGCGAGAATCTTCCCGTCTTTTACTGCAAAGCTTTCTGCTGTGCTGAATTTCGCATCAGCCGTATAAATCAGGGCGTGATGCACGATGAGATCGGCTTTTGTCTTGTGATTGGCAGAATGGCACGAAAACAGGAAAAAAGCAAACGAAAGAAAAGGGAATAGTTTCATGTGTTTGTTCGCAAAATGAGGAGAACAGATTCAATCAAGGCCGGGCTAAATGCAGGCTTATCTGTAACAAATATACATTTTAGTTTTTTGCTTCAAATAAAGGCCTTCAGACTTTGATCATCGATGAGCCAATCCGGATTCTTTGAGCAAAAAAAATCTCCGGAATTCGCCGGAGA
Organism: Bacteroidota bacterium; assembly: GCA_003151415.1. Classification (GTDB taxonomy): domain Bacteria; phylum Bacteroidota; class Bacteroidia; order Palsa-965; family Palsa-965; genus Palsa-965. The sequence continues at coordinate 24,439 of PLXK01000254.1, forward strand.
CTTTCTTATATTCTTTCTTTAGAATAAAAGGAAAACTATTTCTTCACATACATCACCTGTTTCACGGCCTTCACCACCTGCGCGGTGTTTGGCAGCCAGGCATCAATCAGGGTAGGCGCGTAGGGGAGCGGAACATCCGCGGTTGTGATGCGCAGCACCGGAGCGTCGAGGTAGTCAAAAGCATCTTTCTGAACTTTGAAAGCCACCTCGGTGGCAATGGATCCAAGCGGCCAGGCTTCCTCGATGATGACCAGGCGGTTGGTTTTCTTTACGGAGTTGATAACGGTTGCATAATCGATGGGGCGTATGGAACGCAGGTCAATGACTTCGGCGCTGATGCCTTCTTTTTCCAGTTCAAGAGCTGCCGCCTGCACCACTTTCAGGATTTTCCCAAAAGTCACCAGGGTCACGTCCTTGCCTTCTCTTTTTACATCGGCAACACCAATGGGAAGAAGGTATTCGCTTTCGGGCACTTCTCCTTTATCGCCATACATCTGCTCGCTTTCCATAAAGATAACAGGGTCGTTATCGCGAATGGCCGATTTAAGAAGCCCTTTTGCATCGTACGGATTGGCAGGAACAATCACTTTCAGGCCCGGGCAATTGGCATACCAGTTGTCGAAGGATTGCGAGTGCTGTGAACTGAGCATGCCGGCAGAACCTGTCGGGCCGCGAAACACGATGGGTATATTAAACTGTCCGCCGCTCATGCTCATCATTTTGGCAGCCGAGTTGATGACCTGATCGATGGCCACAAGGGAAAAGTTAAACGTCATGAATTCGATTACAGGCCGCAGTCCGTTCATGGCCGCACCCACACCGATACCCGCAAAACCAAGTTCTGCAATAGGGGTGTCGACAACACGTTTGGCTCCGAATTCGGCGAGCATGCCTTTGCTTACTTTATAGGCGCCATTGTATTCGGCAACCTCTTCTCCCATGAGAAACACTTTTTCATCGCGGCGCATTTCTTCAGTCAATGCTTCGCGTAAGGCTTCACGGAATTCGATCGTTCTCATTTCGTTTGGTTTAAGATTAAAGATCAGGCTGAGAGACAGCTTTGAACCTTAATGGTGTTAGGGCTAGCAAAAGTAAGGATTTTCCGGATTTNNGGTCAATGGAATCTTCGGATGTTGCAAACATGAACCTGCCGGATAACGGGAAGGCCAGGGAATCGGCGAACGGAAAAAGGCGGAACGAAAATTGAAGAACTGATTCTAAGCATCCCAACGGTGAGCACTTACCGGGCAAGGATTCTTGAAAAAATGAACATGAAAAATTCGGCCGAGCTGACCAGTTATGTCTTCCGTAGTGGTCTGATTTAGTGGCCCGGTTTCTTTCCTGATCCCGTCTTTTAATGCGCGATCTTTTTCTGTGTATAGCAAAAAAAAATCGAATCCAATGGGCTAATTTGAACAGGATCCGGATTGATTTCTGGAGAGATTCTTATATTTACTTCCATG
>PLXK01000267.1 GCA_003151415.1 Bacteroidota bacterium
CCATACGGTGTACATCTTCTTTCTTCTTGAAAGCGGCACCTTCTTCTTTGGAAGCAGCAATGATTTCGGCAGCAAGCTTGTGGCTCATTGATTTTTCATTGCGAACGCGTGAGTAATCGATCATCCATTTGATACCCAGAGCAATCTTTCTTTCAGGGCGGATTTCCTGCGGAATCTGAAAAGTGGCACCACCTACTCTGCGGCTGCGAACTTCAACGTTCGGCATCACATTGTTCAGGGCTTTTTTCCAGACATCAAGACCAGGAGTTTCAGTTCTTTTTTCAATAAGCGCCATTGCATCGTAAAAAACAGCGTAAGAAACGCTCTTTTTTCCGTCGTACATGAGGTTATTTACAAAACGCGTTACGAGGGTGTCGTTGAACTTTGGGTCCGGCAACAGAATTCTTTTTTTGGCTCTCGATTTTCTCATTGTTGAATCGAATTAGTATTTATCGGAAAATAATGGGTTGACTTATTTTTTCTTTGCGGCTGGGGCAGCTTTACCTGCAGCTCCTGCTTTGGCTTTCTTGGTTCCGTATTTTGAACGACGCTGATTGCGGCCTTCAACACCAGCAGTATCGAGCGCACCACGAACGATGTGGTAACGAACACCTGGAAGNNGAGTGCTCCTGCAGGTTGTGGCCTTCACCGGGAATGTATGCAATCACCTCCAACTTGTTGGTGAGCCTTACTTTCGCAACTTTACGAAGTGCGGAATTTGGTTTCTTGGGGGTTGTCGTGTACACACGGGTACAAACGCCTCTTCGCTGTGGACAGGAGTCCAGTGCTGCAGATTTGCTCTTATTTGGCGCTTTCGAGCGGCCTTTACGAATTAACTGTTGTATTGTAGGCATCGATTTTAATGGTTTTAAAACCTATTTCAGTAAATAAACTCTAGCCCCAATCTATTTTGGGGACGGCAAAGATACACAATTTTACATATTGACAACAGTTGGTTGAAAATATTTTCGGCTGATTCTGAGTACTTTCGGCATTATTTTCAACATCACATCAAAAACAGCTTCCTACCTCTCAAACGGGGAGGAAAATTGGGGCTTTTCGGGACTCAACTCTTTTCCAGATTTGGAGGCGCAATGTACACAAATACCCGATACCCCTTATAATTTCAGGCCCTTTTAATAAGACTTCAGCACACCACTTCCGGTAATTACTATCCCTAATCCGGCTTTTTTGACCTACAATTAGGTAGTAACTACCTGATAACCTTTATTTTACAAATGATCTCCGGTATAACTAAGCGGATATCTGCTGATATCTGAAAGCTCCCCGGCCCTGATTACCGGAAGGCAGATAGTATCTATATGAATCCAGATGATAACGATATGGATCCCGATCGTATACAAATGAATCCAGATGATTACGATATGGATCCCGATCGTATACAAATGACTCCAGATGATTGCAAAATGGATCCCGATCGTATACAAATGAATCCAGATGATTACGATATGGATCCAAACTGTATACAAATGAATCCAGATGATTACGATATGGATCCCGATCTATACAAATGAATCCAGATGACACCGATATGGATTCAGATCGTATACACATGAATCCGGATGATTACGATATGGACCCAGATCGTATACATGAATCCGGATATAAACGATATGGACTCCGATCGTGTAAACATCGGTTTTCATCCAAAGCAATTGAAAGCAATTGGCTCAGCCAACACAATACGGGGGTATAAAAGCAAAAAAAGCAGCCCTTCAGAAGGAAAAGCTGCTTTTATATAGGAGTGTATCAGCTTAATTATTCCATTTTGGTACTCACCCAAACGGTTTCTTTGTTGGCACTTTTCTCAACCACATAAACAATCTTTACCGGATCCAGGTAATCGAAAACATAAACCGACTTCTTGCTCTTCATCTCCTTTTCTTTCGGATAGAAATGACCGTCATCACCTTTTGTTCCCCAATAATACTGGGCCAGATCCGACTCCAGTTTCGCAAAAAATGCAGTGCTGTTGTCGGCATCTTTGGTTACGCAGTATTTAATGGAACGGTCCTGGCGGGCAAAGAAAAACTTGTATCCTTTCTTTTTGAATTCGTAGGTCAGTTCACCTTCCTTGCTAGTAAAATGCTTGGAGGCGCCCAATGAATCCATTTTCTTGCTGAAATCAGATTCAGAATACATCGTGATCCGGGCCAGATCCCACATATCGGGGGTTAACTTTTGTGCAAATGATAAAGATGAGCTAAGAAGAAACAGAAAGAGAATGATGTTTTTCATGGGTTGTTTATTTGTTGTTACAATCAGGTCTTTTGTAATATTGAACCTTGATTCGGGCACGAATATAGAAAAATTGCACACATTCATCGAAGAACTGTTCATGCAATAATTATCAACACAGGGAGAAAAAACGGGGCGGGGATTTCAGATTTTAATTCCGATAACAAGAACATCATCCACCTGTTCGAGTTTGCCTTTCCAGTCCTCGATGGTCCTTTTCAGATCTCGTTTCTGGGCAGACATCGGTTTGTTGGCATTGGCCAGAAGGAGTTCCTCAAGTTGTCTGTATTTGAATTTCTTTCCTTTAGGCCCACCAAACTGGTCGGGATAGCCGTCAGTAAAGGTATAAATCGTATCGCCATGCTGGAGTTCAATGGTTTGCCGGGTAAATGCCGCTGTATTGTCGCTGCCTTTGCCCACCGGCATTTTATCGCCTTTGAATTCGCTCAACACTCCGTTGCGTAACAAATACAAGGCATTGTTGGCTGCGGCAAAATCGAGTTTGTTGTTTTTGAAATCAAACTTGCACAGTACCATATCCATTCCGTCTTTGGCTTCTTCTTCGGCCCCCTCGGGGTTCAGGATGTTGATGATTTCCTCGCGCATGATATCCAGGGCCAGCGCCGGGTTACTGATATTGCGCGCAATGATGATGTCATTTAAAAGATTTATTCCCATCATGCTCATAAAGGCTCCGGGCACACCATGGCCGGTACAATCAGCCGTGACCACATACATGAAGTCGTCTTTATTGAGCATCCAGTAAAAATCGCCGCTGACAATATCTTTGGGCTGAAACAAAATGAAATAGTCGGAAATGTATTTTTTGATATAGTAATCCGATGTAAGCAGGGCCTGCTGGATACGGCGGGCATAATGAATGCTGTCGATGACTTCCTTGTTTTTTTGTTTGAGCCGGGCCTCAATCGTTTTCAGTTCGGTGATGTCCGAATCGATAAAAACAATGTTCCGGAGTTTCCCATCTTCATCGAATACCGGAGAGAGCGCTGTCTGAAACCACCTTTCCCCGTTGTTCCGGGTCATGTTTTTCGATTCATAAACAATCCCGGTCTTTTTGCTGATACACTCCTCGATGACCTTTTTAATATCCGGATTGCTGCTGATATCGTGAATGGTATTGCCCCTCTCCTTCTTGAACTCTTCGAGCGATGACCCGAAGGTCCGGATAAAGGAGTCGTTGGCCCAGATCATTTCGGCTTCCGGATTGCAGATCACAATAGTATTTTCAGACCGGCTGGCCACAATCGAAAGTTTTTCCACTTCCTGCATGGCCAAATTCAGTTGTTTGTAAGCCTGGGCATTGTTTAAGGCCACTGCCGCATAAGAGGCAAAGGTTCTTAAAATTTCGAGGTGATACTGGGTGTATGCGTTTCTTTCAAAGCTCTGCACGGTGATGATACCCACCACCCTATCCTCCACCACCAAAGGAATAAACATCATTGATGCCGTGTCCTCGCCGGCGATAACAGGCAAATCCTGTTCAATGTAATTGGTATGCTCGGTATTGTAATCGTTTATGAAGATGTCTTTTCTTTTGTCCACACACCATACCGCAAGCCGGTTCTTGTCCATCATCGAAAAGTCGGCCCTGGGCAATTGCTTCCCCTTTTCCATTCCTAATTTCATTTCAATGATTTGCTTTTCTTCATTGTAATAGCCGATATTGAAACTGGAGGCATCCATCATGCTGTTGACATTGCGGTAAACAATGTCCAGGATCTTTTCCAGATCCAATGTTGAAGTGATCTTTTGACCGATTTCGCTTATAAGCTTGACATTTTGATGACTCTGCCTCAATTGTTCGCTGCTTTGGGCCAGCTGTTCATTGGCAGCATTGATGTTTTCATAGATATTTGCATTTTCAATGGCTATGGCACAGTATATCGCGAGGTTCCGGAGCAGGTCAACGTGATAACTGGTATAGGCATCTTCCTTAAAACTCTGCACGGTGATAATACCGATGATTTTTTCCTTGCTTATCAAAGGAAGAAAGATCAGCGACAAAGTCACGTCTCCCACCACCGGGGAGGGAACAACCTTTAAATAATTGGTCAGCTCTTTCCGGGTATCGCTCATGATAATCTCCTGCCGGCCGTTGAAACAAATAACAGACAGCGAATCATCTTCTTCCAAATGATAATTGTGAAACTCGAGCTTTTCACCGTTTTCAATAAAACCGGGAAAATCAAGCGTATTTTTTGCTTTGTTGAAGACTCCAATGCCAAACCCGTTGGCATCCATCAGGGTATTGATGCTGGAATACACTTTTTCAATTGTCTTCTCAACGGAAAGAGTGGCCGTGATTTCCTTTCCGATTTCGGTTAACAGAATCAGGTTTTTATTTGATTCTTCAATTTCTTTTCTTTTCTCTTCCAGCTCCTCTTTCTGACCCACAACTTCACGCGTGCGCTGCACCACTTCCGTTTCCATATTTTGATACAAACGGGCATTTTCAAGTGCAATGGAAACATACACGGCCAGATTTCTGACAATTCCAATGTGGTAATTCGTATAGGCGTTCTTTTTAAAACTCTGAACGGATATCACGCCTATTTTCTTGTCGTGAATGGTCAGGGGGATATAGATAAGCGATTCGGCCTGTTCTCCGAAAACGGGCTGAGGCACCGGAACATTCGGGAAATACATGTTGTATTCCAGCGCCAGGTCATTCATGATAATCTCCCTCTGGTTTTTAAAACACCAGACGGCAGGCCGGTTTTTATCCGTTAAATCAGAAAAATACAAATCGATCTTTTCCCCATTCTCCATGGTTCCGGGAAATAACAATTGATTTTTTTTGTCGTCACAGATACCGATCAAAAAAACGGAAGCATCCATCAATGCATTTACATTTCGGTAGGTATTTTCAATGATTTCTTCCACAGACAAGGTGGCCGTGATCTGCTGCCCGATTTCACCCAGAAGCAGAATGTTTTTATTGGAGGTTTCCAGCTCTTCCTTTTGCGCCACAACCTCCTGAGTCCGCTTCTTGACTTCCGCCTCCATGGTTTCATACAATCTTGCATTTTCAAGAGCTGTGGCCACATAGACCGCCAGATTTTGCAAAATGTCGGTGTCGTATTGCGTGTAAGCGTTTCTCTTGAAACTCTGCACCGTAATAACGCCTATTCTTTTGTTCTGAACAATCAGCGGCAGGTAGATCATAGCGTTGGGCTGCTCACCTGCAACAGGCTCGGGTACGGCTTCGTTGGGAAAATAATCCGTATAGTTGCGCACGTAATCATTCGTAAAATAGACCTTTTGATTCAGGAAACACCAGACCGCCGGGTAATGCAGATCTTTCAGACTGTAAAAACCGAATGGGAGCCTCTCCCCTTTCTCGATACCGCCAGGCAGGTCAATCCGGTTTTCTTCAGGGTTAAAAATACCGATATCAAAGACCGATGCATCCATCAGGGCATTGACATTCTTGTAGGTTTTTTCGATGATTTCTTCTACGGATAAAGTGGCAATAATCTGCTGTCCGATTTCACTCAGCAGCTTGATGTCGTTATAAGAGACTCCTGATTCACCGGTATCTTTTACATCGGCTTTTGCCATAGAAAGAGTGTTGAGAACAACGAATATAAACAAAAAACCTTTCCAAGTTTGTTGCGGGGATCAATTGCAGGGGCATTCTGCGCCGGTAACAGTGGCAAGTACAATGGCCTGTCAAAACCTGATTTTGCCTTTCAATGCACAAATGAAAAATACAAAACACGGGATAAAATCGCTCATTTCGTACCTTTGCAGGGAATGACCAAAAGAAATTCAGCATTGCTCTTCCTCCTGTTTCTGGGTTTTGGAAAATGGCCGGAGCCTTTTTGCAGGCCTTCCGGCAGTGGCCCGGTTTCCTGCAGGGTGACAAGTTCAGCGCATTTCGCAACGCCGGATGATTCAAAAGCAGACAGCATCATCGGTTTCGCCAGTAAATTTCTGGGGCTTCCCTATATATATGGTTCTGTCAATCCGGACAAAGGTTTTGACTGTTCTGGGTTTGTCTGGTATGTCTTTGGTCAATACGGAATAAACGTACCCCGCTCCTCCATCGACTACGAACGGCTGGGAAAAGAAGTCTGCATCGACTCCTGCAGGAAAGGGGACATCATTGTATTCACCGGAACCAACGCCAGCATCAGGCATGCCGGACATGTGGGCATCGTTGTTTCCAAGCCCGGAGAGGATCCCCGTTTTATTCATTCCTCTTCATCCAAAAAACACAACGGCGTTGTGCTCTCCGCATTCAGCGATTCGCCTTATTATGGCAAGCGCTTCATCAAAGTGGTCAGGGTTATGCCGTGATCTTTTGTGGAAGGAAATTCCTATCCCGGCAGGGATACATCCCGGTTTCTAGAAAACAAACTGCACTCCGGGCAAGACGGTTTTGAGCCTTTCCTTTTCCGACGAAGTGATCGGATTGTTGTTCAAAGCCAGCTTGGCTAGTTTATGAAGATTGCCAATGGCAGCGGGCAAAACTTCCAGCTGGTTTTTCTGCAGTTCGAGGCATTGAAGGGTTTCCAGATCGCCGATTTCAGCTGGCAAAGCATCAATCTCATTGTTACCGGCATACAGAAATGCCAGACTCTTCAACTTTCCGATTTCGGCAGGAAAAGAGCTGATCCTGTTGTTGGCAATTCGGATGGAATGCAGGTTTAGTAAGTTACCGAGTTCTGCCGGCAGCGCCGACAACTGATTGCTGTCCAGTTCGAGCTCTTTCAATTCTTTCAGGGCTCCTATTTCGTTTGGAAGGATACTGAGTTTATTGGAACTGAGCCTCAATTCCTTCAGCTGGGAAACCTGCCCGATGCCTGCCGGAAGGGTTTCGAGCGCATTTCTGTTCAGGTACAACTTGCTGAGCTTTTGCAAACCCGAAATTTCCTCGGACAGATGCACAAGCTTGTTCGCCCCCAGATCAAGTTCTTCGAGTTTGCTTAACTTACATATTGAAGCAGAAAAATTGCCGATTTTATTTCCACTCAATCGGATGACTTCCAGGTTTTTCAATTCACAAAACAAAAATGGCACACTGTCCAACCTGTTATTGCTCAGGTCGATCAAACGCAAATACTGGAGTTGTCCAAATTCAGCAGGAAGGCCCGTTATTTCATTGTTCTGAAGATAAATCGTTTCCAGATTTTTCAGTTTGGCTATACCGGCAGGGATGGCTGCAATTTTGTTGTTGTTGAGCCAGAGAATCTGCAGATTCCTGAATTTGAGAATTTCGGAAGGAAAGGCAATCAAATCAGAGGCGCTTAGGTTGAGTTTATAGACTTTATCCGGAGGCGCCAGAGCCGCCAGCTTGAGCGACTTGTATTCCTTTTGTTTATCCAGATCGGAAACGGAAAGCGGCAATTGCTTATTTATCGGAGTTTGGCTGCTTGTTTCATGAACAAACATCGAAATGAACACGGCAGACAACATCAGTTTATCGGGAATAACCATGACCGTCCTGAATAAATACAAGACAATTTAAGACAATTATTTGTAAAAACAATGGTTTTATCCGGAATTGCGGCCAACAACAGGTTTTCAGGCCCGAGCTGAAGCTTATTGATTCCGAAATTTCAAAAGAAACAATTCGATACCTTTAGACTTTGTAAAATCCGAGTCGAACCCTTTTAGTCTTCCTTTTAGTATGGCCAAAATTCTCATTATCGACGATGAAAAAAGCATCCGAAAGACACTGCGCGAAATTCTTGAATACGAAAGTTTCAAAGTAGATGAAGCTGCAGACGGGATGGAAGGTTTCAGCCTCTTTGGCAAAGAAAAATACGACCTCATTTTGTGCGACATCAAAATGCCCAAAATGGATGGCATCGAGTTTCTTGAAAAGGTGATGGCTACCGGCTCGGACACACCCATTGTCATGGTTTCGGGTCATGGAAATATCGAAACGGCAGTTGATGCGGTAAAAAAAGGGGCTTTTGACTATATCGCCAAACCGCTCGACCTGAACCGTCTTCTGGTAACCATACGCAATGCCTTTGATCGCTCCAGCCTGGTAACGGAAACCAAAGTGCTAAAGAAAAAAATCAGCAAGACCTTTGAGATGATCGGCGAATCCAAAGCCATTGAACAGATCAAGGAAATGATCGAACGCGTTGCCCCCACCGATGCGCGTGTATTGATTACCGGAGGAAATGGAAGTGGAAAGGAACTTGTGGCGCGATGGCTGCATGAAAAAAGCCAGCGTTCAGCTGCTCCGCTCATCGAAGTCAATTGTGCCGCCATTCCAAGCGAGCTTATCGAAAGCGAACTCTTCGGTCACGAGAAAGGCGCCTTCACCTCGGCCGTCAGTCAGCGCAAAGGAAAATTCGAGCTGGCCGAAGGCGGAACCATTTTTCTGGATGAAATTGGGGACATGAGTCTCAGTGCACAGGCCAAAGTATTGCGTGCCTTGCAGGAAAACAAAATCACACGCGTTGGCGGAGAAAAAGAACTGAAGGTAAACGTGCGTGTGATTGCGGCAACAAACAAAGACCTTAAGAAAGAAATCGAAAAAGGCAATTTCAGGGAAGATTTGTATCACCGACTCAGTGTCATTCTGATCCATGTTCCATCGCTCAACGACCATCTTGAAGACATCCCTTTACTCGCCGATCATTTCCTGAAAGGGCTTTGCGAAGAACACGGCATGCCCGGAAAATCGTTTACCAAAGATGCCATCAAAGAATTGCAAAAGATCAACTGGACCGGCAATATCCGCGAATTCCGCAATGTGGTTGAACGATTGATCATTCTTTGTGACAAGGTGATAACGGATAAGGATGTGGCTATGTATGCAGGGTCTAAGAAGTGATGACCTGAAATATAAACTGTCGTTCAGGACGGCTGAAAAAAAACACGGATTACTCCACCTTGCACATTAACCAGCCTTTGTAATAAACCCTTTGCCGGTAAGGCCCGCGGGACACATCATTCAATTCAAACTCAACGCTGAATTGCAGCTCTGCTTTCAATTCATCCTGTTTCTTAAAGTACCGCTTGTTCAGCCTGAGGCTTTTCAATTCAACCGTAGGGGTCAAAGCTCCCGAGTTTTCCACTGGTCTTTCGCGAATGCGCGCCACGGCCGTCGAAGAAACGGCGATCTCCATTTCATCGGATTGGGGGTTGGGTTCAAAGGCATAGTACAGAAAAAGGGTATCATTCCGTATAAGAGCATGGGATGACAAAGAACTGATTGAATCGGGAACGATGCTGTCTGGCAGATTGTCGTAACGAACAACCTGGGATCGCGCAGGCACTTTAAGCAGCAGGGTATCTTTGGGATGAATTTTTTTCCCGGTCCGCGTGTTCACCAGTTTTCCGCTCTTCCCTTTCGATACCCAGTCGGGAAACAAGAGCCTGGGTGAACGGAAGAAGGGAACATCAAACGTAGAATCGATTTTCAATACCGAAACCTGAGAAAAAGAAGGGGCCGAACAAAAGCAAAAAACGAAACAGGAAATCAGAAAGAATAGAAATGATTTCATAAAGAAAGATTAATCCGTATTTGAAAGCAAGATTATCCTGCCTGCAAAAGCAAATGCCTGTTCCTATAAGCTGGCATTTTTCAGTTTGCCGCTTGCCAAAAGCTGATGGAGGGCTTTCTCGTAGACCACATGATTCATCAGCTCGGTATGTCCGGTATGATGAACGTCAGACCCCAGAAAGTCGATCATGTTTTTTTCAATCATTTTCAATGCCACTTTTTTTGTATCAACAGAATAATGCCCGGTCAGCGAATTGAGATTGAGCTGGAGCAAGACCCCTTTTTCCTTGATTTCCTCGTACTTCTCAAAGTTGTTGTGCCAGAATGAATACCGCTCGGGATGCGCCAGAACCGGTTTGTATCCATTGGTCAGCATTTTGAAAAAGATGTGATTGATGTTGTCAGGCGGGTTTACAAAGGAAAGTTCGACAAGCACATAATTATCGCCGAAAGTAAGCAGCTTACCCGTATCGATCTTGGCTTCAAAATCATAATCCATGTAATATTCGGCAGCAGCTTCAATCTCGATGGGAATATTGTTTTCTTTGAGTGCGAGTCTGACCTTTTCCAATCCTCCGAGAATGATTTCCGGAGTGTTGCGGTAGGCATCACTCATGATGTGTGGAGTTGTAATGACCTTTTTATATCCGGCTTCATGAAAGTAGCGGATCAGATTCACGGAATCCTCCATAGTCTGTGCCCCGTCGTCGATGCCCGGAATAAAATGCGAATGCATATCGGCCTTCAGCACGGAAAGATCGGCAGCAGTTGTCGACTTGGATGACTTACGGAAAATTTTAGAAATAAAACTCATACGCAACTGATAATTCCAGCCCCAACCTCCAAATGGCCATGGCTTCGTACGAATTTACGAATAAAACCGGGATACTTGTGTACCTCTTTACACTCAGCTGAATTTACCTTTCAAAGCAGCCAGCTTCAGTGCCAGATCCGACTCTGTGTTGGCGGGGGCGGATTTGTATTTGCCCACAGGTTCTTTGGAGGCGGCACCAAGCACCGGATTGTCTTTCATAGAAAGGGCAATGCGTTTTCGTTTGGCATCCACTTCGGTCACAGTCACCATGACTTTCTGCTGCACTTTGACCACTTTATTGGGATCATCCACAAAACCGTTGGAAAGCTGGCTGACATGAACCAATCCATCCTGGTGCACGCCGATATCCACAAAAGCGCCGAAATTGGTCACATTGGTGATGATTCCCGGCACCTTCATGCCCACCCTCAGATCGCCAATGGCATTGATTGCTTCATCAAAACTGAAGATCTCGAAACTTTTACGCGGATCACGACCGGGTTTATCCAGTTCTTTCAGGATATCATTCAGCGTTGGAAGACCGGTTTGCGCCGTTACGTATTTTTGGAGCACAATCTTTTTCCGAAGTTCTTTGTCGTTTATCAGATCGTCAACCTTTCCGCTCACATCGGCAGCCATCTGTTCCACGATATGATAACTTTCAGGGTGTACGGCACTTTTATCCAGCATGTTTTTCCCATCCCGGATCCTTAAAAATCCAGCGCTTTGTTCAAATATCTTTTCTCCCATTCGGGGAACTTTCAGCAATTCCTTTCTTGTTTTAAAGGGGCCGTTCTCGTTCCGATAGGTGACGATATTTTGTGCCACCACAGCTCCGAGGCCTGAAACATAAGTAAGCAATTCCTTACTTGCTGTGTTCAATTCAACACCCACCTTGTTCACGCAGCTTTCCACGACCTCGTCCAGTTTCTTTTTCAGGTTGTTCTGATCCACGTCATGCTGGTACTGGCCCACGCCGATGGCCTTGGGATCCACCTTGACCAGTTCCGCCAGCGGATCGGCAAGTCTTCGCCCGATTGACACAGCTCCCCGGACAGTCACATCCTCATCCGGAAATTCCTCGCGCGCAATGGCAGAAGCCGAATAAATGGATGCGCCGCTTTCATTCACCATAATGACGGCAATTTCTTTCGGGAGCGATTTGATGGCCCTCACAAATGTTTCGGTTTCCCTTCCTGCAGTACCATTGCCAATGGCAATCGACTCGATTTTGTGTTTCAGACACAAATCAATCAGAATGGCCTCGGCTTCACGTGTCTGACGTTGCGGTTCGTGCGGATAAATCACTGTATTTTCAATCAGTTTTCCCTGTCTGTCAAGAATAACCAGCTTACAACCCGATTTGAACCCGGGGTCCAGGGCGAGCATATTTTTTTGTCCAAGCGGCGGAGATAACAGCAATTCGCGCAGATTATCAGCGAAGACTTGGATGGCTTTTTCTTCAGCAACATTTTTTGTAAACAAACGCATCTCAGTTTCTATCGACATCTGCATCATGCGCGAATAGCTGTCTTCAACGGCCAGCCGAACCTGTTTGGAGGCATCGGTGGTCGACGTCACAAACAGCTGTGCCAGAATATCAAACGCATCCTGTTCGGGAGGGGCGATGTCAATACTGAGGAAGTCTTCCTTTTCGCCCCTGCGCATGGCCAGCAAACGGTGTGACGGGCAGGACATGAGCGGTTCTTCCCATTCAAAGTAATCCTCAAACTTGGCGCCTTCCTCCTGCTTGCCTCCCATGATGCGTGATCGAATCACGGCTTTGTTCCTGAAGAGCTGCCTGATTTTTTCGCGGGCTTCGATGTTTTCATTGATCCATTCAGCCATAATATCGCGGGCCCCTTCCAAGGCTTCGTCGGTATTGGCGACTTCCTTTTCTTCGAGAACATATTTTGAGGCTTCTGTTTCCAGATTGAATTTCGATTGTTCAAACAACAGCCTGGCCAAAGGTTCCAGCCCTTTTTCGCGGGCAATGGTGGCCCGTGTCCGGCGCTTGGGTTTGAAGGGAAGATACAGATCTTCCAGCTTGCTCATGGTGAGAGCCGAAAGAATCCGGGCTTCCAGTTCGGGTGTCAGTTTTTCCTGGGCACGGATGGATTTAAGAATGGCTTCCCTTCGGATATCCAGGGCACGAAGGCTTTCGATTTCATCCCTGATTTTGGCGATAAAAACTTCATCCAGACTGCCTGTCATTTCCTTCCGGTATCTCGAAATGAATGGAATTGTTCCGCCTTCATCGAGCAACTGAATAGTTGCCGTTACCTGTTTATCTGTAATTCCAAGCTGCGCAGCGATCTGCTTTGCATAGTTCAGTTCCGACATGTCCGAGTGCATTTGATTTTAACAAAAATACACTTCTGAGCCTGGATTGCCGGGTCAAATTACGAACAGGTATTGATAAGTTTATTTGGTATAGTGAATGAGGATACTCATTAACCGAGCCTGGTTTTCTTTGCTCCGGTTTGACGGTCATGAAACCAGTTCAGCGTAAACTTCAATCCTTCCTGAATGGAGATCTGTGGATTGTAAGCCAGCAGGCTGCGGGCTTTTGAAATATCGGCCAGCGAATCCCTCACATCTCCCATCCGATCGGCACGGTGAAAGGACCGAACAGTGCTGCCTGTAATGGTTTTGAGTGTATCCACGAGTTCATTCAGAGAGATCCGCTCACCCACTGCAATGTTGAAGATATTTCCCTGAACCGAAATACCGTCAGCGAACATAGCTTTGACATTTGCCTGAACAGCGTTTTCCACAAAGGTAAAATCACGCGTCTGCTTTCCATCGCCATTGATACTTGGGCTTTGGTTTTTGAGAAGAGACTGTATAAACAAGGGTATTGCAGCGGCATATTCACCTTTGGGGTTTTGTCTCGGTCCAAAGATGTTGAAATAACGAAGACCGACAATCTCCATATGATAGGTCTTAGCAAATATTTCGGCATACAGTTCGTTGGCCTTTTTTGATACGGCGTATGGAGAAAGTTGCTTGCCAGTGTTGTCTTCTTTTTTGGGGATTTCCATGCTGTCGCCATACACGGAAGAGGAGCTGGCAAAAACAATCCGCTTCACTTTCTTGTCTCTGGCAGCAATGAGCATATGGATAAAACCGGTTTCGTTCGCCCGGTGTGTAGCCAAAGGGTTTTCTATAGAACGGGGAACAGAACCCAGTGCGGCTTCATGGAAAACATAATCGATTCCCTGACATGCCTTCACGCAATCTGCCAGATTGGTAATGTCACCCTGAATAAAACTGAAATTGGGATGACTGAGAAATGGATGTATGTTTTCTTCAAAACCCGTCGAGAGATTATCCAGAACAACCACCTTGCCGGCTTCGTATTTCAGCAGATATTCAACGAGGTTGGACCCGATGAAGCCGGCTCCTCCGGTGACAAGGAAAGAATTTTTCGAAATATCTTTGGTATGGAAGGGGGTCTTATACATGAGTCGGTAAACTAAAGAGCATTGGCAACAGGCAATGGGCACTGAAGTATTTGTTTCTTTATTTCGAACGGCTTCCAGGCAGCCCTTGGGGAGCAAATTGCTGAAGTGTATTAGCGTTTTACATATTGTCCTTCGTAATACTTCTGGTATGCACCGCTTGTGACATGATTCAGCCATTCTTCGTTCGCCAGATACCACTCCACCGTTTTCTCCAGGCCCTCTTCAAATATCAGCGAAGGCTGCCAGCCCAGTTCTCTTTGCAATTTGGAAGAATCTATGGCATAACGCAGATCATGCCCGGCACGGTCCTTGACAAAGGTGATCAATTTGGCTGATTCTCCATCCTCCCTGTTGAGCTTCTCGTCCATAATCTGGCACAGCAGACGGATGAGATCAATATTGGTCCATTCGTTATTTCCGCCAATGTTGTAAGTTTCACCTGTTTTTCCTTTGTGAAAGATCACATCGATGGCCCGTGCATGGTCTTCGACAAAAAGCCAGTCGCGTATATTTTCTCCTTTTCCATAAACAGGAATAGGCAGATTGTTTTTGATGTTGTGAATCGCGAGCGGAATCAGCTTTTCAGGAAAATGAAAAGAGCCATAATTATTGGAGCAATTCGAAATCAGAACGGGCAAACGATAGGTGTCGTGGTAAGCACGAACAAAATGGTCGGAGCTTGCTTTGGACGCAGAATACGGACTGTGCGGATCATATTTTGTTTCTTCTGTAAACAAACCCGTTTCGCCCAGCGAGCCATACACCTCATCCGTGCTGACATGATAAAACATGTGGCTGGATATATCTCCATTAACAGAATTGGATTTCAGCCAGATCTGACGGGCCGCATTCAGGAGATTGACCGTGCCCAGTACATTTGTCACCACAAACTCAAGCGGATTGGAAATCGAGCGATCTACGTGCGATTCTGCTGCCAGGTGTATGACGGCATCAAACTGATGGGTATTGAAAAGGGAACCGATAAATTCAGCATCGGTGATATCTCCTTTTACGAATTGATAATTTGGCTTTTTCTCGATGTCCCGAAGATTTTCCAGATTACCGGCATAAGTCAGCTTATCCAGATTGAATACCTGGTATTCGGGGTATTTGTTTACAAACAGCCGAACTACATGAGAACCGATAAAACCGGCACCGCCGGTAATGAGCAATTTTTTCTTTGTTGATGGGTTCATGCGGTCTGTTTTGGGATTTTTCCAAAAATAATCAAAAAACTACAGGCTCCAGTAACTTATTCCTTTAAAACGTTTCCGGTAGATTCCTTTCACATCCACCAATACCCCTTTGGGAGAAAGCAGGCCTTTGAAATATTTCTCATCCAGACCGATATATTCTTTGTGATTTACGGCGACGATTATGCCATCGTAACCTTTACCGAGCTTGCTGAGTCCGAAACCATATTCGTGTTTCAACTCTTCCGAATCCACATTCGGATCCACCACATCAACTTTGACACCGTATGATTTCAGCTCCTTGACGATATCGGCCACTTTGGAGTTCCGGATGTCGCTCACATTTTCCTTGAAGGTGGCACCCATAATCAGCACTTTGGATTTGGAGATGTTCTTTCCGGCAGCACTCACCTTTTTCACCAGATTTTTTGCAACATAAAACCCCATGCTGTCATTCACATAACGGCCCGAATTGATGACGCGGGCATGATATCCCAGCGATTCGGCTTTGTGGGTGAGATAATAAGGATCAACCCCGATGCAATGTCCGCCGACAAGGCCGGGGAAAAATTTCAGGAAATTCCATTTTGTACCGGCCGCTTCAAGTACATCGTAGGTATTGATGCCCATTTTCCCAAAAATGATGGACAACTCGTTCATCAGCGCAATGTTTACATCCCGCTGCGTATTCTCAATGATTTTGGCCGCTTCGGCCACTTTGATGCTTGCCGCCCGGTGTACACCCGGTTCAACAATGATTTCATACACTTTGGAAATGGCATCGAGCGATTCAGCATCGCATCCCGAAACCACTTTCAATATTTTTGTAATTGTGTGCTCTTTATCACCCGGGTTGATGCGCTCGGGTGAATAACCCACTTTGAAATCTTTTTTGAACTTCAGTTTTGAATGCAGCTCCAGAACCGGAATGCAATCCTCTTCGGTGCAGCCCGGATACACAGTAGATTCGTAAACGATATAATCTCCTTTTTTAAGCACTTTTCCAACCGTGGCAGAGGCTGCCAGAAGGGGTTTTAAATCGGGAAGATTGTGTTCGTCAATGGGAGTGGGCACGGCAATGATGAAAAATTTGGCTGTTTTGAGCACATCCAGAGAAGCCGTGAACTGGATATCACAACCTTTGAAATCCTCTTTACCAAGTTCAGCACTTGGATCAATTCCTTTTTTCATCAAAGCCACACGCGATTCGTTTATGTCAAACCCGATCACTTTGATTTTTTTTGCAAAAGCCAGGGCAATGGGTAATCCTACGTACCCCAGACCGATTACAGCAAGCGTAGCCTTCTTATCAATTAAACTCTTATACATACTCTTTTGTTTGTTTTCCAGCATATAGTTCCGCAGACATACGTCTGCAATAAAATTCTCAGCTCTTTCTTCCCGGTTTCCGGTACGAATAGATTCGTTCGATGATATCCACCACTTTCATTCCTTCCAGTGCATTGGTAGTGATGGTTGTTCGTCCTTTGATGGTGTCAACGACATTCTGAATGACGTATCCGTGATTGTTTGCAGAACCCTTATAGGCGCCATAATCATTGGCCGGATTCGTCGGAGCCAGCACCGGAAGAGTATAATCCTGAACATGGCAATATTCGACTTTATCCATATACTGCCCTCCTACTTTCACACTGCCTTTACTTCCAATAATCGAAATGCTGCTTTCCAGATTGCTGTCCCAGATCGCCGTTGAATAATTGATGCAACCGATTCCTCCGTCGACAAACCTGAAATTCACATACCCTGAATCTTCAAATTCGGTGGAGGAGGAATGGGTAAAGTCGTTGAAACGGGCCTGAATATCGGTAATATCTCCAAAGAGCCAGTACAGGATATCGATGAAGTGCGAGAACTGAGTGAACAAGGTTCCGCCGTCGAGCTCCTGTGTGCCTTTCCAACCGCCCTTTTTGTAATAACGATCATCCCTGTTCCAATAGCAGTTCAGCTGAACCATATAAGTCTCGCCGATAATTTTGTTTTCGACAATGTGCTTGAGCCATTCCGAGGGTGGTGAAAACCTGTTCTGCATCACGCAAAAAACCTGCCTGTGCATCTGCAAAGCTTTGTAGATGATTGCTTCGCAGTCCTTGCGGCGCAGCGCCATCGGTTTTTCACAAACGATATTCTTTCCGGCCCCCAAGGCCTTGAGCGAATGTTCAGCGTGCAATCCGTTTGGTGTGCAGATGCAGACAACCTCCACTTCAGGATGCGCCGAGAGCAAAGCCTCAATGGAAGAATAGAATTTCTCTTCAATACCTTCCAGACCCAGTTTATCTTTGGTTAAAACATCGGCAACGGCAATGAGTTGCGTATCCGGATTTCTGCGTATCATTTCCGCATGACGCTTTCCGATATGGCCCTGGCCAAAAACGGCAAACTTAATTTTAGTATCCATAATTTAAGAAGATGGAATAACCCGGCGAATCGAATCACCGGATAAATTCGCTTATGCTGTTTTTAATTTTTTCATTACAACCCCATTTGCCAACACATACAACTCTTTCGATTCGGGGCATTCGGCCTGGCCGTTTTTATCAAAGCTTAGACGGTGACCGTATTCGCTCATCCAGCCCATTTGTTTTGCAGGATTACCTACCCAAAGAGAATAGGGTTGCACTGTTTTGGTAACCACCGCCCCAGCTCCTATGAAAGCAAAATCTCCGATGTCGTGCCCGCATACAATGGTGGCATTTGCTCCAATGGTTGCACCGCGGCCCACATGGGTTTTTGCATATTGGCTCTTACGGTTCACTGCACTTCGAGGATTGATGACATTGGTAAAAACCATCGAGGGTCCCAGAAAAACATCATCATCACAGGTCACACCGGTGTAGATGGAAACATTGTTCTGAACTTTGACGTTTCTGCCCAAAACAACTTCGGGCGAGATCACCACATTCTGTCCGATATTGCAACCGTCTCCAAGTGTGCAGCCTGTCATGATGTGCGAAAAATGCCAGATCTTAACACCCTTGCCAATCTTGCATCCATCATCAACAATGGATGAAGGATGTGCATAATATTCTTTTTCCATCTTTTATTCGTCCTTTTTTATGGGCCGATATATATTAAAATGCAAAACATTTTAAAACATATTTCCCAAATATAATTGCACATAAAATTAGCTCCTTTCCAGCTAAAATGGGGTACAAAAATAGAAAAGTTACCGGATTAGCAAGCTTTTAAGCCCACCGGGATTGGTGTCTTTGGATGAATTCAAAAGGGCAGAAAATATGATTTTTGTCATTTGAGCAAGACAGAGAGTGCCAAGGCGGAGTCGATGTGATCCAGTCCGCGTCTGAATTCAGCGGCTTTGGGCCATCCAAACCCAATACGCATGTAGCTGTCATCCATTTCGAACCAATGCCCGGGTCCCGGAAAAGTAGCGTAAGTGGAGTTCAGTATTTTATAGTATTTTTCAATATCAATTCCGGCATTTTTACGTATCCGTGGAAAACAGACCACGCCTCCTGCCGGTCTCACCCATTCGAGTTTGGAATGCAGGGTCATCCAGTTCTCCAGAACAGAAAAGTTAAGATCAATATGCGTCCGGATCTCTTGAATGAACATTTCCTTTTTCAACAGGTAATGGTAGGCGATTTCTTCATCAACCACCGAGTTGCACAGATAAATCTGCTCTTTGGCAGCCAGAAAAAGCTCCTGAAGGGATTTATCTTTCGTAATGAGCCAACCCATCCGTATGCCCGGCAAACCGTATGCTTTTGATACCGACGATACACTGATAGCCCGGTCTGAAAGGGATGCCGCCAGGGGCAATTTATTTGCGAAAGTCAGGTCGCGGTAAGTCTCATCCACAACCAGGTAAATCTTATTTTCCTCGGCAATGTCAATGATCTGCTGAATCTCGTTTCTATTTAACAAAACTCCGGTCGGATTGTGAGGACAGGTAATACTGATGAAACGGGTATTGGCTTTAACAAGTCCACGCAATTTGCCGATATCCGGTCGAAAACCGTTTTCGAAATTCAAATCGAGATAGCTGATTTCACAACCAATGGCTTTGGGTGTTTCAATATTGGTGGCATAATTGGGGCGCATGACAATTACATGATCTTCCTTTTCAAGCAATGACGTTGAAATCACAAACAAGGCCGCCGCAGCTCCTGCCGTAAGCAAAACATCGTCAGCAGAAATCCCCTTCGACTCGGAAGCGATCAGTTCACGCAGCTCGGGTTTACCCAAATGGTGACCATAACACAAGACCAATTCGCCCAGGTTGATATCCAGCTTGCCCAGAACCGCATCGCTGACAGAACTTTCGGCCAGATTGCAGTCGATTGTTCCATACCCGATCTGTTCAGGCGACTCAATTTCAATGGGCATCCGTTTGTAACGCATGGTTATAGGTTCTTTGATGAATGGGCAATGCAGTTAGCAATAAGCAGTTGGCGGTTGGCAGTTGACAGTTGACAGTTGACAAATAAAAAAAAGATCGGGGAACATGGCAACCTGATGTGTAAAGATTTGTCATTTTTTGTTTTAATCTTTTTGCAAACTGCCAATTGCAAACTGAACTCTAAAAAACCGAAAATTAATTCTTCCTGATCTCAAAACCGGAGAACGGAATAAGTTCCCCTTCCTCGACAAGAATCCGTTCCACTTTTGCAAGAAGCGGGCCGTGACCGCACCATTCCAGAAAATGGGTAAGATCTTCACTGCTCCCTTCCGCTTCCATGTACACATCGCCGTTGGGTTCATTGCGGGTGAAACCCGAGATCCTCAGTTTTTGGGCCTCATTGAGCGCATTTGCACGAAAGGAGACCCCCTGAACTCTGCCTGTGATTGTTATGTTGAAGTGTTTTAACATTTCCTGATGGAAAAATACCTGAAGAGGTGAACCGCTTCAGGTATTTTTTACTACTTGCTGGATACTTTTTGTATGGGTTGGGTAAAGCGGTGTTCTGTTTTGAAGAGTTCTTCCCTGGTTAAGGATTTGAAATAGTCGTAGGTGATTTTCAAACCTTCTTCCCTGCTTATCTTGGGTTCCCAACCCAGAATTTCCCGGGCTTTTCTTATATCCGGTTTCCTTTGTTTGGGGTCATCCTGGGGCAGCGGAAGGCTGATCAGCTTCTGGCGGGTGCCGGTAAGCCTGATGATCTCTTCACCAAATTCCCTGATGGTGATTTCTCCGGGGTTACCGATGTTCATGGGCTGCGAGTAATCGCTTTTCAAAAGGCGGCAGATTCCCTCTACCAGATCGCTCACATAGCAAAATGAGCGGGTCTGGGAACCGTCGCCAAACATGGTCAGATCTTCACCACGAAGCGCCTGTCCGATAAAAGCAGGGAGAACACGCCCGTCGTTTAAACGCATGCGCGGGCCGTAGGTATTGAAAATACGGATAATGCGGGTTTCCAGATCATGGTAGGTGTGGTAGGCCATGGTGATGGCTTCCATAAACCGTTTGGCCTCGTCATAGACGCCACGCGGGCCAACAGGGTTTACATTGCCCCAGTATTCTTCGGTCTGCGGATGAACAAGCGGATCGCCATACACCTCTGAAGTGGAAGCCACAAGGATGCGGGCCTTCTTCACCCGGGCCAGGCCCAGAAGATTATGGGTTCCCAGAGAGCTCACCTTGAGCGTTTGGATGGGGATTTTAAGATAATCGATCGGGCTGGCAGGTGAAGCGAAATGGAGAATGTATTTCAATTCACCGGGAACAAAAACGAATTTAGACACATCGTGGTGATAAAATTCAAAATGCTCGAGCTTCATCAGGTGCTGGATATTGCGCAAATCGCCGGTGATCAGATTATCCATTCCGATGACATGGTATCCGTCTTTGACAAAACGGTCGCACAAATGCGAACCCAAAAAGCCGGCTGCTCCGGTAATCAATACTTGCTCTTTTGCCATTTTTTTGAGCTTCTCCCGGGTTTAAATTCCCGAATAAAGAAACTGATTCCAGAAGGAATCAGTTTTTAAGTTGAATATTTCAGAGAGAAAAGGCCTTTTAAAAAGGCAGATCGTTTTCACCTTCGGAGGCCGAGAACGAAGTAATATCGGGCTCAGCAACCGGTGCCGAAGATCCCTGTGCATTTCCTGCCTTTTCGATTTTCCAGGCTTCAAGCGAATTGAAGTATTTAAGTTCACCGTCTTTCGGGCTTTTCCATTCGCGTCCGCGCAGGTTAAAAAACACTTTGATATCCTCTCCCACTTTGCAGCTGTCGATGAGGCTGCATTTGTCCTGTGTCAGCTGAAAAGAGATGTGCTGAGGGTATTGCGAAGAATTGTCGGTAATCACGAATTCGCGTTTACGAAATTTCTCCGACACCTGTTGTTCCGCACTTTTTACTTTGAGTGTTCCAGTTATGTTGAACATGATTGTTTTGAATTTTTAGTTTGTACTGATTGTGAGTAATTGAATGTGTTGGGTATTGGCGTTTATTCTTTTAATGCTGTGTAATCTCTTCGGCTGACAAAAGCACTTTCCATGCTTCTTCTATTTTCCCATCATCCAGCAGGCATTTTGCAATGTGATGCAAGTGATTTTCCAGTTTATTCAGGTTCTTGCCATACACCTCATATGCTTCGCTGATGGCACCGCTTTGTTTGTAATGGTTCACGTCTTCATACGAAGGCAGAAGTTCAATATTTCCAAGCTGGCCGAGATTGTTGCCGGTGAGTATTTTGCTGTTGCGTATATGCTCCGGTATTCCGTCAATGCCGATGCCTTTGGTGAGGATCGGTTTCGCCACTTTAAACAGGGCTGGTCCCGAAGCGCGGCAGTACCAGTCGCCTCCCATTCTTGCAACAAGATCGATTTTGTTGGGGTCGATGTGTCCGTGTTCATCCAGTACCGATTCGCTGATGTGAATCAAAAGGATTTCGCACATAATCAGGTTGCCGGCTCCTCCTTGGTTACCCAGTTCGATGACTTCCCGTACGCGGCACTCCATCTGCACCGGGCTTTCTTTCACGCGAAAAGGTTTCACTTTATCCGAAGCTATCGGGGTAAGTCCCGCCTTCACAAATTCATTTACTCCTTTTTCGTATTCTGTGCTGGCAAGCGAGGCCTGCTGCACCAGATCGTAGTTAACCACATTGATAACCACCTCTTTGACTTGCTGAATATTATCAAAAGTATGTTTCGTTGTATTGGTTCTTCCGCTGCGGGCAGGAGAAAAGATGGCAATGGGTGGGTTTGCACTGAAAACGTTAAAAAAACTAAATGGGCTAAGATTGGGGTTTCCGTCTATGTCTATGGTACTGGCAAATGCAATGGGTCTGGGTGCAACGGCCCCCAGAAGATGTGCATGAAGCACAGACATTTTCACTTGCAATGGATCTATCGTCAGCATTTTACTCATCTTACTAACAAAAATAAGAATAATCGTGCAAGGAGAAAGCAGTGTTTATAAAATGTGAATGGAATATATGCTATATTTGCCTCCCGTTACAGGTTTCTTTGCGTTTTGCATGAATAAGGTGCAAGTCAAGTTTATCTGAATGGCAAGATTCGCCGTCGTTCCTGAAAAGGAACTATGGCGAACAAAGGCGGATATGTTGTAATTGGTAGCCAAGCCAGACTTAGGATCTGGTGCCGCGAGGCGTGTGGGTTCGAGTCCCCCTATCCGCACAAATAAAAACCGTAAATAGCTACATATTAGCCGTTTACGGTTTTTTATTTGCTTGTTTAGTCCACGGTTAGCCCAAACCCTTTACTTTTCACGAAAATTTAGATTAATTCGGATAACTCTATTTCAAGGGCAACGCTGATGTTCTTTAGCGTCAAAATGGAAGGATTCATTTCGCCCTTTTCTATTCTCTGGATTGAACTTTTCGCAATATTGGAATTATCAGCCAATTCCTGCTGACTCATACCCTTTGCATCTCTCCTTTTCCTGAGATTATTCCCAATCAGTTGCAAATACTTTTTGCCCTGCTGCTGCATAACACAAAGCAAGGGATTCAATACTATTCCCTTGGCAGCGTATCTGCTGCCAATTATCTATATTTGACTTAGTTTACAACTCAATAATTAATAATAGCCCCATGAAAAACCTGAAACTAATTCTCGTTGCCGTTGTTTCATTAATAACGATTTATTTCTTCTTTGGGGGTGGCCTTGAAAAGAAAGCTGCAAGTGATATGAATAAAATAGAAAATCAAGTCGCTGAAGATGCTGTAAAGGAATATGAAATTACCAAAGGAGGGAAAGACAAAATGGAAATTTATGTCCATGCCGGATTGGTGGCAGCCGCATATTTGCAAGCCAAAGATGAGATCAATTATAAAAAATGGAAAGAAATTGAATCTGAAGATGGCAAAGCTGCCGGAATACCGGCCCAATAGTACCCCCAATCCAAAACATTCATCCCATCTCAAAGTAATTTCACATGAAAAACATCTTGGCTTTATTGATTACTCTTGCAATGTTTCATTGTCCGATAAAGGCGCAAAACAATCTCAATACTTTGAGGTGTGGGGTTTCAAGTTTTTATACAGCCATTACTCCCACAACTGAAAAACGGATAAACAAAAGCTGTTCCGTCTGCTTCCTTGATGGGTACTTTTCATTCTATATCCCGGAACTGGGAACGAAAAGCTACAAACTTGAAACCTTCACAATGACAAAAACCATTTCTAATAGTGGGGTCGTAACAGAAAGTTATTTCAATGAAGAGGATGCGACTGTATTAAGAGGGGATTTACAAATAAGCATTGAATATGGACATCCCGAAAAGACCTTTTTAATAAATTACACAAAGTTTGGAAATGCTTATATCATTGTAGCAAAAGGATTTGTTGGGTCAGCGGATGAAGGATTGAATCAAATCGCCAAGCAGACAATGGAAATTGCCAAAAAAAATAATCACAAAATAATTAAGGATAGTATTAATCACAGCGCGCCTGACAAAAAGCAATTTAGAATGACATCCTTCCATGACGCTTTTGATAAAAAAGGCCACAGAATAGGCTTTGACACAATAACTGTATCGGGGGATACCATAAAAGTTCGGTATAGTACTGATCCTTACGCTTTGGTAGCCTCTGTTCAAAAATACGTCAAGCAAAATTATGAAAAGCGATTTGGAATCTCAAAGGATCAGAGTTGTTGGGTGCTTACTGCGGTTCCAGTTCTCAACGAGGATGGGACAATTAAAGATTTAAAAATTCTAGGGCCACCTAGACCATGTTACCCTGAATTAAAAAACAACATAATAAAACTTATTCAAGAGGGCAATTTTCGTTGGGAAATAACAAAGGAAACTGGAATTGTTCATTATGAAGGGACGGCACTTTCCATTAATCTTTAGATTAATCAGCAGGTTTCACAATGTGGAAATTCCATACGATTGACTTCGCAAACATTGAACGAATAGAATTAACCTCTTCTAAGGTCAACTTGCCCCATTCAGAAGGGTTCCAAACGATATTTTTCCGGGGAAAACCAATCCCTACTTTATCATACCAACAACAATAAAACGATTTAGAAACATTCCCGTCTTTAACCTCAAAATTCCCAGCAAAAACAACAATGCTACCTTCTGGGTACTGAAAAGGTGTTTCACTTTCCAGAATTTCCAAAACAGCTAATTCCTTTTCGAGTTCATCATTCATCTGATTTCAATTTTCTTAGTTCATTGATTCTTTCTTTACGCTCTTCAGGTGTCATGCCTAAAAAGGCTTCAAGCGTAGGAATTTCTTTCAGGTCGGTCTGCCTGAGTTTAGGCGTTACAAATTGCATTGTTTCGAGATATAATTTAGCAAAATCTTTGTCGCTCAATTTCTCAAAACTCTTCTGAAACCGTTCCCGGTTTTCAAATAAAATTTCGCCCAAAAATTCTCTTAGCTGAGAACTGGTTTTATTTCCGCTTCCGTCCGGCCTGCCCTTTGGGTTTCCGCTTTCACCTTTTTTGAATGGCATTGTATTTTGTTGTTATTATCAACGATTATTTATGAATGGATCATTTTTTCAACATGAAATTCTTTTTCATGTATAATCACTATTTTCATTATAGACTTTTATTAAATACATTTATTAAGAACCTTTATTAAACACTTTATTTAAGCTGCGCTACTCCTGTTGTATTTCAGGCTGTATTCCTGATGTGTAACTGCTGCTCTTCCTGATGTAAATAAAAAAGTGAAATTTTCATCCCGATTCTTTTATTTAAGCTGCTCTCCTTTATTAAGCTGCTGTAATGCTTTAACTCTGGCTTCGTCCTTGGATTTTATTAATGCTTCAATACGATTTTTTCTCTTTTGAGTTTCGGCTGCAAGTATAAGGTCTTCCATTTTGATTTTATTTCCCATTGCGACCAACATGCCTCTCATATTTTTTGAATAAATCTTTACATTCCAGTTCAACTCCAATTCCTGCAAAACCTTGTCAATGTGGTATCTGTTGGTGTATTTATTGAATAATTCTTTAATCGCCGGGGAGAATTTATCTGGCAGATGCTTATGGCTGGCATAGCCAAACATTCTGCTTGCAATGTGCAGTTTGTTGGTTTTCGCATATTGCCGCTTGCCTCCTATAATTGACCGCAAGGCTATGAACACAGTAAATTGTGCTAATTCAAATTCCGTTTTGTCATGATCCCGGAAATTAAAAAGATGAGTTCTACTTATCATTGGCATTGGATCATTAGCCGGGATATGTTTTTCAATTTCCTTTGCTACTTTCAAAGCCTGTTCTATGCTTCCGGTAAGACCTAATGATTGATAACTGAGGTGCATCTGATAGTATTCGATTGCTTTACCTTCAAATTCCTTATCCGATTCAAATATTCCTAATAATTGCTCAACCTCTATATCCGGGGAGAACTTAGTGTCACCAAAACCGTTATAATCTTCATCCAGTTCAATTAATTCATCATTAACATACGTTGTCATGGCCTTCAGAAGATCGCTGCTTAAATCGTTTCTGTAATATGCGTACATCAGTTGCCGGGAAACGTCATTCAGGGTATAACTGAAACTCTTTGAATATCGGTATATCCCGTACCGGATAATCTGGTCAATTACCTTTTTCTTGTCCGTGAATAAATCACGCAACAAGGATAAAGGGAACTGCAAGTACCTTTCATCTGTTTTCATCGCTGCTGAATTTGAGTTTATACCAATTCAGGAAACTTTCAAAATCCTTTGCAACGAAGTAAATACCGCCTGCTCTTTCAATGTTAAACTGATATTTTATTTGAAAATCACTCTGTTTGTCCTTTCCGATTTTCACCTCCACTTTCACAGAACGCCCTTTGATTGTAGCTGAAATGTCAGCCGTGCCGTTCGTTCCTGTTCCTTTGATCCATTTTATACTCCCAATCGTTCTGGTATGCCCTAAAACGTCCTGTACGGTTTGTCTGCTATCTATTTGCCGCCCTGTATTATTGATTCTTTCTGCCTGCCCGCCGGAGAGGTTTATGAAATCAATTATACACCGGGTTAGCCCATTCGCTGTCTTATCGGTGTAATTTGGTGCAAAACGGGCATAGGCGGGAATACTTGGATGTTTCTGTTCGGAACCCAATAAATACAAATCTTTCANNTACCGGGAACGGGGTTGGATTTATTCATTTTCGGCCTCCTGACTCTTTCCGAATGGGCGTAGGGAAGATTCAACCTGATCCCGGCGATAGTACACACGGTTTCCGATACCGTAGGGAATCAGTTTGCCCTTCTTTGTCCAGTTATGGATAGTAGAAAGGTCGCATTTCAGCATTTCAGCAACTTCATTCCGGGTAAGGTACTCAGTCGGCTTTTTCGGCTCAAAACTCTGCCTGAGTTCCGTTAATTGATTACGCAACCCTTCAAATGAGGACGCAAGTTGATCTGGGCTGATTTCGTGGAGGATTGTTGAATTTTTCATTGTTTACCGATTTGTTGGTAGACAAAGATTCAACCTATCTAAAGGGAAAGTGGGGGAAAACGTAGCCTCATTTAGGGGGTGGTTTTCCCCCGGTTTTTACTTGGCTTTAGGGTGTCTTTTATTGTTTCGGCATCTAAATTCATCTCAAGACGAAGGACACACAAAAACTCTTCAATAAATGAATAGATTTTGTTTGAAGACGAAAATCTGCCAGTTTCCTTTTTCAAGTAATTAATGAAGGGAACAAGACCAAGAATAAATTTTCTCTTGTATTGTAGTCGGCTTTTGTTCGCTTTCTTAGACAAAGCAATTCTTGCCTTTTCCCGGTCTTTGCTGTACCGCTCCTGCAATGAGTTAATAATATCAAAGCACAACTGATAGGAGTCAATGGTTACATCTAATCCTTTATTTGTTATGAATTTAATTTCCATTATAGTAGGCCAGGTTTGAAATTTGGAACCTGCCCCACCCATCCTAAAATGATTCTCTTGTGTTTGAATTTGAGAAAGGAAATTCACCATTTCAATTTTCTGTTTCGCCCCATCTTCATTTAGTTTCGCAAGAGATATTTCCTGCGCCCAAATAGCAAATGCCATGCTTTGAGCATATTCTACTAAAAAATAAATGAGATCGCTCCTATGCAGCTCCTCAAACTTATGCTTTTTAATAATCTTCTCAGCCTCACTCAAAACTCCCTTCCCTGTATATTCTGAATAGAAATTATAAAATCGTTCCTCATTCATATCATTATAATATCCTGAAATCAGCTTGAAATTTGGTGTAATTCCTTGCTCATTCGCAACCTGTTTTTTTTGCTCGCTTGTCTTCATATCAAAAATATTCGGCTAATTGAATTGCCTTTTCAGTTACAGTTTTACCTATGTACTCCAAAAACATTGATTCTGTTGCATGTCCGGTAACGTTAATCAACAATGATGTCGGAATCCGACCGTAATTATTGGTAGCAAACGACCGTCTGCCAATGTGAGAAGTGACTAATTCATATTTAGGAAACATGCCGCTTTCTTTGCGTTTCGTTTCAATATCTAGTTTGCTACCCTTTACTTTCTCTTTCAGTCCGGCAAGTTCGCATACTTTTTTAATGTATTCATTGTATCGTTGGTCGCTTATCTGCCGGGGAAAATCACCCTTATGCTTTTTAAGTATTGACATTACCTTTTTGCTCAAAGGAATAGCCATCTTTTTTCCTGTTTTAACCTGTGTAAATTCAATCAATGGCACTTTCCCCTGATAACGTATATTTTCCTTCTTAAATCGCATAAAATCTGAAACCCGTTGCCCGGTTTCACAGCTAATAATCAGCCATTCCTTTGCATTTTGAAGATAGTCCACATCAAATAACTTCTTTTCAATTTTAGCAATCTCAGCAACCGTCAAATATATTTTATCCACCTTCTGTAATTTGGCCGCGATGCTATTCAATTGAAAATGTGTTTCTATCCCATTGTTGCGGGCGTGGTAGCAAATCGTTTTAATGAACTTTATCGACCGGGCAATAGTGTTAGGGGCATACCCTTCTTTTTGGCAGTACAATTCAAAATTCAATTTAAAGTCTGCATTAACGTCCTTTATAAAATATTCCTTCTTAGCATCCGTTTCAAATCGTTCGACAAGACGCTTATAGACATTATTCCTTTTGTAAGTAGATGTCCCAATTGCATTTTTCTTATGCAAAGCATAATAATCAAAATACTCAATTAGCTTTGTGGGAATTGCTCCTACCTGTACAGGTGGGGTAATAAAGTCTTTGAGCCATAGGGTATCAATAGTCTGCTTACCGACACTTCTATTGAAATGGTTTAATAGATCTGATTTCAGCTTAACCAGTTCATTAAACAATTCTTTTGATGCCTCATCCCTAAGATTTTTGGGCTGGCCTTTAGTCTGGCTCCAATTGGCCGGGCTGATAGCAAATCTGGTTTTTGCTTTCGCGTCAATGTTGCGCCCGTCCCTTAACCGGACATAAATTCCGGCTAGATTGCTTTCGCTCTGAATAAAATAATTGATTGTTGCCATGCCCAAAGGTAGGCAAATAGTCCATTCTTAGTCCACACTTAGTCCACCCAATTCGATTTATTTCAATTCGGTTAAATAACTCGTATATTCGCAAAGCTGCTGAAACTATTGAATCTAAAGAGGGTATAGGCAATTTCAGGGGGGGATGTCAGGCAAACGAATTGAACCCATTGTAGTTCCCCTATCCGCACCACAAAGAGAAACAGAGCGGAGAAAGAGAGCGAAACAAGAGAGTCTCCTCTATTTCTTCACTCTGTTCTTGTTTTACCCATTTTCTCCGCTTTCAGTTTTGAAAGAAAGCCCCCTCTTTCTTTTTCACTCTTTCTCCGTTCTGTTTCTGTTTCTAAATGACTGTCCGTTCTGTTATGCTTTTCCAATAATCCTTTTTCCTTCCCCTGTTTGTGTTTTTCGAGGATTCAATCTTTCTTCGTCCATGCATAAGTTATGGATACTATTCGTTTGGGTTATTTTCCTGTCGGGATGTAAACTGATAATAGGAATTGGAAATTACAAAAACCTGAAGAAATCAGAAATCGAAAAGTGTGCTAAGCGCTATAAAATTCCTTTAACTGAAGTGGCGGAGATAGATACAGTCTCATATAACAGCTACCTTGCCAGTTTCCGAAACGATAAACTTAAAAACAATTTTAAGCAACCGTTTCAGGTTAGGGTCTTTGATTCAAATGGAAAAATCATTCTGTTCATTGTGAATTGCACCGTTGGAGGGTTCCCGAAATTAGGTTGGAATCGGTGTGGGTCTTTTGATGTTTTCCCTCCCGATAAAAAATGTTTTAGTAATGTTGATACAACTCTTTCTTTGAGTACAGACCTGAAACATTATCGAAATACCGATGGCTCTGAAATCAAACCCGAGTTTTTTGAAAAGCAAGATGTGACTATTATAATTTATTGGGCAAAATTTATGGGGCGACACAGCAAGAGACTGATTCGCATGATAAACGATTACAAAGAGAAATATAAGGGCAAGAAAATTGCTGTTTTGTTCGTGAATGACGATAACCTGTATAAATAAAAACAAAGAGAGGTATCGCTAAGGTAGGCTTCTCCAAAGTCATCCATTAAAAATCACTCTGATAAAATCCTGAAAAGCTCCTGATTCAAATAATAATACCGTCCCTCAATACTTTTCTTCTCCAGAATTTTCAGCTCAGCTAATTTATTCAGGTATTCACGTGCAGTGACTTCCGAATAAATTTTTGCATCCGTCAAATGCTTAACCTTAATGTAAGGCTGAGTAAAAAGCATGTCGACTAACTCTGCTGTCTTGCGCATCTTCTTTTCTTTCGAGTTGATGTAATGAAGCATGCTTTCTTTGGAAGAGAGTATTTCGTTTATTTTCTGATAAGTTATGTTGGAAGTGGTTTCAACTGCCCTTAACATATAGAGTATCCATTTTTTCCAATCACCTCTCTGAGAAACGCCAATTAAGCCTGAATAATAATCATCCTTATTGTCCATAATGTATCGGCTCAGGAACAAAATGGGTAAATCCAACAATCCCTTTTGGGTGAGATAATGAATATTAAAAATTCGTCCTGTTCTTCCGTTACCATCCCTGAAGGGGTGTATGGCTTCAAACTGAAAATGTGCGATGGCCATTTTTAACAATGGGTCGGTTTTGTACCGCTCATCGTTATTGATAAAATCTATCAGGTTATCCAGTTTGTTTTCCAAAACATGTTCACCTCTTGGAGGGGTATAGCTCACCTGCCCAGCATTACCACTGCTTCCCGCCTGACGTATAACGGTATCTACAAAAGGCAGGCGTAATTCATCTTTCGAGCCCTTGACTTCCTGAAACACTTTGATGAAATAATTACGGTCAAAGTCAGGTTTTGTCTTCAGATAATTGTATCCGCTCCAAAGCGCTTCTCTGTACTTCAGAATTTCTTTTGCAGGTCCATTCTGATTTTCTGTATTTGTGCTTTCTTCACTGTATGCTTTGTAAAGTTCATCATCTGTAGTAAAAATATTTTCGATTGCACTGGATGCTTTTGCTTCTTGTAAGCTGATGCTGTTAATTAATAATCCCTGATTCGGAATAGCAATACTCCTCCCCTGCAACTTTCCCAAAGCTGCTTTTGCCTTTCCAAGTTGCTCGAATATTTCAACGGTCTGATACAATTGATCCTGAATTGGCAACAAAGGCAAATCATTCCATGGCTTCAACCTATCGGGATTAAATTGATATAGGGGTTCAGACATTAAATATTCGATTTTTTAGTGTTTGCTTGCTTATCTGCCTAGTAAATGTACGTCATTAATCCGACCAAACACTAAACAATGCACTTTTTAGTGTTTGCTATCATTAATGACACTAAATACTAAGTGATAATAAGTGGCAAACACTAAATAATGAAGAATCTATGGTTTGATTAACCCTTCACTCGTGAACATTTCCCCAAAAAGGCCCTTTTCAGGCCTTTTAAGCAGTGAACACATTTGAAAATCACTTGTAACTAATTGACAATGTATTCATTGACCCGAACTTCAGCCTGGCGCGTGTTTTTTTTCTTCTCCCATTTTTATTGCAAAATAGGTTTCTCTGGATGTAAAACCGCACGTTTCGGATTTTCATTCAAATACTCCACATCAAACAACA
Organism: Bacteroidota bacterium; assembly: GCA_003151415.1. GTDB lineage: Bacteria > Bacteroidota > Bacteroidia > Palsa-965 > Palsa-965 > Palsa-965. The sequence continues at coordinate 31,746 of PLXK01000267.1, forward strand.
CTCTCTTTTTCAATGTATCCCTAGCCATAATTCTTTGCTCTCCTAAATATTTTTGATCCGTAAAATATTTTTGATCCCTTTTATACATTTGCCCCTCAACCGAATATGTATAAGTGAAGTAGCTCAGATATCCTTCCCCTTCCCAGTTAATTATGACACCGTTGGTATGCGAGGTTTTTTCTCCAGATAAAAAAACGGGCATTAAAAATTTAACCCGATCCTCCTTCAGGCTGTCATATACCATATTGAACTTTTCCCCAATCTGACAATATTTATCGGTTGCACGCCTTATTGTGTGGGTTTTCCCCTCGACATTGTATTCATAAACAGCAGCGGGAGGTCCTTTGCCTTTGCCTGTACCGTAATTTTCGTGCAATTCAATGACAGTAGCAATAGTTTGTCTGGGCACTTTGATTGCACAAGACAAAAGACAAGACAGGGTAAGAATAAAAACTTGTTGATTAAAAGCAGCGACAACTCGATTTCTCAATTTTCAATTTCTATCTATTTGATTCCTGATTTCGGGCTTCCTGAATGGAAAGATACCCAAAATTGGCATCAGAAAACAATATGCCGGAAGCTGCTCCTTTTACCTGATCTGCCACTTTAAAGAGAAACAGAACATAAAAAGAGAAACAGAGCTTGGAAAGAGAGCGAAAATGAAGATTGTTGAAATTAAGGGGGCAGATTAGCAATGTTTACCGAACTTAGTACCACAATGCTCGAAATCAAACCCAATTGCGAAAACTGCGGCCGGTTGCTTTCAAACGAAAGTTTGGAAGCGATGATCTGTTCATTTGAATGTACTTTTTGTGAGGCCTGTGTAAATGATGTTTTATTTAATGTTTGCCCCAATTGCGGAGGAGGTTTTGAAAAACGCCCGGTACGCCCTTCCAATCATCTGAAAAAAAATCCGGCGAGTAAAACAGAATACATTAAGCCTGTTGACAAAGAAGCTTTCCAGGTAACGCTTGACCGGTTCAAAAACATAGAACCTCACAAGCGATAAAATCCGATACGCTTTTATCGTAGCTCCCTCGGGCTAACCTCGTCAAACCCTTGCCCTATTTTTTACGGTCCCCGCCCTGGCGTTCCAACATCCAGCCCGGATACTCTGCTGAAAGTTTACTGACTTCATTTAAATGCTGCAATTCCGTTTCGGTAAATGAGACATCTGTTGCTTTCAGATTGTCTTCGAGTTGCGTCGTTTTCTTCGCTCCAAGAATAACTGTTGTCACCGTTGGATTGTTTAAGAGCCAGGCCAGAGACAATTGCGCCACAGAACAATTCTTTGACTTTGCCATGGGTACCAATACATCGATTACATCATATGCTTTTTCTTTGTTTACCGGAGGGAAATCAAAATTCACTCTTCTTGCATCTTTATCCGAAGCATTGTTTCTGGTGAATTTACCGCTCAGGAACCCGCCGGCCAAGGGACTCCAAACCATAAGACCCATCTTTTGATCCTTCAGCATCGGGATAATCTCCCGTTCCAGATCCCTGCCCGCTATGGTATAGTAAGCCTGCAAGGATGCGAATTTGGCCAGCCTGTTGTACTGTGAATAGGAATTGGCCTTCATGACCTGCCAGGACGTCAGATTGCTGCATCCGATGAATCTAACCTTTCCTGATTTCACAAGCGTATCCATCGTATCCATAATTTCTTCCAAAGGAGTCAGCTCATCATACCCGTGAATCTGATAAAGATCCACATAATCCATATTCAGACGCTTTAAGCTCTCATCGATCTGATGCAGGATATGCTTCCGGCTGAGTCCTGCCCCATTGGGGTTCTCGCTCATTTTGCCCCGCACTTTTGTTGCAATGACCAGGTCCTCCCGTTTCAAACCCAGATTCCGGATGGCCTTACCTGTCATTTGTTCGGAAACGCCTTCGGAATATACGTTCGCCGTGTCAATGAAATTGATTCCGGCATCCACAGCTATTCTCACAAGATCATCCACCTCTTTTTGCTCCAATGCGCCTATTGCCTTCCACATGCCATTGCCGCCGCCAAATGTCATCGTGCCCAAACACAATTCAGAGACTTTCAGTCCTGTATTTCCCAATACTTTATATTTCATATGTTTTTGCTTTTATACTGTATAATCTAAAGTTCTTCTTCCTTTGTTTTCAATCGCCTCCTATTCATATTTCGTTTTCTCCACCTCAACCCTTTCCAGAATCCTTTCCCTCCTGAAAATCCTTCTCAAATTTACCTGATAGATTTCAATTTGCACAGGAACAAGCGATTGCTTTTCCAGATAATAATAGCCAATCCGGGTCTTTCTTCTGTCATGAAAAACAGGGTTGTATTTGAAAACGTAACACTCCACCTCTTCCCCCAATACTTTTATTTTTTGCAGGTCCAAATACTCCCAGCGGTTTCCATAGAAATCCATTTTTGTATAATAAGGAAAATCACCACTTGCATTAATTACCGATTTTTTGACAAGTGGCAATAAGGAATCCATCCGATATCCGGGTGCTGAGGGGTTCTTGTATCTTAAAAACAGCACATTCCGTTTTTTAACAAAACTGTATTGGTACACATAGGAGCAGGAATCTTCCTTGAATCTTTTGCAGTAAACATAATCAGTGAAAACAGAATCTTTTATTCTCAGCAAATCGCCGCAGTTTGTTTGGGTACCGCCAGGCTCGGCGAACAATTTCCCATATCCTTCCGGAGGATATTCTTTCCATGCCGAAGTCCGAAATGTAATGAGCTGATTTCGATTCCAATCATGCTCCTGAGCAAAGCATGGAGAGAATGAAGAAAACCAAAGTCCGATACTGAAAATATAAAAAAAACAATTCATGCAATCGCGAATTTTACCAGTCCAATCAGAATCTTTCTTATTCCTATGTCACATTACCGCCGGGTGCGTGGATGTGACCGATGCAATGTTTAGATTTTAATTCCAATAATGCAAACGTCATCCACTTGTTCCAGTTTGCCTTTCCATTCCGTAAAAGTCTTATCCAATGTATCTTTTTGGTCTTCCATTGAATTTCCACTAATGGCCATCAACTTCTCTTCCAATTGTTTGTATTTGAATTTTTTGCCTCTTGCTCCACCAAACTGATCGGCATAACCATCGGTGAAGAGATAGAATATCGTTCCGGGCAGCAGATTTAACCGGTGAGAAACAAAAGGCTTCCGGTTGTCGTGTTTACCGATTGGCTGTTTGTTGGCGGTAATGCTTTTCAGTTCCCTGTTGCAAATGTACCAGAGCGGATTGTTTGCTCCACTCCAATATATTTGCCCGGTTGACTTATTCAGTGCCAACAACGAAATATCCATCCCATCGGCCACATTGGCATCGCTCTTTTCAAAGGTTTCCATAACCAGCTCAGTAACCTTATCCAGGATTTCGCCTGTGTTTCGCAATCCAAACTCCTTGATGGTTCGGTTGAGCGCATTACTGCAAACAATGGAAACCATGGCACCCGGCACACCGTGGCCCGTGCAGTCGGCTGCAGCGATAAAAATCAAATCATCGATCACTTCCATCCAATAAAAATCTCCGGCAACGATGTCTTTGGGCTTATACAAAATGAAGCAATCAGGAAGGTATTTTTTCAGGTATTCATTGGGCGGCAAAATGGCTTCCTGCAATCTTTTGGCATAAGTGATGGAATCAATAATTTCTTTCTGGTGCTCTTCCACCAACTCCTTCTGATGTTCGACTTCTTTTTTTTGAATTTCTATGACGTGTCTTTGCTCTTCCGCAATCACTCGTCTGCTGTCGGCCAAATCCCGCTGTTTGTCCACTTCCGCTTTTTGCAATTCAATGATGTTTTTTTGCCTCCGGGTCACGTTCCAACGGTTAAACATAAACATGGAAAACAGGATCATCAGCGACAAGCCGCAGAGAACGGCAATCAAAACGGTTCTGTTTCTTTTGTTTTCGGCACCCGAAACAATAGCCTGCTTTTCCTTTTCGTTTTCCAGCAATTTGATTTTCGTTTCCTGTTTCTCACTATCAAACCTGGCGCTCATTTCGGCGCTTCTTTTTGAATTTTCGGCATTGAAAACAGAATCGCTCAGTTGTTTGAAAAGCTTCTGATATTGATATGCCCCTTTCCAGTCTCCCGTTGCAGAATCGCATGCCGACAAGGTTTCGTATGCGCTTTCGACATTGTCTTTCGCCCCTACTTCCCTGGCCAGATTCAAACCGCTGATGAGCTGGTTTTTGGCATCGTTCAATTTGTGCTGCAACAGAAATACATCACCAATGTTAATGTGAGCGGCAGCGCTGTTGCTTTTATCTCCGATTTCCTCACTGATCTTCAGCGAAGCGAAATAATTTTCAAGAGCATTGTTGTATTTGCCCAGAGCCTTGTAAACAACTCCGATATTGATGTTGGAAGTGGCAATGCCGTATTGATCACCCATTTCCATATTCATCCGCAGTGTCACAAAATAGCTTTCCAACGCCTTGTCATATCTGCCCAGGTCATTGTAAATCACGCCGATGTTGTTGTACGAATTGGCTATTCCTCTTTTATCTCCTGTTTCTTCATACATTTTCAGGGAAAGAAAATAGTTTTCCAATGCCTTGTCATTGTTGCCCTGCATCTTGCAGATCACACCGATGTTCCCGTACAAACCGGCAATATTTTGTTTGTTTCCGATTTGCTCCTGTATTTTAAGGGAGGCAAAAAAGCTTTCCAGGGCTTTGTCAAAATCGCTTTGGTTGTTATAGACGATACCCAGATTGTTGTAAGTCTGAGCCAGACCCAATTTATCTCCCGATTCCTTTCGAATTTTCAGCGCCCGGAAATGATACTCCAGGGCCTTTGCGTAATTGCCCTGATGTTCTGAAACGATTCCCAGATCGTTATAGGCTTGTGCCATTCCTTTGGTCCAGCCTTTTCCTCCGGCAAAGGTTACCGAACCGGCCAGCTCCAGTGCGGCATTGCCATAAGTCATTCCTTTGCCAAAATCTCCTTTGTTTTTGTATTTCCAGCACAGATCAATCAGGTGTTTGACTTTTATGGTATCTTCTTTATCCGTCTTGAGAAGATTAAGCAAAGAATCTATTTTGCTATGCTGGGCGAAAACACAGTTCAAACAAAACACGACCAGTACAAAACCAAAAATGAAACGTTTACACATGTCCGCGAATATAAAGAAATTGCATTGGCTTGTCCAGGGGAAAGATATCAAATAATCTGACAGGGGCCGAAACCAGGAGCTACAAGCATGAAGAAAACAGCACAAACCAGGAACGAGGCAATCAAAGTCTGATACCAATTACCAAAATATCATCGACCTGTTCTGTTTTGCCTTTCCAGTTTTCTGCAAATTCATCAAGCAATGTTTCCTGTTCAGACATGGTCTTTTCCTGGATGCCGATCAGTTGTTCCTTAAAACGCCTGGTCGTAATTTTTTTGTTGTCCTCCCCGCCAAACAAATCGGCATAGCCATCTGTGAAGATGTAAAATGTATCACCCGGTAGCAGATTTAGTTCATGGCTGTCAAAATGCTGTTCATCTTCTGTAAAACCCCCAATTGCCTTTTTAGTTGCCTTCGTCTCCTCAATTGTTTTTTGTCCTTTCCGGATGATCCAGATAGGCCTGTTTGCTCCGGCATATCTTACAATCCCCTTTTCAGTGTCCACGGCGCAGAAAGCAATATCCATTCCGTCCCGGGTTGATTCCTTATTGTCTGTTTGGCGCAATGCGGTTTTAATGCCCAGATTCAGCCTGCGGAGAATTTCTGAAACATCGGAGCTTTGCAAAACAGCTTCTTCCAGTTTATCCGACCCGATCATGCTCATAAAAGCCCCCGGGACACCATGGCCGGTGCAATCGCAGGCGGCGATAAAAACATCTGCATTCGTTTTGTGGCAAAAGTAGAAATCGCCGCTGACGATATCTTTGGGTTTGAAAAAGACAAAACTTTGGGGAAGGGCGAGCAGAATATCTTCCCGTTTTGGCAGTTTGGCTTGCTGTATCCGTTTGGCATAATTGATACTGTCGGTAATGTCTTTGTTTTTTTCCTCCACCAAAGCCTTTTGTTCGTCCACCAATTTCTTCTGCTTTTCAATAATTGTTTTTTGTCTTTGAGTTATCCGCCAGCGGTTAAACATGAAAACAGAAAACAAAATCACCAGGGTCAGCACACAAATGACACCGATCAAAATCGAATTGTGTCTTTTCGTTTCAGCACCCGAAAGGGCCGATTGCTTTTCCTTATCTTTTTCAAGAAGCAGGATTTTGGATTCCTTTTTTTCGTTCTCATAGCGGGCATTCATTTCGCCGGAGCTCTTTGCACTTTCGGCATTAAATATGGAATCGGTGTACAGCTTGAAAAGTTTGTGATATTCATAGGCTTCTTTCCAATTGCCGGAAGCAGAATCAACGAGTGAAAGGGATTGATAAATACTTGCAATGCTTGGTTTAATTCCAATTTGTTTTCCAATTTCAAGGCCTGTCAGCAATTGTTTTTTTGCTTCCGCCATTTTATTTTGTTTGAAATACACATCTCCAATATTGCAATAGCATTCAGTAGCACCCTCTTTATATCCAATTTCTTCATACAACTTCAGGGCAGCCAAATCATTTTCAAGGGCCTTTTCATATTTGGCCTGTTCAAAATAAATCACCCCTGCATTCATTTGTGCATCCGCGCAACCCTGTTTGTCCCCAATTTCTTCAACTATGTGCAGGGCTCCAGCAAAGTTTTCCAGGGCCTCCTTGTACTTTGCCTGTTTCCTGTAAAGTATACCGATATTGGTGTATGCACGGGCCATTGCATTTTTATTGCCCATTTCCTTCAAAATACCCAGCGCGGCATTGTAGCTTTCCAAAGCTTTGCCGGAGTTGCCTTTCGCATCATAAACAATTCCGATATTATTCAAAACCGAAGAAAGGCCTCGTTTGTCCTTCAACTCCTCATTGATCTTTAAGGATTGAATATAATACTCCAGGGCTCTGTCATAATTGCCCTGTTTCAAATAAATATTTCCCATGCTGGTGAAAGATTCGGCAATGCCTTTTTTGTTTCCGATTTTCTGATGAATCTTCAGACAGGAAAACACCATCTCCGCAGCCTTATCGTACATGCCCAGACTTGTATAAACAATACCGATATGACGGCAAGAAGTTGCTGTGCCTTTCTGATCCCCGATATCCTTTCTGATTTTTAATGCTGCGAAATCACATTCCAACGCTTTATCGGAATGCCCCTGCTGCTGGTAAAGACTCGCCAAATTAGCATCGGCCGAAGCTATTCCGCTTGGCCACCCTTTTCGGTTCCCAAACACAACAGAATTGGAAAGTCTTAAGGCTTCGTTTCCGTATACTAAACCCTTTTCATAATCCCCAACAATATTGTATTCCCAGGAGAGGTTGTTCAGGTTTTTGATTTGGATAGTGTCTTGCTTGTCTTTTCTGAGCAAATTCAGCAGTGAATCTATTTTGGCCTGTTGCCCCTGGGAGGAGACATAACCAAGACAAAACAAAAACACCACCCAATACGATTTTACATTTTTTGTCATAAGTTGAGTCGAAAAAACATGCCTGAAAAAATGCTGAGTTCTGAAAGGTAATTGAAATTCCTGCCGATAAATCAGAAAATGATGTAAATGTATCCCGATGACGCCAGTTTTAAATTGATTAGTTTAGCAAATACAAAATGCGAAACCGAACCGAAAACAAAAGTTCGATATTTGTCAAATATGGATCACTTCAAAACCCACCATGCAAGAATACTCAGGAAGCTCAAGGCCGGTCTAGCTACGGATAAAAAATCCAAATTCAAGGACCCGAAAAAATATATAGGAACAAGTCATCGCTTCATCGGATTGTCCTCCCCTAAACAAAGAGAGATCTTTGAGGCTGGACATGGGTTCGGTCATCTGTCTTTGTCTGAGCAGCTGCTCATATGGAACGAAATCTGGCTGCACTCATCCTCCTTCGAAGCTCTTTCGCAATGTTTGCTATTTGTCAGCAAACATTTAAAATCGATGGACAGCCGCGAACTCTGGAATACAACAAAAGGCTGGACAGTTAAAATAGACAACTGGGCGCATTCAGACGGCTTGTCGGCAATCTATTCGCATTTACTTGAAACCGAAACAAAGCTCGTTTACCCTCAGCTCAAAAGATGGAACAATTCGAAAAATCCGTGGGAACGGAGGCAATCGCTGGTAGCTTTGCTGGAATACAGCAAAAAGAGGGAGAAAGTATTACCTGTAAACAAGCTTTTTTCCTTGGTAAAAGAATTGTTAAATGACAAGGACTATTTTGTCCAGAAAGGGCTGGGATGGACCTTGCGGGAGGTCGGCAATGTTTACCCGGATGAAACCTGGGAATTTCTTTTGAGGCATTGTTCAAAAATCAGCGCCGTTGCATTCAGCCCGGCGGTAGAAAAACTCAATCTCAAAAAGAAGGAACAACTCAAGCTTTTGAGAAAAAGAAGTAGTCGGGCGCTATAACCTTTAAACCTTTTTTTCACTTCTTCTTCAGTTGTTCCTCTACATATTTGGTAAGTCCTCCTTTTTCTTCTATTCCCATAAGTCTCTCGACTTTTTTGTCCTTCACAATGCCATTGCCCATTTTATAGACTTTGATGACACTTTTCAATCCGGCAACATTTCCATTGACCTGGTCATTTTGCTGTGTTTTGCTTTCAAGAACCGATTTGGTCCATCCACCCATGAAGATCAAAAGCATGGCCGCGTTTTTTTCATTGAAGTTCACAATGTTTGCATTGATGCCTACCGACACATTGGGGCTGCCTGTGATCCAGGCCAATAAAAACGCATTGGCTTCCTTTCTTTTCTCGGGCTCTTTGTTGAGAGGAGATGTTTCCAGCCAGTTGACGCAGGCAATGATGTCTTTTTCGTATTTTTTAAAATCCTCCGTTTTCTGGAGCTTATAATTCGTGGGAACACTGAAGTCCTGACCAAATGTGATTGCGCTCATCCATACCAGGGCAAGCATTGTTAAGAACTGTTTTCTTCCTTTCATTTTGTTTTTTTAATCGTTGAGATGTCCGCAAGATACCTATTTCCAGTCTCCCGGCGTTGAATTCCAACCTGGAACAAGAGGCTTGATTCCTGGACTTCCGAGGCACTCTTTTCCTCCTTCTTCTATTTGTAATTCATGTCCAGTCGAAAAACAGCTTGATGAACGACGAGCGAATCCCCTTCGGTCCCGTTTATTTTTTTCACTTTAAGGAGTTTGTTGATATCCTCCGCTGAAAAGTTTGGATATTTACCCTGATAAAATAATTTCACAGCAGGTTCAAGTGTATAGATGGCGGTAAAAACCGGATGATTGTATTCATCGAAATAATATTTGAAATACGTGTGTTTTTCGTGCATATTCCAAATCGGCGGGGTAACGGCAACGAGTATATTTCCCTGCATGGGAGGAAGTTTCTGAGAAAATGCCTGTATAAATTCATAATCGTCATGAGCTGGTTTTACCCAGGCTCCCGCTATATTTGCAAAAAGTATGATCACAAAGGGCGTCACTATTGCTGCTGTCAGCCAGTAAGAGGGAGTCCTGATCAGCTCAAAACAGCGGATAACCAGATAGAAGACAAAAGCCATCGCCACCAGTCCGAAATTTCGGGATGCACCCCAGCTTTCTTCAATGACCAGGAAAGGAAGAAAAAGAAGAATGCTCACGGCAAACAGCAGGAATAAATCCAGAAATCGTTTCTTTATGACATCCCTCAGAAGAATGAGGCCAATCAGAATACTGAAGGTGTATTTCACAAAAACGCTTTTAAAAAGAAGCAGGTGCAATTTGCTGGCCTCAATGAGTATGTAGGCAAACCATTTTGCTTTTCCAATCACATCCGTGCCCAGTTTGCCTCTTTGCGACATCGGAGAACCATATTGAAGAATCAAGGTCTGGTATAGTTTATAATAAATTCCGAGGCAGATAAAAAAAACAAAACAACAATACATGAAAAAGAAGAGGCGGTTTCTTGCGGATATTTCCGGTTTCAGAATGAGTGTCATAAAAACAGGAAGCATAAAAGCCAAAGCAAGGCCCTGGTAATTCAGCAGGGAAACCAACTGGATTCCTCCGGCAGCAAAGAGATACATACGCTCCCTGGCAGTACTGAGCGGTGTTTCGCCCAAATGTTTTGACATGGCACGAACAACCAGAATTCCGGCAAAAAAAGAAAGCATGGACGAAATGTGCATGGGAAAGGTTTCGGCCCAGCACATGAAAACCGAAAAACTGGGCAGACAGAATATCAGAGCCGCACTAACAAAAGCGATTCGGTGACCGACTCCGTTTTTTGCGAGATAACGAAACAGCAAAAGACAAAAAAGGAAACTGAGCAAAACATTGATCAGTCGCAAGTACTTCAAATCGGTAAGCGTGCCGGCAGCATGCAAACCGGCAGCCGAAAGAAAGCCATAAATGGGCCGTCCTTCAGACAAACAACGCGTCAGGTAATCTTTCCAGCCATTACCGGATCGGAATGCCCAGAGAATGGCTGGTTCATCCAAAGACAGATATTCGGAAAAGACCACCCCCGATAGTAAGAGCAGAACAATACCAAGGATCGACCAGGTCAGATAAGAAAAACGCATCAGCAAGATTTTTATGACCGGGGAGGTGTACATTTCATCTCCGGTTTGCAATACGCAAAGATATACCCGGGCGTGACCATTCAGCAGATCTTATTGGAAATTATTAACAGAATGCCATGGTCTGCTAAAAAAGCCTGAATGTTCCATTCATTCCGGCCTGAACAGAACACGAAAAAGTCCCCGGCAAGAGATGCCATGGGCTTTTCAGGTTTTTCGGGAATTATTTCTTCTTGTCTTCGCGTTTGTCTTTTTTATCCATCTTCTCGTCTTTCTTATCAGACTTTCTGTTCTTGCGGTCGTTTTTCAGATTTTTCTTATCATTCTTCAATTCCTTTTTGTCTTTTTTGGCATCTTTTGAGTCGCCGGCGGCTTCATCTTTTTTAAGATCCGCTTTGTCTTTGGCTACATCCTGTTTGTCCTTGTCGATGCTCTTATTGTCGTTTCTGACATTTTTTTTGTCCTTGTCAATGTCCTTCTCATCTTTTCTGACTTCTTCTCTTTTGTCTTCCTGCGCGCTTACAGTGCAAAAGCTGAAACCGGCAAGCAAAATTGTCATGGCAAGTACTTTTTGAATGTTCATGATCGTATTTTTTAGTTAAACAATAAAATGTCCGGATGTTGGATTTTGATAAAGATAATACAAATCCTGTGCCGCATTTTTTTTCCTGAATTTATTTCCGGCAGGCTTTCCACGAAACAGACGGGATGAATACAGGATAAAGATTTTTCGCATGCCTTTTACAAACAAAAAAAGCCCCGTTACACAAAATCAGTAACGGGGCCAATGCGAAATCAGGGATTAGAATCTCCGGCGTGCAGGATGTGCATTGCGCGAATTACCAGAATTTCCGGAATTGTTTGAATTGCGGAAACCTCCGCGCTGACCTCCGCCACCACCGGGTTTAGGCCGGGCTACATTTTTAATGCCTACCGGAAATTTGTGTGTGGCAGCCACATCAATGTTTTTGGGCAGGAGTTTATTGATGTCTTTCAGGTTGTCGATCTCTTCAGATCCACAGAAAGACAAAGCAATTCCAGATTCACCGGCTCTTCCGGTACGACCAATTCGGTGAACATACGTTTCCGGAATTTCGGGCAGTTCGTAATTGATTACGTGCGTGAGTTTGTCAACGTCGATACCGCGTGAAGCGATGTCGGTGGCCACCAGAATCCGGATGGTCCGGTTTTTAAAGCCTGTGAGGGCTTTCTGACGTGCGTTTTGCGATTTGTTGCCATGAATGGCTTCAGCACTGATGCCTTTGCGGTTCAGTTCTTTTGCCACCTTATCTGCTCCGTGTTTGGTACGTGTAAAGACAAGGGCATGCTTAATGAGTTCCTTTTCGATGACCATATGGAGCAAAGCATTCTTATCGCCTTTTTCCACATAGTAAACCGTTTGTTTTACAGCTTCAGCCGGAGCAGAAACAGCTGCAACCTGCACCTGAAGAGGATTTTTGAGCAGGCTGTCGGCCAGGCTCTTGATTTCGTTCGGTATGGTTGCAGAGAAAAACAAGGTCTGACGCTGTGCAGGAAGTTTGGGTATGATGCGTTTGATATCGTGAATGAAGCCCATATCGAGCATTCTGTCGGCCTCATCGAGGACAAAAAATTCCACTTTATCCAGTTTCACAAATCCCTGATTCATGAGATCCAAAAGTCTGCCCGGAGTTGCAATGACAATATCCACACCTCTTCTCAGGGCCTGGGTTTGTTTGGATTGCGATACGCCTCCGAAGATAACGGTATGGGTAAGGGTGAGCGCTTTGCCATAGTCACGAAAGCTCTCGTCGATCTGGATGGCCAGTTCACGTGTTGGTGCAAGTATAAGGGCTTTAATACCCGGTCTTTTTCCACTTTGCTCTTCTTTTTTGTGCAGCATCTGCAGAATGGGTACTGCAAAGGCAGCTGTTTTTCCTGTTCCTGTCTGTGCACAACCGAACAGATCTCTTCCCATCAATAAAAAGGGAATCGCTTTTTCCTGTATCGGACTTGGTGATGTATACCCTTTCTTTTTCAAGGCCTGGGCAATGGGGTCAATGATGTTTAATTCTTCAAATGTCATAATTCGTTTTGTTGGTTAATATAAAATTGATTAATACTGGTCTGTCCTCCTGCCTATTTTAAACCTGACAGCATAAACTGCTCAGGGATAAAAAAGAATTCAAACAGATTGAAGGTTACAAACGATACTTTCCGGGGAGCATGCAAAAGCCCTGGAGGTTTCTATTGTTCAATAATGAAAGGAGATGCAAACTAAACTGCGGAGCAGACGGAGGAGAAGAAATTCCTGATTACAAATCAATTCGAGACACAAAGGTACAAGAATTAACCGGATCTCCTAATAATAGGCTGAATTAACTGGATATCACGGTCATTACAAAGGCAAAACAGGATATAAACAGAAGAATCTCCGGAAAATTACCTGCTCTTCAGTTTTTCAGAAGGGCTCAGAATTGAAATTGAAAATCCAGGAAGGGATTTTAAACAGTCATTTCAATGCGCTTCAGAATTAACATTTTAAGCGAAAAAAACAAAGCCATTTGCGCCTTGTCTTGTGCTGTCAAACCCAGATAAAAATCTTCATCGGCCAAGAAAAATCATATACTGCTTGTAAAACCTCCCGATAATTGGCTTATCTTTGCAGTCTAACAATTAATTTAAATAATTATTTAACATGAAAAATGGTACCGTAAAGTTTTTTAATGAAACCAAAGGATTTGGTTTCATTAAGTTGCACGATTCTGATCAAGAATTTTTTGTTCACGTGTCTGGCTTAAAAGAAGAAATCCGTCAGAACGACGAAGTTGTTTTCGAAGTTCAGGAAGGCAAAAAAGGCTTAAATGCCGTTAACGTAAGATTGGCGTAATTATAATTCAGTTATAATTTACCTGGAAAGCCCTTTTGAGAAATCAAAGGGGCTTTTCCTTTTTCAGCCCTGCAGAAGAGACTGGTTCCATTCGGTCCAGTTGACAATTGGCAAGTTTTCAGTTGGCAAAAAATTGAATGATTCAAATAGCAATATGTCGTTGATAAAAGAAAAGGTACAATTGCAAACTGCCCAATTTTTGGAGGTCAGTGATTTGAAAAATACCTGAAATAGCTGCACTCCCCAATCACCTCCTTGTAATAACTGGTTTTTGAGAACTGATCTTTCAGCATTTGGTCATAGATATGATAGTCCTGCGCTCTTTTTTCATCGGCAGTTGCCTGAGGACCGCCATCATTGTGCTGGCATTTGGACGCCATGTAGGCGCATTTTGCCTGAAACTCCGCATCGGATGATAATTTTCTGGCCTTGTCATAAAAATACAGCGCCACCGAACAGTCATAATATTGTTCGGTTGTATCATAACCCGATCGCTGATAGGCGAGAGTCATCCAGCTATTGCCATAATAACTCATGTTGTAATATCCGTTAGCCGCATCAAAAGCGGCACTGGCCTGATCAGGCCCTGGTTCATCCGACTGTTTTTCAAGATCAATCATCCTTTGAACAAAAGTCAGTTTTGAATAAGGATGCGCATGCGCTTCTGCGAAATCGCAGTCGTGGCAATCCCGGATGTGGATCTCGAACGGATCGCCGGGGAGTGGCAAAAGATTTCCATTTCCGGCCATTTGAAACTCATCTCTGGCTTCTGTAAGCCTGTGCTGACGAAGAAAGACGGTGCCCTGCAATTCGTGCAGTTGCCCAAGGGCGTATTTGAATCCAAGTACGAGCTGTTCTTCAAAGGGACTTTTCCCGGGCCTGGTTATCCAGTTAATGAGTTTAGCCAGCGGATGCGTTTCTGCCTTTGTGATGAGATCAATCCCCCTGGCACTTTGCGAATAACACATAAGCGCTTTGATTGTGTCTCCCTGTTTGTCGTAACGTTGTGCCATACGCCAGAATAGATAAGACAGTCTGTCATCTTTGGGGTAGTTCTCCTTCATCCATTTTATTCCGGCCATTTCCCTGGCTTCAAAATCGGCATCCAGGTGCTTGGCAAGCTCCACTTCCATCAGCAGCTCCATCCCCCTGGCTTGTTTGGCAATGGCTAAACCGGAAGGGGCGTCAGCAATTGCTGTGTTGAAATACTGATGGGCGGTGGTATAGTCCTTCATCATATACGACAAATGACCAGCCACATATTCCCAAAGATATTTTCTTTTCAGCTTTCCTTTAGTCAGACAATCCTGAACAAATGCCCGAAACGCTTTCGGGTCCCTGTCTCCCGGTTGTGGTTTATCTGAAGTAACTCCGGAATAATCGTACATGTGTTTGGCAAAATAGCCGCTATTTTCCATTTCCGTAAGGGTGCGGACAAGCAGAATATCAATCAGCTCAGAGCCCGGTTCGAGTTTGAACATCGTTTTCATGGCCGGTATCTCTAAACTTGTTCCGGAATAGGCATCAAGAAAATGAAGCACTGCTTTTTCGTGTGCATTTCTGCAAAACTGGTATCCGCCCAGTGAATCCGAGTATTTGGGTAAGGCCTCATTGGCGGAAATGCGCGGTTCACTGTTCCAGTAGGCAGGAGTTGAAAAGGCGAAATTTTTGTAATAAAAATCAAAATCTTCATCATAATATTTATCAAACAGCATGGCAAAGCGGTAACGGGCCTCTTCAAATTGTCCAGCATGCTTCAAAGCTCCGGCCATGAGTGCCTGAAACCGTCTTGAAATGTAAGAGTCTGCGGGAACAGCAGATTCATACAAACTGCAAAGCTCCAGACATGTGGTGTAATCTCCCCGGTAATGCGCCATTCGTGCTGCCTGGAATGCATACCGGTTGCGGAGAAAAAGATTTTTCTGTGATTTTGCATACTGCTTCCCTTCATTGACCAGTTTCTCCATGGCCAGGGTATCTCTGACTGGCAAATTGCCCCATTCCCCGCCACCGGCATTTGCATGCGGTTCGCAACGTTTCGCGAAGATCAGGTAGTTGCAGCTTTCCAAATCTCCTTTCAGGATCAGGTATTTTGCGCCTGAGTTTCTCTGCATGGTATCGCTGAGGTGATTGGTTTGTTTCAAAACTGCTTTTTTAAGCTCTTCCAGATCAATCAGTCTTGATTTTGACATGAGGTAGTAAATGTCCTTTTCGCTGGGTCCCTTGGCCATATAGGCGACCCATTCCGCTTCGTTTCCAGAAAATGTTTTCGCAGTGCTTGAATCCAGCAATCCCTGATAATAAGGTTGGGAAGGATCGAAAAGAAAAGGCGACATCGGGGTCCTGCCGATGAGTTCCTGACTGAACAGTGAATAGCCGGCTATTTCATAGTCAAAATCGCCGGAGGCGCAGGCCTTTGCTATTCCCCAACAACAGAAAAATACGGACGCACTAATCGAAACGATTATACACGCTTTCAAAAACTTGTTTTTCATAAGCACTGAATTGATTCTTTTTTAGATGAAAGATGGCTACATGACCTGGACGATGGGCAAGACAAGCCTGAATCTGCCGGGCTGCCTGATCACACAAATTCACATCGACTCGTTCCAGCCTGAGTGTTTGGCCTTCGAAAAGATCGGTATTTCCCAGCTTTGTTTTCAATTTCACGCGAAATTGATTTTTGCCGATGCGTTCAAATTCATTTGCCGAAGCCAGTTCGGTTTCACTTACATCGTTGACGAGCCGAACGACATGGTTGTTTTGAATCACTACCATCCAGGAAAAACAAGGCAATGCAAGATCCAGAGGCAGAGGATAGGACGATAGATGAGAGAGATAAGCCGAAGCCGTTCGTTGATCATAAATCGAATTTGCCGTGTTGGCGTCATCGAGTTTACCCATGTTGTAAAACATAAGCATTCCTTTATCCACCGGTGGGACGCCGGTTCGCTGAAAATATTTGACCTGATGCAACCGGATTGTCGCTGAAAGCAAGATCTTGTCTTTCTTGAATTCCGACCTGAGTGTTTCAAGCAAACTGAAGTATTTATCCCGGCCGGTTTCAGTCCAGTCGCAATCCAGCTGAACCTCTTTGAGGTGCTGACCGGACAAAGAATGTTCAATCGCTTTAATCCGATTGACGATTCGCAGACCCAAGATTGGCATGGCAGAATCTGCATTTTGAAGAATAGATCTGTTGGTGATAAACACCACAGGAACCAGTTCCAGAAGACTATCCACCTGCGTCACAAAGCGGATATCTTCGATGGGCCTGGTCTGTTTTTTCTGCACATCCAGATCCACATCAAAAAACCGGATGTACAAACGATGAACCCCCATATGCATGAGTTCCTGTTGTTCTTCTTTGTTCAGATTAAACACCGTGCGCCAAAAATAAAACGAGCGCCCGGTTTTAAAGTCCGGCGATTCACATCCTGCAAAAAAAAGAAAAACCAGGAATAAAGCCGACCACTTCATGTGGATATAATTTGTTTAAAGCGATCGCATGGAATCCTCATGACATTCATGACCATTTGTGATTATTGAAACGGGAGCATTTGATGGGCCTAAATTGCCAAAATTGATTGACAATTTGTCATTCTCTCTCTTCAAATATGAGATTGGTATATTAATTGCCCTTTCCGGTTGATTTAACGCAGTTTCAGGGATGATAAATGTGGGCATAGAGGATCTTGAACGATACAAATACACTGATTCCCAACGAGTTTTATCAAATTGACCACAAATCAGAAGAAGAGGGGTAAGAATCGGCTTCAGAGAAGTTCTGAAGGTCCAAAAGAGTCAGTAATTTCGTATCTTTGGCCTCCTTTTAAAAGTAAAGCAATTTCAAAACCAGACATAATTTTATCACGATGAATATTACCAAAGAAAATATCGATGCCCTTACCGCCGTTATCAAGATAAAAGTCGGCCCTGAAGACTATCTTTCAAACGTAGAAAAAACGCTCAGGGACCATCAGAAAAAAGCCAGCATGCCCGGTTTCAGACCTGGAAAGGTTCCTGCCGGAATGATCCGCAAGATGTATGGCAAATCGGCCCTTGCAGATGAACTGAACCGTTTGCTTGGAGACAGTCTTTACAATTACATCCGTGAGGAGAAACTGGATATCCTGGGAAATCCATTGCCCAAAGCAGACAACAATCCTGAAATAGAACTGGATGGCAAAAAGGAATTTGAATTTGTCTATGATCTCGCTCTTCAGCCTGATTTCAAGGTCGATTTTTCGGCAGATGAGAAACATACCCGTTTTGTTGTAAAAATCGACGATACCTTACTCGATAAATATTCAAATGACATTGCCCGCCGGTATGGACAGATTGCTTCTGTCGAAACAACCGGGGAGCATGATTTGGTTTATGGTGATTTTGTTGAACTTGATGCAAACGGCGAAATTCTCGCAGGCGGCATTTTCAAATCGTCCACTTTGTATCTCGAAAAACTTAACGAAACGCGTAAAGCCAAACTTCTGGGACTGAAAGCCGACGACAAAGTTGTACTTGAACCTTCAGAAATTGCGGAGACTCCGGCAGAACTGGGTCAGAAACTGGGCCTTAGTCCCGAAGAAGCTTCCTCCCTGGTATCTAAATTCCGTTTCACAGTAAAATCAGTCAACCGTCTGGCACCTGCCGAACTCAATCAGGAACTCTTTGACAAGATGTATGGCCCCGGGGTTGTCAACAGCATTGAAGAATTCCGCGCCAAGCTTACGGAAGAATTGAAAAGCATGTTCCGCAATGACAGCGAGAACAAGTTGAAAAATGACATTGTCAAATCCATCATTCAAAAAACACATTTCACCCTGCCCGATGATTTCCTCAAACGCTGGATGCTGGCGGTGAGCAAAAACCCTGCTACTCCCGAGCAGATCAACCAGGAATATGATCAATACCGTGAGGCACTTCGCTGGCAGCTGATTGAAAACAAAATTTACAAGGAGAACAACATTGTTGTTACCAATGATGAGGCCATTGATTATGTAAAAGGCCTGGTCAAGGCAAATTACGAGAAAACAGGTCATTCAGAGGTGAACGATGAAGAGCTGGCTATGACTGCAAACCGTGTTCTTGAAAAAGAAGAAGAAGCAAAACGCGTTTTCGACAGTTTATACCACGAAAAGATGATGAGTCTTTTCCAAACCAAACTGAAGATTGAAGAAAAAGAAGTTGGATATGAAGAATTTTCAGAAATCAACTGAGCAGAATCCATTGACCAATTGCATCCATAAATAAACAACCGGTTTGCATTTCGTGAGGAGATTTTCAAAATGGAATAAGAGTCCGAATAAAATCAAGCAGATAAGAAACTGTATTTCCCTGATTGGAAAGCAGGATTAAAGCGAAAATTCTCAAGTAAATATAAAACAGTTTCTAAACCATAAACCCAAATTTATGTTCCCATCAGACGAATTCAAAAAATATGCCACCAAACACAGAGGCATTAACAGCATAACATATGACAAGTATGTGTCTTCACTCACTCCGTATATCATTGAAGAGCGTCAGTTGAATGTGGCACAGATGGATGTATTCTCCCGTCTGATGATGGACAGGATCATTTTTCTGGGAACCGGCATCAACGATCAGGTGGCAAATATAATCCAGGCACAGCTTCTTTTCCTTGAATCGGTTGATGCAAAGAAAGACATCCAGATTTACCTGAACTCCCCTGGAGGATCGGTATACGCCGGTTTGGGTATTTATGACACCATGCAATACATCAATCCTGATGTGGCAACAATTTGCACGGGTATGGCAGCCTCCATGGGGGCAGTTTTGATGTGCGCCGGAACCAAAGGAAAACGTTCAAGCCTTCGTCACTCCCGGGTCATGATTCACCAGCCACTGGGCGGAGCAGAAGGTCAGGCTTCTGACATCGAAATCACTGCCCGTGAAATCATCAAGCTGAAAAAAGAGCTGTATGACATCATTGCCAAGCATTCGAATCAGACGTATGAAAAAGTGTATGCCGACAGCGACCGCGACTATTGGATGACCGCGGAAGAAGCAAAGGCGTATGGTATGATTGACGAAATTCTTGACAGAAACAACAGCAAAAAATAATCACTCTTCATCTAAATAACGCAGGCCCCTTTAAAAAGGGCCTGCAAAAAGGGAGCCATGGCAACCAAAGACAACCAGATTAAATGCTCATTTTGCGGCCGAGACAAACAGGATACTCAGATTCTCATTGCCGGACAAAGCGGGCACATTTGCGACCAATGCATCACACAGGCTTCAACAATTGTGAAGGAAGAGCTCAATGCCAAAAACAACAGTTCCATTTCGCATGCCCTCAATTTATTGAAGCCGAACGAGATCAAAAAACATCTCGACGAATACGTCATTGGACAGGATGATGCCAAAAAAGTGCTTTCTGTAGCGGTTTACAACCACTACAAACGGATTGCCCAGAAGACAAACAGACCCAAAGGCGAAGAAGTTGAAATCGAGAAATCGAACATCATCATGGCCGGTGAAACCGGAACAGGAAAAACCCTTCTGGCGCGCACAATTGCCAAAATGCTCAACGTCCCTTTCTGCATTGCCGATGCTACTGTTCTTACCGAAGCCGGGTATGTGGGTGAAGACGTGGAAAGCGTGCTGTCCCGTTTATTACAGTCAGCCGATTACGATGTTACTTCTGCCGAACGCGGTATCGTGTTCATTGATGAAATAGACAAGATTGCCCGCAAAAGCGATAACCCCTCCATCACCCGTGATGTTTCCGGCGAAGGTGTGCAACAGGGCCTTTTGAAACTGCTCGAAGGTGCTACAGTAAATGTTCCTCCGCAAGGAGGCCGCAAGCACCCCGAACAGAAAATGATCCAGGTCGATACGCGCAACATTCTGTTTATCTGCGGAGGTGCTTTTGACGGAATTGAGCGTAAAATTGCGAAACGCCTGCAGTCTCAAACACTCGGGTTTACCGCTGCACAACAAAACGACTCCGTCGACAAAGACAATTTGTTGCAATACATTTCTCCACAGGATCTGAAGTCATTCGGACTTATTCCCGAGCTTATCGGTCGTTTACCCGTACTGACTTATCTCAACCCTCTTGATGCCGATACCTTGAAAAGGATCCTGACCGAACCCAAGAATGCGCTCATCAAGCAATACACCCGTCTGTTCGAAATGGATAGTGTAAAGTTGAGTTTTGATAAAAACGTGTATGAATACATTGTCGAGAAAGCCATGGATTTCAAGCTGGGCGCCAGGGGACTGCGTTCCATCTGCGAAGCCATCATGACCGATGCCATGTTTGATATCCCTTCGGATTCAAAAATCAAATCTTTTAATATCACTTTGGAGTACACAAAAGAAAAGCTGAACAAATCGAAGATCAGCATCCTGAAAGTAGCTTAATAAACCAGTTACCCGTTTGCAATTGGCAATTGGCAAAAAGGAGAAAAAATAAAAAATCCCGTTCTGAATATTCAGCGCGGGATTTTTATTTCAAATGCGTTTGTGAAAATTAAGGAGCGATTACGCTGCAGGTCATTGGCGTTGCACCCAAGGCTGTGTACACGGTTTTTCCGGTGGCCAGATCCTGATAGAAGGACGCCGAGTTATATGTTACTGTTGCAGCGTAAACTGAAACATAGAGTGTTCCGCCGGTATTGATACCCAGATCGTGAATATCTGATGGAGCCAACGAATTAATCACGCTGGTCTTGGTGGCAGCGATCGTTTTTGCATACACATTCAGATAAGTTGCCGGATTGGAAGAAGTCGATGGCGATGAACCCACGAATATCAAAACCTCGCGGGTCTTGGTATCGGTGGCGCCGACATTGGCAGTGATGTCAATATTTCCTGTTACTCCGTTCAGCGTAGCCGTGGGAGTGGTAACAGCGAAGTTCGGGATTTGGGCAATACGCAGATCGTGGTAAATGTCTCCTCCACCTACGATTTGAAGTTCCTGGGCAATGACGGTACCGTATCCGGCTTTGGATACAGAAAAACTATAATCACCTGTTGTCAGACCGGTGAACTTGTAAAACCCACCTGTATCTGTTACGGCAATGTTTGTCGGATTCAATGAATCGCGAATACCGGCAAGACCGGTCAGAATTGGTGAACCGTATTGGTCATACTGAAAAATATGTCCTTTCAGATTGCCCGTCAGAGAAGGACCGGCAGGGCCGCTGTTTCCGGCAGGACCGGCAGGGCCGGTTTTACTGCAACTTGTAACCAGCAGAATTGAGCCTGCAAAAGCCAACATAGAGAAGAATTGATTTTTTTTCATGAATCTGTTTTTTTATTTTTTGTTAGAATACGGTCTTTGACCCATCCCAAAGCACATGGTTTAATATTGCCACACAATTCATTTGGGGGCGGGCAAATCTAAATCAAATATTTGTGAATACACAGCAGGAAGGAAACCCAGGGAACCTCCAATGGAGCAAGGCCAATTGTCAGACCACTTCAGTCCAGATAAAGGGTTGATTTGGTTCCAAAGATCCAGACGGCGGCCTGGTTATCGCAGGAGCCGGTTCCAAAATCGATAAAGCGGGAAGCCAGGCCATTGGGGTTAAGGTAAAGCGTACCACTTTCAAACCAGGGACAATTCATGGCAAAAGTAAGCGGCGAATCAATAAAAACGGCAAAGCTGTTGGCCTGGCTGGTGGTGCCGCTGGCTTTTCCGGAAATCAAAAAGACATCATCAAATACGGTAGCGCTGGTGTCGCCTTGGATCCATTCCCGTGTAAAATTAGAGTTCCAGGCAATGGGGTTATTGCCGGCCCGGGTGCTGCTGCCATTGGCAACCGTTTCAGCAAAACAGGGATGACCGGCACCATTGCGGCCTTTATTTGTGATTTTATAGGTGCCGCTTATCTGGTTGTTGTTAAAGAAGTAGTTGTTTGTGGTAATGGTAATGGTGGTCAGCGAATCGTGGAATTTTCCACTCAAAGTGGCGATGATCTGCCCGTGGCGCTGGGCTCCGTCGGGTCCCTGGCAATTCGTATTTCCATAATCCATGGTAAAGACTTTGGGAAAGCTTGTATTGGGAAGCGCAGGGGTGACAGTTACTGATACACAATTTGTCAAAAAAGGCTGACCGGCAACCGTATTCAAATCGGCCTGAGCAGAGGCCAGAATATCGGTTTGCCTGAAAACATCGTTCCAGGATGCCAGGGCTAGGCTCGCATCGCGCGAACTTTGCATCTCGATATCAGAAGAGCGGTCGTTTTTGCGACAGGATGAAAGTACAAACGTAAAAATAAGTATCGATGCTGCAGCCTTTATCATGAGGTGTGGAAAGTATAGGCTAAAGTAATCAGAAATTTATAGACCGCCACAATCAAAGGCTTTTTTTAGATGCAAGCCCGGGGACAAGATATTCTCTTTAATCCCTCTCGTATTCGCACAGTGAAAAATCGTATTTGTTTTTTTCGTCTTTTTCAAAATCGTTGTAAATGGCTTCAAACCATTCCTTGCCGAATTCAGGAAAAAATGTGTCTCCCTCAAAACTCTGGTGAATGCGTGTGATATACATTTTACTGGCTTTACTCATGGCCTGTTTGTAGATCTCAGCGCCGCCGATGACAAATGCCTCTTCGTCATTCTTTACGGCTGCCAATGCTTCATCCAGAGAATGGACAAGGATGCATCCTTCGGCCTTGTAATTTTTATCGCGGGTAATAACAATGGAAACACGGTTGGGAAGAGCCTTCTTACCCATGCTCTCCCAGGTTTTTCTTCCCATGATGATGTGGTGCCCTGTGGTGAGTTCTTTGAAGTGCTGCAGATCGGCAGGCAGGTGCCAGATCATTTTATTGTCCTTTCCAAGAACGTTTTTTTCTCCAATCGCCGCGATGATAGAAATATTCATTTGATGAGGGATGTGTGAATATCAAAGATAATGAATATCTGCCTGAATTTTTCATTCCCCTGATGCGAAATGATCAGCAGGTAAACAAGAGCGATGAACAACCCATCAGTAAAGATGGCTGAAAGAAAAGCTTAAAGAAGTGTAGAAAACACTTCCGCTATGCGTATGAAATCGAAGGTTCAAAAGTATCTTCGCTGCTGTTTGCCATATCCAGCTGAAATCTTTCCGGATAGGGAGCTTCAAGAAGAGAGCCGCGAAGCATATAGGGATAGGTTTCGGAATAGGTTTGTATTTGTCCTGCGCTCACCCTTCGGTAAATGAATGAGCGGTGCAAATGTTTCGGGTGGTTGACGCCAGCTGCAGCCATGAGTTCTACGGCGCTTTTTACCGTTTCGTCGTGGAAATTTTTAACCCGCACTTTCTTGTCAATCACCACCAATCCGGCGGCCAGATCTTTGTTTTGCGTTGCAACACCGGTCGGGCATTTGTTGGTGTTGCATTCAAGGGCCTGTATGCATCCGATAGCCAGCATCATGGCACGGGCGCTGTTGCACATATCGGCCCCGAGAGAGAGGTTCTTAACCAAATCAAATCCGGTAGCCACTTTCCCCGAACAGATAATCCGGATGTGCCTTTTCAATGCGAAACCGTTGAGCGTGTCGGCAACAAAAACAAGCGCATCGCGAAGCGGCATTCCAACAAAGTTCGAGAACTCAAGCGGGGCCGCTCCCGTTCCACCTTCACCGCCATCCACGGTTATGAAATCGGGCTGAATTCCGGTTTTCACCATGGCTTTGCAAATGGCAATAAACTGGCTCTTTCTTCCGATGCACAATTTGAAACCCACGGGTTTCCCGCCAGAGAGTTCGCGCAAATGCTTGATAAAATTCAACAATTCAATTGGTGTAGAAAATGCAGTGTGGTAGGGTGGCGACAACACGTCTTTGCCCATTTCCACCAAACGTATTTTGGCAATTTCTTCCGTAACCTTTGCAGCCGGCAATATCCCACCGTGGCCTGGCTTGGCGCCCTGCGAAAGTTTGATTTCAATCATTTTTACGTTGGGATGAACCGCCCGTTTGGCAAATTCTTCGTGATTGAAAGTCCCGTCGGCATGGCGGCAGCCGAAGTAACCGGTGCCAATCTGCCAGAAAATATCTCCGCCGGGTTGGAGGTGATAAGGACTCAATCCGCCTTCACCGGTATTGTGTGCAAATCCGCCAAGCTTGGCACCGCCATTCAATGCCATAATTGCATTGCTGCTGAGCGATCCGAAACTCATTGCCGAAACATTGTATATGCTGGCCGAATAAGGCTGTTTGCAATCGGGTCCTCCCACAATCACACGCGGGTCATGGTCCACTTTGTCGTGATGAAGCGGGGTAATGCTGTGATTGAGCCATTCGTACCCCACCTGATAAACATCGAGCTGGGTTCCAAACGGAGTGGTATCGTTCACTTTTTTGGCGCGCTGGTAAATCACGCTGCGGTTCAATCGGTTGAATGGAGTACCATCGGTATCCGATTCAATGAAATACTGGTATACTTTCGGGCGCATCCATTCGGCCCAATAGCGCATGCGGCCGATAACCGGATAATTTCTTTTGATAGTATGTGAGGGCTGAATCATGTCGATGGCACCCAGCAGACACAAGGGAGCTGTCAGGCAAAGAGACCACAAAAAGGGAGGCCAGAAATAAGAAATAAGGGCGGTTAGTATGGCTGCAGCAATGCAGATTTTAACGAAGAGTGCTCGCATGAACAGGGTGCTTAGATAAGTTAGATCAGGCTAATGTAAAGATTTTTTTCTTAGAAGTTAAATTAGGTGCGGGTCAAAACTCCCGCTTCCAACTCAAGAACAACCATTGAGTCCAAAGGATTTTTTTGCGTCACTTTTTGCCAAAAACCTTGCAGGTCTTTGAGCGGGTTTGTATGATGGCAAAAAAGACCCCACGCGTAGTGCTATTCGCGGGGATACTTCAGGGACACGCCAAAATCATTTATGAATATTACAATTGTTAAAAGGTCAGCAAGAAAGGCTATTAAACCGCCACCTCCGCCTTGATGTGCGGATGCGGATCATATCCTTCGAGCGTGAAATCTTCGAAACGGAAGGCGAACAAATCTTTCACATCGGGGTTGAGTTTCATCACCGGCAGTTTCCGGAGTTCGCGTGAGAGCTGCAGTTTGGCCTGCTCGATGTGGTTGGAATACAAATGGGCATCGCCAAGGGTATGAATAAATTCGCCTGCTTTCAAACCGCAAACCTGCGCCACCATAAGGGTAAGGATGGCATACGAAGCGATATTGAAAGGCACACCCAGAAAGATATCGGCACTGCGCTGATACAGCTGGCAACTGAGCGCGCCGTCGGCCACATAAAACTGAAAGAAGGCATGACAGGGAGGCAATTTCATTTTATCGATTTCCCCCACATTCCAGGCGCTGACAATCATCCGGCGCGAATCGGGTGTGTTTTTAATCTGGTTGATCACCTGTGTAATCTGATCGATATGCCTGCCATCGGCCGTTGGCCAGGAACGCCATTGCGAACCGTATACCGGGCCCAGGTTTCCATCCGCATCGGCCCATTCATCCCAGATTTTCACCCCATTTTCTTTCAGGTATTTGATATTGGTATCGCCTTTGAGGAACCAAAGCAATTCATGGATAATGGATTTGGTATGCAGTTTTTTTGTCGTGAGCAGCGGAAAACCATCCTGTAAATTAAAACGCATCTGGTATCCAAACACACTTATTGTTCCGGTTCCGGTGCGGTCTGTTTTCTTTGCGCCTTTATCCAAAACGTGGCGCATGAGGTCGTGGTATTGTTGCATCTGTCTAATTTTTATTGTTCGGATTGTACGGATGACCAATTCAATCTAAAACCGGATCCCGGTCAAAGATATTCAAGTACGTTCAAAATGAAGGAGAAATTACCGGGGCTTTATTAATTGATATGAACAGAAACGGGCTGGTGAATATCAAGGTAAAAATGAGGTGTAATGTAAAAATCAAATGCCTGATTTTTGGGGGCTGATCCTGAAGCATGCTCCGTCTCAGGCGGCTGTTGGCTATAAAGGCTGCTGTGATTAAACAATCAAAAAGGCATTGAAAATAAACCTGAAAGTCTCAGGATTTTTTTCTCTGATTGAGTTCATCCCTTATTTTGGAGGCTCGTTCGTATTCTTCATCGGATAGTGCCTGATTCAGCATTTCCTTGAGTTCTTCGGTAGAACGCGAACCGAATTCACCATCGCCTGTGTTCTCAACAGAAACCGGTTCTGTTGCACCTGCTTCGGTGAGTGAGCTTTGATCCTCCAGGATAATTCCTGCAGAAGAAAGAATGAATTCGTAGGTATAGATGGGGCAATCAAAGCGGACGGCAAGAGCAATGGCATCGGATGTGCGTGCATCAATTTCGACATCCCGGGTGCCGTCATTGCAAATCAATTTGGCAAAGAAAATACCCTCCACGAGGTTGTAAATAATCACTTCGTTGACCAGGATATTGAATGTTTCGGCAAAGCTCTTGAAAAGGTCATGGGTAAGCGGCCTGCTCGGAGTCATTTTTTCGAGCTCAATGGCGATAGCCTGTGCTTCAAAACCGCCGATGATAATGGGCAGTCTGCGTTTGCCTTTTGCTTCACCCAGCACAAGAGCGTAAGCACCTGTTTGTGTCTGGCTGTAGGACAGGCCCACAATTTCTAATTTTAGTTTTTTCACTGCCACTTTATACTTATTCTTAGACGTTTTAATCCCGATAGCTGTCGGGAGCCAATCCGGCTTGGCAAATCCTATACCCAAGCCCTATAAATCTATCGTTCAGGATAAGGGGTACGAGCATTAAATTTACGAAATATTTATCAGTTATGCGCCGCTTTGAGTCTTTTAACTGCTTCTACAAGTTGTGGCACGATTTGAAAGGCATCTCCCACGATACCGTAATCTGCAGCCTTGAAGAAAGGAGCTTCCGCATCACTGTTTATCACAACAATCACTTTTGAAGAACTGACCCCGGCCAGGTGCTGAATGGCACCGGAAATACCGATGGCAATATAAAGATTGGGCCCGATGGTGATTCCGGTCTGTCCAACATGCTCATGATGAGGCCTCCAACCCATATCGGCCACTGGCTTTGAGCAGGCTGTTGCCGCACCGAGGGCTTCAGCAAGCTGTTCGATCATTCCCCAATTTTCCGGACCTTTCATTCCCCTGCCTGCCGAAACAACAATCTCCGCTTCTGTCAGGGCCACTTTGCCCGAACTCTTCTTAATTTCTTTGGATACAACCTTCAAGTCGCCATCATTGAGCGTAAAGGCCAGGGCTTCAAGTGCCGCTTCGCCTGTTCCGGTATTGAGCTTGTAGGAATTGGGCGTAATGGCAATGACTTTGACTTCAGCGTTTACAACCACATCGGTAAGGCCTTTGCCTGAAAAACATTTCTTGCGAACCGTAAAAGGATTCAAACCCGTAGGGAGTGCAATTGCCCCGCTGACCAGCCCGCCTTTCAGACGAACGGCGATTCGAGGGGCGATTGCTTTTCCGGTATAGGTGTAAGAGATGATGACCACTTTGGCTTCACAGCTTTTGGCTGCCTGGGCAAGGATGCTCGTGTAGACACCCGGTTCAAGGGTGTTCAGTTTGTCGTTTTTCAAAAACAAAACTTTCGAGGCCCCGTATTTCCCAAGCGCTTTCATGTCTTCGTCGCTTGCGTTACCGATTACAACAGCGGTTGCGCTTGTCCCCATCTGCCTGGCTATTTCACCGGCATACGAAATGGCTTCGAAGGTGGATTTTTTAAAACGGCCTTCCCAGTTTTCTGCAAATACAAGTACTGACATAGAATATGATTTAATTAAATAACTTTTGCTTCTGAATGAAGAAGATCAACCAGTTCTGAAACGTGGTCAGGGCTGATCATTTTGCAAGCCTGTTTTGCGGGCGGAAGTTCATAGGCAACCGATGCCGTATGCATTTCGGAAGCCACAGCCTCCAGAACAGTCAAGGGTTTGGTACGTGCCGTCATGATGCCGCGCATATTTGGAATACGGGGTTCGGCCATTCCTTTTTGTGCACTAGCCACAAACGGCAAACTCAGGCTAACGACTTCTTTGCCACCATCAATCTCCCGTTCAACGGTAGCTTGGGTTCCTGCAATATCGAGTTTCGTTGCAACGGTCACACCCGGCATGCCAAGTATTTCTGCAAGCATTCCGGCCACCTGAGCACCATTGTAATCGATCGATTCGCGGCCGGTTAAGATCACATCGTACTGATTTTTCTTGACCACTTCAGCAATCTGGGCGGCAACAAAAAAGGCGTCCGTCGGTTCGGCATTGATCCGTATCGCATCATCAGCCCCGATTGCCAGAGCTTTGCGAATATTCGGTTCCGTGCCTGCTCCGCCTACATTAATGACCGTAACTGTTCCTCCAAGAGCTTCTTTAATCTCCAGAGCACGCGTAAGCGCTATTTCATCATACGGGTTAATGATAAACTGTACACCCGCTGGATTGAGGCCTTTGTTATCGGCAAATACAATCTTGGTGGTGGTATCGGGAACATTGCTGATGCAGACTAAGAATTTCATAGGAAACGAGTTTGTTGATGCGCTTTTTCTAAAGACGCGCAAATTTAATAAAAAACAGCAGACGGAAATGGGATTTTTTTAACCAGTTGCGAGACACCTAAGAGATTGAAAACAAAGGAATTGACAGCAACAAAAACAACAATTTTACCGGGGAGGCATGGAGGTCATGGAGAACCTTGGAGAAAATCACGAATAACCTCTATCCATGACCTCCACGTCTCTGTGGATAAAAATCTGACAGATAAACCGAATCCCTTCTTATACCCTAACGCCCATCACCAGGATATCATCCACCTGATCCACACTGCCCTGCCAGGATATCAATGCCGCATTCAGTATCTCCTGTTGCTTGCCCATAGGCAGTGAACAATTGGTCATGAGCAAATCCTTCATTCGCTGATAACCGAACTTTTCTCCCAGGGAGTTGGTTTGCTTGGCAAAACCGTTTGAGAACATGTACATGCAATCTCCTTTTCTCAGGCCCAATGTCTGGAGTTTGAAGGCTTTTTCTTCGTCCGTCAACCGGCCTACTGTACGTTCATCGGCGGCAAACTCCTTCAGCTCTCCGTTGCGGATGAGCCAGACCGGATTTTTTGAACAACTGAAGCGGAGCCATCCGCCTTTGAGATCGAACATACACAACACCGCATCCATACCTTCCTTCGGGTGAATGACAGAACGTTCGGGGTTCAGGCCTTGAATTATCTTTTCATGAACAAACCCTAAAATCGCATCCGGAGAAGTCAGTTTTTTATCCGCCACGGCTTCATTCAGAAAGCTTGTAAAAAGCACACTTCTGAATGCACCCGGCACCCCGTGACCTTTGCAATCGGCCAGGCAGAGGTAAAAAGAACCGGCAGCGGGCTCCATGACCCAGCAAAAATCTCCGCTTACCACTTCGCTCGGTTTATCCAGAATGAAATGATCCGGCAAATTTCGTTTCATCAGGCCCTCACTCGCAAAAAGACTTTGCTGAATTTTTCGGGCCGCCAGCATAGAATCTGGTGCCTGAACCGGTGCTTCCGCTTCTCTTTTTTGAGCTGCCGAAGGTTCGCTCTTCTTCGTTTCAATTGCGGGAACTGAAAGTGTTGCTGGTTCAGAAAACGTTTCTTTTACCACATCCGTAACCGCCGGTTTCAAAGCATGGGCCTTCGACAAAGCTTTGCCAAGAAGGTATCCCGGAAAAATGAAAAACAAAATGATGAGAAAAAGAGCGCTTACAGACAAGCTGATGATCAGATTCCGCGATTCTCTTTCTTCCTGTGCAGCAAGCTTATTTCCCTGGCTTGCCAGTTCTTTTTGCATGTCTGCAATTTGCGTTTTCAGCTTTTTTTTGTCAGACTCAAAGACCGATTGCAGATCGGATATTTGTCCGCTGCTGGCTTCATGAATCAACGAATCTTTGTTCTGCGACAAACGGATCTCATATAAGTAAGCATGTACATAATCGTATCTTTTTACAGAAGCATCAATCAAATCCTGATAGCATTTATCTATACTCCGGCGAAGCGAATCGGTAGCTTTTGCATCCCCTGATTTTCTGACAAAGTCGAGCCCGGTATAGGCATAACCCAGTGTTGCATCCGGGTTTTTCAGATAACTTCCATCAAGCAGCGCCCGCCTGAATTTAATAATGGCAGAGTCTCCCGATACAGGAGCTTGAACCGGGGGGATGGGACTTAAGGCAGATTGCGCCCTGAGGTTTGTCATGCAAACCAGACAAAACAAGGTGACCAGACAAATACTTTTTTTCATGGAAGTAAATATAAGAATCTCTTCAGAATGTCTGGATTTTTCATTTGGCAGAATGCGTCCTGAATATCAAAGCTGAATTGCTCTTTTATTTGTACATTTGATTGAGAAAAACAGTCGACATGCAATCATTAAAACAGGCATCTATTGATGTTATCAGGAGTCTGCCAGACTCGTCTTCTTTAGAGGAAATCATGTATGAATTGAATTTAACGGCTCAGGTGCTGGAAGGCCTTTCTGACGAAGAAAAAAACAAAACCATAACCACTGCCGACCTTCTTCAACGAATTAAAAAATGGCAACTGAAATAAAGTGGTCCGAAAAAGCCGTCTCAAATCTTCAGCATATTCACGATTATATTGCATCCGATTCCCCGTACTACGCTGAAAGATTCATTACCAAATTGATTTTATCTGTTGAGGGCCAGCTCAGGAATCAACCACTGAGCGGAAGAGGTATTCCTGAATTTGAAGGCACCTTATTGAATTTCCTGAAGGAAGTTCTTTTCAAAGGCTACAAAATCATTTACAATCCCACTCAAGCTCCTGCAACAATCACCATTATTGCAGTGCTTCATTCAAAGATGGATGTTCCCAAGCAGGCGGGGCAGGACTGGATTATTGAATAGACTGTTCGCACCGGATAGCGGCATTCAACTAAAATCAGGCAGTTGCTCAGAAATCCGGAAAATCCTTACTTTTGTTAGCCCTTAACTATTCATGCATCAGGCTTTGTTTATTAATCCTGATGTCTTAATCTTAAATAAAGAGAAATGAGAACGATCGAATTCAGAGAAGCCTTGCGTGAAGCACTCAACGAAGAAATGCGCCGCGATGAAAAAGTATTTCTGATGGGTGAAGAAGTGGCCGAATACAATGGCGCTTACAAAGTCAGCAAAGGTATGCTGGCCGAATTCGGTGCCAAACGTGTAGTTGACACCCCAATCGCTGAACTCGGATTTGCCGGTATCGGTGTCGGTGCCGCCATGAACGGCCTTCGTCCTGTCATCGAATTCATGACCTTTAACTTTTCACTCGTCGCCATCGATCAGGTGATCAACTCAGCAGCAAAAATGATGAGCATGAGCGGTGGTCAATTCAATATCCCTATCGTGTTCCGCGGACCAACCGGTTCTGCCGGTATGCTCAGCTCACAGCACTCGCAATCGTTCGACAACTGGTACGCCAACTGTCCCGGACTGAAAGTCATCGTCCCCGCCAACCCCTACGACGCCAAAGGCCTGCTCAAATCCGCCATCCGCGACAACGACCCGGTCATTTTCCTCGANNCAAGATCCTGAAAGTAGTCATGGCCGCTGCTGCTGAACTCGAAAAAGAAGGCATCAATGCCGAAGTCATCGACCTCCGCACCATCCGCCCTATTGATTATGCCACCGTAATCAACTCCGTAAGGAAAACCAACCGCCTCGTTATTGTTGAAGAAGCCTGGCCACTGGGATCCATTGCAACAGAAGTCGCCTTCAAAGTTCAGAAGGATGCCTTCGATTTCCTCGACGCTCCCGTGCTGAGAATCACAACAGCCGTCGTACCACTTCCCTATGCACCTACCCTCATCGATTCCTGGCTGCCGAATGCGGCTCAGGTTGTGAAGGCTGTGAAACAGGTGATGTA
>PLXK01000055.1 GCA_003151415.1 Bacteroidota bacterium
GGATCCCTTGGCAGGAGATCCCGGTTTGCTTTCTATGCTGACAAATGACAATTTGCTTTTATACATCTTCCTGAAAAATTCAAGATCCGGCAAACGCTTTTTGGTTGTGCTGATGAGCTGGTCAAAACCCGTCCACATCAAAAACCATCCGCCGGGTTCAAGAATAACGAGAACTGCACGCAGCAAAAAGAAGGAGGATTTCAAAGAAGCCAGTGCGCTGGCCCCGGTCATCAGGCATGCCGCAAAAAGAATAAAGATCAGCCCTCTGCGCCTGGCCGCTCTGGCATCCAGAAATGCGGCATTGTACTGTTTCTTAAACTCCTCATGCAGACGTCTGCTGATGATGGCTTCGTCCTGCAGGTTCCGTATGTTTTCGGGAACCAAAAGCTTGAGTGTTTTTACAAGGCCGGCATTCTCCTGACAAATGCGCTTGAGCTCATACAAAAAGTCATCCGATATATTTCTTTCCCGATAATGCCGCGGATCAAAATCCGAAAAAATATCGTCGTATTGATCGATCCAGATGCTGATGTCGTGCGACAAAATAACTTCCGCATCATTCTTGTTGAACGAAGCCAGAACAGATTCTGTCGTTGTCGTTTTTGTCAAAGCGAATCCTTTTAGCCTGAAAAACCCGGATCTGATTGATGCCGGATGCTTTCCCTTAACAGGCGCACTTTTTTCAAGGACGGCATTTGCCTGTTCCAGACACCTTTCCGCCTTTCCTGAATTCTATCCTCCTGCATACAATGTTATCGGGTTTTGAGTTCTTTCCTTATGATTTCTATCAGGGCGGCAGTTGAGTCTGGTCATATCCGGGCAATGGCCGGACAAATAGCTTTGTCCTGTTCTTCATAAGTTTATTGAAAGGAAGACAAGGCTATTCTGTCCAGATTTTTGAAGCCGGTCTGAAGGCATCGGGAAGAACCAGGCAGACGAATCCGGTTTCGTGTTTTTGATCTAAAAAAAATAAAATGTTTCAGGCTTATGTATAAGAAGAGACAGGCCCCTGGCTGGAAGAGAATCTGTTTGTACGCGATTGGCTCCTTGCTTTGGTTGCCAGGCGGCGTTCAGGCGCAAACAAAAATCTGGACACTCAAAGAATGCATCAAGCGGGCATTTGAAGAAAACATCGCACTCAATCAAAGCCGGCTCAGCAATGAGATCACCCGAATCAGCTGGGACCAGAGCCGGTACAACGCGTATCCGAACCTGAACCTGTATGATGCGCACAACATCGGTTTCGGACGCACCCTGGATCCGGTTTCGTATGCCTACACCAATCAAACCTATTCAAGCAATATTCCTTCGCTGAGCAGCAGTGTGACCTTGTACAACGGCGGGCACAATCTGAACCTGATAAAAGAAAATAAACTGAACTACGATGCGGGCATACTGGATATTGAAAAGCAGCAGAACGATCTGGCTTTAACCATTCTGGGAGCCTATATGCAGGTGCTTCTGGATATTGAAGCGGTGAACATTGCCAAAGAACAAATCGCCCTCACCGCCGCGCAGGTCGACCGCACCCAAAAGTATGTGACCGCAGGTAAATTTCCGGAACTCAATCTGTTTCAGATCCAATCTCAGCTGGCCACAGACAAATCCGCGGAGGTCGATGCAGAAAACACCTTGCAGATAGCCAGGGTGACGCTTATGCAATTGCTTGAACTGCCCCTGACTCCGGATTTTGATATTGAAAAACCGGAATTGGTAACGACCCTGGCAGAAGCCACAGCACATTCATCGGATGATGTGTATACCATGGCCCTGACCCTGCAGCCCCAGATAAAAAGTGCAGCGCTCCGCACAGAGGCAGCCGGGCACGATCTGAAAGTCTCGCAGTCGGCCCTGTTTCCTGTTCTTGGTCTTACCGGCACAGTCAGAAGCAGCTACTCCAGTTTGCGGAGCCAGATTTCTGATCAGCTTGTCTACCAAAGAGAAAATATCGGCTACGTGCAGGGAAATCCCCTGCAACCGGTAGTCGGTCTTGTGCCTTCCGACCAGATCACCAGTACAGCCTATCCGGTGGCAAAACAGTTCGCCGATAATTTCGGAGAGCTTTTGGGTTTTACCCTGACCATCCCTTTGTTCAACAATTTCCAGGCGAAAAGCGCCATATCCAAATCGAAGATCGGCATAGCAAACGCGAAACTCAACGAGGAGTCTGCCCGGGTTCAGTTGCGAAAGGTCATTGAACAGGCGTATACCGATCAAAACGGATCGGCCAAAAAACTCGTGGCCGCCAACGAGCAGGAAAAATCGGAAGAACGCACCTATGGAGATATGGAAAAAAAGTTCAATGCGGGAATGGCTTCCACAACGGATTTTCTTGTCGAAAAAAACAATTACAACAAAGCCCAGCTTGCCAAAGTTTCGGCGAAATACGATTACGTATATAAAACCAAGGTGGTGGAGTTCTATTTGGGAAAACCCGTAACATTCTAAGCGATATGAAAAAAGTCAGCATCATTCTCCTTGCCGTTGCAATTGTTCTATCGCTGGGATTTTACTTTTATAAAAAAGAAGGCTCAACAACACTTCCCAATTGGAAGACGGTTCGTGTGGAGCATGGCAACCTAATTCAATATGTAACGGCAACGGGTTCTCTGGCGGCAGACACAACCGTACAGGTAGGAACACAGGTGTCGGGTATCATTGCTAAAATCCGGGTTGACTTCAACTCCGTTGTCAAATCCGGTCAGATAGTGGCCATTCTGGATACTACTTTTCTGTATGCTTCGAAAGAGGATGCGGAAGCCGCCTTGCAGAGAGCCAGAGTTCAGGTGGATGAAATGAAAAGGGAATTTGATCGGGCAAAAACACTCTTCGACCAGAAAGTGGCCGACCAGGCGGATTATGATCTGGCCATATACAATTATGAAAGCGCCAAGAGCATGGAGCGTTCTGCCAAAGCACAGTACGACCGCGCGGTTATCAATCTGCAGTATGCCACCATCCGGGCCCCGGTAAGCGGGACCGTGATTTCCAGAAATGTGGACGTGGGCCAAACCGTGATCTCCAGTTTCAATGCCCCCACATTATTTACCATTGCCAACGACCTGACCAAAATGCAGGTGCAGGCCAGTGTGGATGAAGCGGATATCGGACAGGTGCGGGAAAAACAGGATGTGGAGTTTTCCGTGGATGCCTACCCCGATGATCTCTTTCATGGATTGGTGCAGCAAATACGCATGCAGCCCATCATGGTACAGAACGTGGTTAACTATACCGTCATCATCGAAGTGCCCAACAAGGACCGCAAGCTGATGCCCGGCCTTACTGCGAACATCCGCATTCGGGTCAATGAGCACGACAGCGTTTTAAAAGTTGCCGTCAATGCCCTGCATTTTTCTCCGCCTCCCGAGTATCCGGGCAAGATTGTCATTCCAGATTCCATTCTGCATAAATCCGAAAGCCTGACACCTCCCGCGAATGAAGATCCCCGGAAAAAGAGTTTTGTGGTGTGGGTAAAATCCGGACCCTTCATTTATCCGGTCAGGGTCAGGACCGGATTGAGTGATGGTCTTGTTACCGAAATTTCAGGAAACATCCCGGCCGGCGCAGAGGTGGCCGTGGGTGTTCTGGCGCAGGCCGTGGAACCGTCCAAACAGCAGAGTCCTTTTATGCCAAAGTTCCAGCCTTCAAAAAGAAGCCGTTAAGTCATGGAAAACAAGAACATCATCGTCGTGAAAAATTTGTGGAAGATCTACCACACGGGCGATATTGAGATGAATGCCCTGAGAGATGTTTCCCTGGAGGTACAGCAGGGCGATTTTGTGGCCATCATGGGCGCCAGCGGATCGGGCAAATCCACCTTCATGAATATTCTGGGTTGTCTGGATTATCCTACCCGGGGCGAATATCTGATCGACGGGGAAAATGCACTGAAGCTCGACAAGAACAAACTGGCCGAACTGCGCAACCTGAAAATCGGTTTTATCTTTCAGTCGTTCAATATTCTCGCCCGTACTTCGGCTCTGGAGAATGTTGAATTGCCTCTTTTATACAACAACAGGTTCAAGTCGAAAGAAAGAAAGGAGAAGGCAATAAAAGCGCTTCAGTCTGTCGGATTGGGCGAGAGGATCAATTCCATGCCCAATCAGCTTTCTGGCGGTCAGCAGCAGCGTGTAGCCATTGCACGCTCGCTCATCAATGAGCCTGTTGTGATTATGGCCGACGAACCTACCGGAAACCTGGATACACGCACAAGCTACGAGATTATGGATATTTTCCAGGCGCTCAACGACAAAGGCATTACCATCGTCATGGTCACGCACGAATCGGATATCGCCCAATGCGCCCGGAGAAATGTGCTGTTCCGGGACGGACAGATTATTGAAAACAAAATAGTGCAGGAAAGAAAGATTGCGAAAGAAGAATTGAAAAAACTGCCGGTGTTTCAATCAGAAAAGGAAGTCAAATGAGAATCCTCAACCAGATAAAAGTGGCGGCGCGCAGCCTGAACAAAAACAAGCTGCGCACATTCCTGACCATGCTCGGCATCATCATTGGTGTGGGTTCGGTCATTGCCATGCTGGCCATTGGCGAGGGCTCGAGACAGAACATCCAGGCCTCCGTTGCCAGCCTGGGCACAAACTCCATCATGATTTATCCCGGATCCATGAACCAGGGTGGAGTGCGCATGGGTGCGGGTTCCTATTCGACCTTGACGGTGAAAGATGCCGAAGCCATAGCCGCGCGCTGCGATCTGGTCACCCTGGTGACCCCGGCTGTGAGCCGCAGTGTTCAGGTGATCGATGGCGCGCAGAACTGGAGAACATTTATTGTCGGAAGCAATATCGAATATCTGGCCATACGCAATCTGGCCATCAGCAGCGGAAGCGCCTACACCCTGGCCGATGACAGGGCTGCAGCAAAAGTCTGCATTATCGGGCAAACCGTTTCAGATAATATTTTCGGCCCGGGAAAAGATCCCATCGGGCAATCCCTGCGCATCAACAGCATTCCATTCCGGGTGATTGGACTGCTGGAGAAAAAAGGACAGAATACCTTTGGCCAGGACCAGGATGATATCATCATCGCTCCATTTTCCACCGTGCAGAAACGACTGATGACCTCTTCCAAGTTTGTGAGCAGCATTTATGCTTCGGGAAGTTCGGAAAAGGTGATTGATAAAGCCAAGGACGAAATCGGAACAATTCTGCGGGAGCAGCACAAACTGACCCTGCACGACGATGACGATTTCACCGTTCGCAGCCAGGCCGATATTGCAAACATTTTCGGATCTATCTCCAAGATCATGACCATCCTGCTTGCGAGTATCGCGGGCATTTCCCTGCTTGTGGGAGGCATCGGCATTATGAACATCATGCTTGTTTCGGTCACCGAACGCACACGCGAAATCGGTATCCGTATGGCTATCGGGGCCAAGGGAAGGGATGTGTTGATTCAATTCATGATCGAAGCTGTTTTTATCAGTTTTCTTGGAGGCCTCATTGGTGTCGGACTGGGCATGATCACGGCAGGAGCGGTAGCCACCTTTGGAGGCTGGCCGGTGGTGATCACATCTTCATCCATCCTGCTCTCATTTGCATTCTCCGCTGCCGTTGGAATATTTTTCGGATGGTATCCGGCAAGAAAAGCGGCGGGCCTGAACCCGATTGATGCGCTGCGTTACGAATAGATGATTCTTCCCGGAAATCCGCCGATAGGTTAGATATCTGAAAAGCCGGAAAAAGGCAGAATTGAAAACAGGGTAATACAATTGAATCATGAAAGAAACGGAAGAGCTTGTTTTGAATATATGTTTACTGGGACCGAAGGAAAAGCATCCAACGATATTCAGGGAGTTTGATTTGCTGCAGGGCGGGGAAAGCCTGACCATTCACAACGATCACGATCCCAAACCTCTCTATTATCAGCTCCTGGCAGAACGCGGCAATGTATTTGCCTGGGAATACAATGAGCAAGGTCCGGAAACGTGGAAAGTGAGGATCACCAAAAGGATGGCGGGAGAAGAAGACGAAACTTTGGGCGAAATTGCTGCCAAAGATTTGCGCAAGACCCTGGTGTTTAAAAAATACGGATTGGATTTTTGTTGCGGAGCTAAAAAAACAGTCAAAGAGGCTTGTACCGAAAAGGGACTGGATGTGGCTAAGGTCGAGCAAGAGCTGAAAGAAAGCGAAAAGATTACGCCCGGTTGGGAAATGCCCTATGCTGACTGGAGCCTCACGTTTTTGATGGATTACATTATAAATACGCATCACCATTACATCAGAAACACCTTGCCGGAATTGTTGACCTGTTCAGAGAAAGCTGAAAGGCTGCATAGTCATAGGCATCCGGAATTGCTTCTCATCCATGAGCTTATCAAGGAGTTGTCTTCGGAACTATTGGCACATCTGATTGGGGAAGAAAACGAGTTGTTCTTCCTTATTAAGCAGCTTGAAACGGGGCCAATGCAATCAGAAACAATATCGGGTTCTTCCGGAGGAACGGTTAGGGGATCGATCAACAAAATGAAAATGGAGCATGAACGGGTTGGTAAATATTTGGCAGATATAAGGACCTTAAGCAGGAATTATACTCTCCCATCAGATGCCTGTGCAAGCTTAACAGTGTTGTATAAGAGGTTAAACGAATTCGAAAGCGATTTGCTTATTCATGTGCATTTGGAAAACAATATTTTATTTTCAACGGCGCTTAAAATGCTTACTGACAGCGAGCGCCGACCTTGCTAATCTGAAAGATTGGCTGTTTTGATAAGGCCCTGTAGATTCACAATTTTTATCTTTTTTCCTTCCAGTTCAACGAATTTCTTCTTTTGAAGATCGGACAAGGTGCGTATGGTTGTTTCGGTCGTGGTACCGGCAATGTTTGCAATGTTTTCTCTGGTGATAATGGTATTCAAAGTAATCTGGTCGTCTTCCAGGCCGAAAAAATCTTTCAGCATTAACAACGTTTCGGCGATTCGTTCGTGCACATTTTTTTGCGCCAGGTTCATCGCTTTCTGCTCGGCAGATTTGAGATCGGATGACAATAACCGGATGAGCTGAGTGGCAATGATCGGATTTGTAATGATCTTGTTTTGATATGTTGATTTTGGAAAGAAACAAATGACAGAATCTTCAATGGCTGTGGCGGAGGCATGGTAGCAATCATTGCTCAGCAAAGCACGGTAGCCGATTACGTTGCCTTTTTTTGCAAGCCGCAGGATCTGATCCTTTCCGTCATGCCCGAGTTTGTGAATTTTTATTTTGCCCGAATAAATGCAAAACAGGCCTTGGGGCTGGTTCCTTTCAAAAAAAACGATTTGCCCTTTTTTATAAACATTGAAGGATTTTGCCTGGGACAATTCCCCGAGCTCCGGCTTGCTCATTGCGCAGAAAACAGATTCGCCGGCAGATTCACATTTGTCACAGGAATGAACTTCCGGATACATATTGGAAGAGGTTTTCATAGAAGGATGGATTAATTGGCTAAAGGTCCAACTTTCGATCATCTTATTACATGACAAAAGTCAGGCTCTTGTTTTTTATCAATGACTTATTCCATATGAGCATGAGTGGGTTAATGCAATAAAGCCGGCATAGAAAATCAGGCGAAAGGAAACTAACAATCGGCAAAGAAGGCTTGGATTGAACAAGGGTTTAGTACTTTTGGGGTTTCGGAAGAAGGCAGAAAGAGGAATATAATTTTATTAAATCATACATGGAAGCTCGAAAATTACAGCGACAAAGGGGAATGTGGGTAACAATTGTACTGTTCAATCTTTTTGTGGTTGCCATGCTGGGAGTCTTGCTGAGGAGCAAGATTCTTTTTCCGATAGAGATTTGTGATTTTAAGTATTTGTTGAATGCTCACTCTCACTTTGCGTTTGGCGCATGGATATCGCTCTCCCTCATGCTTCTTCTGGTATATGAGATTCTTCCGGCAGACAGGGCTGGGCGGCCGGTTTATCAATGGCTTTTCAGAAGCGCATTGGTCAATTCCTGGGGCATGCTGCTAAGCTTTCCTTTTCAGGGATATGGTTTTTATTCCATTTTGTTTTCTTCTTTGTTCACGTTAACTACGTATGTGTTCTGTTGGGTGCTTATTCAAGACACGCTGAAGTCGGGACCGGGTAAGGCCGTAAGCATACTCACTGTCGCTGCACTTATATCCTTAGTCCTTTCTTCGGCAGGCCCCATCGCTCTTGCTTTTCTTGTCAGTTCGCATTCGGGCAATGCTCTTTTAAGCAAAGACGCCATTTATACCTATTTGCATCTGCAATACAACGGCTTTTTCAGTCTCGCGGTATTCGCTCTGTTTATTCATAGGTTTGGTAGAAGTGCAGGAACCGCTTTTCAGCACATCGCTGAACGCTTTGCGAAAACAATGGCTCTCGCTGTTTTGCCAACATTGTTCCTTTCTTATTTGTGGAACTATCCGAATATGTATGTACGCGCTATTGCTTTCTTCGGTTGTGTCTGTCTTCTCCTTGCGCTAAGCGCGCTCATTGCTCTTATCCGGAAACTTGGAAAGGAAATATCGGGTTTACCATTAGTGATCAAGAGCCTCGTTTTCTTTTCAATGCTTGCATTCGGAATGAAAATAGTGATGCAGTGCGGTACCATCTTTCCGGCCGTGGGCGATCTCATTTTTGCCAACAGGGCAATTATCATTGGTTATCTTCACCTGGTTATGCTGGGCTTTCTTTCCTTATATCTGATGGCTCACTTTTGCTCGATGGGTATTTTGAATGTCGAACACAGTTTAACAAAATATGCAGTCATGTCATTTTTGTTTGCCGTGATTGCTAACGAGGCCATATTGATGGTTCAGGGGATTGAGGCATTTTTTATGATGGGAAGCCCAAAGTTTCAGTGGTACCTCTGGTGTGCAGCCATTTGGATATTCTTAAGTGCCCTTATGATATTCATTTCCCGTTTGAAATTTAACGAAACAACTTCCCTTGAATCTGTTCAAAAGGAAAACTCATTTTAGTTTTTCGAAACGGGCCTGGAAGAAGCGAAGATATTTGGGTTCATACACCATTTTCAATCCCTTTATTTTGTTTCTGTTTTTGAATACGTTGCAGACGGATTCCGCGATCACGTCCATGTGTGCCTGTGTATAGACCCGGCGCGGAATGGTAAGCCGGACCAATTCCAGGTCGGGATAATAGTTTTTTCCTGTTTTCGGATTTCGCCCTGCAGAGACAATACCGCGTTCCATGGTGCGCACGCCGGCATCCACGTAAAGTTCGGCAGCCAGGGTCTGCGCCGGAAACTGATCTTGTGTGAGATGCGGCAGAAAACGTTTGGCGTCGATAAAGATGCCGTGTCCGCCGATGGGTTCGGTGATGGGAATGTCCATGTCCCTGAGTTTTTCGCCCAGGTAAATAACCTGGCCGACCCGGGCTTTGATGTGCAGATCGGAAACCGATTCCACGATTCCGATGGCCATGGCTTCCATATCCCGGCCGGCCAATCCACCGTAGGTGTGCAGACCTTCGTAAACCACCACCAGATTACTCGCCTCTTCATAATCTTCTTTGTCGTTCAGGGCCAGAAAACCGCCGATATTGACCAGCGCATCTTTTTTGGCGCTCATGGTTGCTCCGTCGGTGAGGCTGCAAATTTCCTTGACGATCCAGCGGATTGATTTACCCGAATAGCCTTTTTCTTTTTGTTGAATGAAATAGGCGTTCTCGGCAACACGCGTCATGTCCAAAATAATTTTGATTCCGTGTTTTTTTGTGTAAGCACGCAGCTCTTTCAGATTGCCCATGGAAATGGGTTGTCCACCGGCCATGTTTACGGTAACGGCCACACAGATGTAGGGAATTTTTTCGGGGCCGTGTTTTTTGACGAGCATATCGAGTTTGCCGAGATCGATGTTTCCTTTAAAGGGATGCGTATTGGCAGAGTCATGGGCTTCGTCAATGATGACGTCCTGAAAAATGCCGCCGGCCAGCTCCTGATGGAGACGGGTGGTGGTGAAATACATGTTGCCCGGGATGATGTCTCCTTTTTTGATCAGCACTTTGGAGAGGATATTTTCGGCTCCGCGGCCCTGGTGGGTCGGAATGACATATTTGTAACCATAAACGGCTTTGACGGCTTCTTCGAGATGGTAAAAATTGGTGCTGCCGGCATAGGCTTCATCACCGAGCATCATTCCGGCCCACTGCCTGTCGCTCATGGCCGATGTGCCGCTGTCTGTCAAAAGATCGATATAGACATCTTCCGATTTGAGCAGAAAGGTGTTGTAACCGGCTTCGATGATAGCTTTCCTGCGTTTGGCCGAAGTTGTCATTTTGAGCAGCTCGACCATTTTGATTTTAAACGGTTCGGCCCACGAGTGCTTGATTTTATTTTTTTCCATTTTGTTCTGTTTTCCTGCTGTGTTATTTAGTAAGAGTCGGATCCGGACCGGCCGGAGCCTGTCTGCGGCGTAAGAAAAATCCGGTCTCTGGTTTTGTCTGACTTTGTTTGTCTGAGTGCCAAAGAACCAGTTATCCTGTTGGTCTTGCAATGACCGGGGTCATGCCGGTGAAAAGCGAAAATCAGGCTTGCCGTTAAATTGAAAACAAGGCAATGGCCAGCATCACCAAACCGCAGAGGAAAGAAAGCAGAATGAGCCGGAACCCCAGTTTGTATGAGGTTTTGCCTCCCGGGTTAATCCGGCGGATAAAGACAACGATCGACAGGGCGATGGCAATCCACAGGATTTCGAACAAAGGGTTCATGGGCATAGATTTGTTTGGCCCTCCAGGCTGTCAAAGTCCTTAACTGGCCAGGGCGATTT
Source organism: Bacteroidota bacterium (assembly GCA_003151415.1). Classification (GTDB taxonomy): domain Bacteria; phylum Bacteroidota; class Bacteroidia; order Palsa-965; family Palsa-965; genus Palsa-965. The sequence continues at coordinate 10,756 of PLXK01000055.1, forward strand.
CTGAAAAATCAAGTTCCAGGATCAGGTTTTTCAGCGAATCAATTTCTTCCTGCATCCTTTTCTTTTTCTCATCCAGTTCCAGGGTCATTTTTGAGATCAGGTGTTTGTAATAGTTGGCGCCATCCAGAAGATTGGTGCGGAACGAGGAAAAATACGTGTATTGCTTTTCCGTGAGTTTGCTCGCGCTTTTTTGTATTTCTGTTTTCAGGTAATCGATGTACATTTTCAATTCGTTAAAAAACATGTGCGGCCGCGAGAGGCTGTTGCGTATGTTCAGACGGCCGTAGATGTGTCCGACCATTTCTTCGAGTGTGGATACGGCAGAAAAATAGGCCAGGTTGGGTCCCGGGCAAATCGTCACGGCTTTGAGTTTGTGTGAAAGGGGAAGTTTGTTTTCCAACAGCACGCTTGCGGACAACCCTTCGCAGAGACAGTCCTTACCGGTAATTGACTCGAATTCCTGTTTGTATTCGGCAGCCGACAGATTCAGACTGTCCAGTTGCCGGAGTTTCTTTTCCTGGTATTCGCGTGAAGAAACACAAATCGGTTTTTCCGTGAATTCGGTGTTGAAGGAAAGAAATTTCTGGTAGCAGGGACTGCCTGGCCTTTTCTTTTCGATACGTTCCAGACGCTGGTGCTCTGAGGTGCTGCTTCTGAAATTGTTGAAAGGGATTCCCAGGGGCGATGCATGACTCAGGAAATAATCTTCTTTTTTGGCCAGCGACAAAGCCCGCAAGGTATGCTTGTCTACGTTGGTGACTTCGGGAACCAGTAAAAAAGGGCTTCCCCAGCCTGTTCCATCCAGCTGATAGTACTCTCTCAAAAAAGAATCTTCCATGTAGGTGCCAATGCCGCCCTGAACAGTAATGCGGATGGCGGGATCGGTGGCCAGCCCGCGATTGTTTTTTTCTCTCCAGACCCTGGAGCAGATTTCGAAAAGCTCTGCGACCAATTCTTTTTTCTTGTTCTTGAACTCTTCCAATATGGGACCCAGCAGATAACCCTCTGTGGGGAATGCATGCCCGCCGCAATTCAGGCCCGATTCAATCCTGAATTCGGAAATCCACAAACCTTTTTTCGCAAGGAATTTCCCCTGAATCAGCGCCGAGCGGTAATCGCTTACTTTCAGGATGATTTTCTTTTTCAGTTTCCCTTTGTGATCGGGATAAAAATCCGGGTATTGTTCAAGAAAGGCATACAGCCGTGGATTCAATCCGGCTGAAAAGACGACGGAGGATTGCAGTTTGCTATTGGCAAAGCCCCGCAATGCCGAGATGGCATCGGCATATTCCATCGGCAGCAACTCGTCGTTCTTTGTGTAATTGGCATTGTTAATTTTTGTCATGATGTTGACATCAATAGCGCCCGGAACAATGAGGTGTTTCAACTGGCTCTGAAAAAATTCCTTTTGCTTTCCGTGCATGGTCAGCATTTGCAGATAAAATCTTTTTAAAGCGGATTGTTCGGGAAGCAATCGAAAGTATTTGACCAGATCATTGCCTTGCTCAAAAGGCAGTGCCTTCATTTCATCCATCTGGCGGGTGACAATAAGCTGCATGAGGTCCAGATATGCCGTGATCCGTTTGGCGCGGTGATCAATATCATCCGCATGTACAGGAACGTAATCTTCCCCGTTTTCGCGGGAATGAAATTCGCGCATTTGCTCGACCAGATGATCCTGTATGATGGAGACTACTGAGGAGATACCAAAGCGAGCCACTTTGATCGGGGTGTCGATGGTATAACCCAGGCCCATGACAGGAATATGAAAAGTGTGACCGGAATAGGTGTTCATGAATGAGATCTTGGATGTGTGAAATGAAAAAGCCATTCTGGCCTTGAATTCGTTCACAATATTAGCAGCTCCCGTCATAAGTAACTATGACGGGCATCATGGTTTGAATCCGAATCGCTGGATTGACCTGCCTTTCAGGCTGTTCTAAAAAGAGAGCGCACCCGGGGAGAACAAGCCGGGGACGCCCTCATTCATCTTAGCGCTTATCCGCATTTTGAATCTCCGCAATTTTTGCATTTCCTGCATCCCTCTTCATACACAAGGCCGTCGGGAGAGCCACATTCCAGGCATTTGTGATCCACTGCTTTTGTTCCGTTGGGGATGTATTTTTTGAGCGCGCGTTCCACTCCCACTTTCCAGGTGTTGATGCTTTCATTGTAGAGATTGAGGTTCTCAATGAGGTTAACAACATGAGGCAAGGGCATTCCGTGACGCAGAACTCCCGAAATCAGTTTGGCGTAATTCCAGTATTCTTTGTTGAATGACCGGGAAAGGCCCTCTATCGTTACGCGGTATCCGTCGCTGTCCATAAACTGGAAATCGTATCTTTTTTTTCCGGTATCCGTTGCATTCTTGATGACCCAGCCCTTTTGCACCCATTTGGGGATGCTGAACGAATCTTCGGCGCGGCCGGTGAATACCTCATACGGTTTTCCATTGAGCAAACCGATCACCGCGATCCATTTTTCTTCGTGGTTCATAAAACGGACAACTTCCGCTTCCAGATTCTGTGGACGTTTGGGTGGATGTGTCTCCATGATTTCGCAAACTTCCTTTTTTTCATCCGCGGCCACCAACACTCCCGTTCTGGATCCATCGCGGTAAACGGTAATTCCTTTCAAACCTTTTTTCCAGGCTTCCAGATAGATCAGTCCTACACTGTCGACGGAAACCTCATTGGCCAGGTTGATGGTGGAGCTGATGGAATGCGTGGTGTATTTCTGCACAACAGCCTGGAGATCGATGCGTTTCTCCCAGTTGATTTCGGAAGCCGTGGAACCGGCATAGGGACTTTTCGTGATGTCTGTCTCACCCGAAATATCCATCCAGTTTTTTAGTTTGGAGTGGTACACCACAAACTCCTGCCAGGAGTCGCCCTGGGCATCCACGAAATCGACTCTTGAATTTTTATCCTGCGGATTTACTTTTCTTCTTCTTTTGTAAGAGAGCATAAAGAGGGGCTCCAGACCCGAAGAGGAACGGGCCAGCATACTGAGCGTGCCGGTAGGGGCAACGGTGCTGATGGAGATGTTTCTTCGGCCAAAACGCATCATCCGGGAATAGACATGCGGCAATTCCGTTTTCATCATCTGTACGAACTCCGATGTGTTTTCGACTTTCGGATCGAAACAGGCAAACTTTCCTCTTTCAAGGGCCATGTCAATGGAACTGTCGAATTCGGCTGCGCATTTGTTTTTCATAATTTCCTCCACCATGGCCAAGGCTTCATTGGAATCGAATTTGAAACCCAGTCCGGCAAGGGTATCTCCCAGGGCGGTGAATCCCAATCCTGTCCGCCTGCCTTTCTTTCCGGCTTCGTACAAGAGTTTCCAGGTACGTACTTCCACTTCCTTGATGTAGTCGGGTTCGGAGTCGCTTTTTATTTTTTCCAGAATTCGTTCGATGGCTTCGAGTTCGAGATCCACGAGATCATCCATCAGCCTTTGCGCCTCGTAAGTAACCTCATAGAACTTTTTGTGATCGAATTTTGCAGCGGGTGTGAAGGGCTGGTCGATGAAATTAAAGAGGTTCAGGGCAATGAGTCTGCAGCTGTCTCCACCCTGCATGGCAATTTCCGAACAGGGGTTGGTCGATACGTTTTTGAATCCCGGGTAGACGGAAGAAGTCGAATATTTGTGTTGTCTGTCCCAGAAGATCAGACCGGGTTCTGCGGTATGATGCGCGCATTTGATAATGGTGTTCCAGAGCTCGCCGGCCCTGACGGTTTTTGAATATCGGGGATTTGCCGAATGGATGGGCCAGCGCAGGGTATAATCCGAATCGCTCATGACCGCTTGCATGAACTCATCAGACAAACGGATCGAAATGTTGGCCCCGGTGATTCTGGAAAGATCCTGTTTGCTGGTGATGAATTGTTCCACATCCGGATGGGCAATGTCGATGGTGATCATCAGTGCGCCCCGTCTTCCGTTCTGGGCCACTTCGCGGGTGGTGTCCGAAAAGCGCTCCATGAACGAGACCGCACCTGTTGTCGTTCCCGCAGCATTGGATACAGCCGTTCCGGAGGGACGCAATGTTGAAATGTCGATGCCTACCCCGCAGCGCCGTTTGAAAAGCTGAGCGAGCTGCTGGTCGGTGTAAAAGATGCCACCGTAGGAATCGTAAATTTCGGGCAACACAATGCAGTTCGAAAGAGAAGCGATCAGGTTTGGATTTCCCAGAGTGGACATGACGCTTCCCTGGGGCAAAATGTATTTGAAGTCCTTGAAATAGTTGAATATTTTTTTTTCGTCCAGCAGTTCCCGGCTTTGTCCGTATTTGGAAAGGTGTTTGAAGCTGCCGTTGAGATGTGACTGTTCCTTGTATTCCCTTTCTTTTCTTGCAAACTGTTGGGCCATTCTGCGGTGCATGTCATCGGGTGTCAGTTCCAGAAATTGTCCTTCTTTGTTTTTCATGGAGTATTTATTGATCCACGTTGTCGCTGCAAGTTCGTCGCCTTCGAAATAATCGATGCATTTTTTGAGCACATCTGAATAGGAGTGGAAGGGCTGGGTTTTTTTTCCGGATTTTGTAGGGGCTTTCAACGGGATCATACTGGTGTTTTTAAAATGAGTTTATGAATTTGAATGTGCGTGCAAGTTAAATATGGAAAAAGCCGGCAGCGATTTGAATTTCCAACATTCCATTTGATTTGTAAACATTTGAATTATCGCTCATAAATCGGTATGCGTTTTGTCATAGTTCTCCATGAATGAACTCATCTTTGCCCTGTTTTTTTCACAATAGCTTTGTTTGTATCAGAAAGAAAACCATGAATAAAAGGGAAGCTATTTTACCTGATGAAATAATTTTTGGTCCCGTTAAAAGCAGACTGCTGGGGAATTCTCTTGGAATAAACCTTTTGCCTCAGGCATCCAAACTTTGCAACATGAATTGCATTTATTGCGAATGCGGTTGGACCCATACAAAAAGCACGAAGAATTTTAAATTTCATGGCGCGGGAGATGTCATCAGCAATTTGAAAAGGAAATTGAAGTCCCTAAAGGGAGAGGGAAAGATGCCCGATGTGATCACATTCGTCGGAAACGGTGAGCCGACTTTGCATCCTGAATTTGATGAGATCATTGCGCAAGCACTCGTGGTGAGAAACACCTATGCCCCCCGGACAAAAGTGGCGGTATTGAGCAACGCAATGAACCTCAGTAAGCCTGGCGTAACCAAAGCGCTGATGAAGGCTGATTTGTGCATCCTGAAAATGGATGCAGGTACAAACCAGATGTTTCAGCGAATCAATCAACCCCATTCAGAAAAAAAACTGGAAAAAATTGTTAAACAGCTGAGCCTGTTTCGCGGCAATCTGATTATTCAGTCGCTTTTTCTGAAAGGAACAATTCAAGGCGATCCATTGGATAATTCAGATGAGGAAAATCTATCGGCCTGGATAGAAAGGCTGAAAGCGGTCAGGCCAAGCCGGGTCTTTGTGTATACGCTGAACCATGCAATTCCGGCACAGGGTCTGGAGAAAATACCAAAGCAGAGATTGAATGAAATAGCGCGGCGCGTGCGTGTGCTGAATATACGAGCGCTAGTGAGCTGAACAGAGGGACGAATTCAGGTCGTGAGCAGGTGGGAGGCGCTTCTTCTTTTCTTTTCCTCCACCAACATGCGCAGCTCTCTTCCCATCTGGCCGGCAATGGAGGTGTTTTCTTCGGCCCGGCGTATGAGGTAAGGGATGACGGATTTGATGGGACCGTAAGGAAGATATTTTGTGACATTGTATCCGGCGTTGGCCAGATTGTAGGTGATGTGATCGCTCATTCCATAAAGCTGTGAAAAAAAGACATGTGGGTGCTCCGGAGCAATGGACAATTCCTGCATTTTCCGGATGACATGCATGGTGCTGGACTCGTTGTGGGTACCTGCGCAGAGCGTGATAATGTCGATATTTTCCAGACAGATATCAATGGCCTTGTCAAAATCCCGGTCGGTTTCTTCCTTGAGAAGGTGAATGGGTGAAATGCTGCCGATTTGTGCGGCATGCGCGTTTTCTTTTTCCATATAGGCCCCGCGAACCAGTTTGATACCAATGAAAAAGGAATCTTCTCTTGCCCTTTTGATCAGCGCCGTGAGATAATCCAGCCTGTCCCACCGGTACATCTGCAGGGTGGTTAAAACAATGGCCTTTTTCTTGTTGTATTTTTCCATGAAGCGTTCTGCAAGAACATCAATGGCCTCCTGGATCCAGCTTTCCTCGGCATCAAAATAAACCGGCACATTGGCAAGCTGCGCGGCGACGCAAATTTCGTTCAGGCGATTATAAAAAGTATTGCATTCTTCTTTCTCGGCCAGGTTGAGATCGGTTCCTGCGCCCAGTTTTTCAAGAAGGGAAACGCGGGCGAGTCCGGTCAGTTTCAGACTGGTGTAAGGGATGGCCGGATTGTCTTTGGCAACAGCGATGATTTTGATGAGTTCGGCTTTGGTTTGTTCGAAGTCCGCTTCTTCTTCTTTGCCTTCAATGGAATAGTCGAGGATGGCCCCGATGTGCGAACGGCTCAGTTTGCTGATCACCTCGGTGCTTTCGGCAATCGACTCGCCTCCGCAAAACTGATTGAAAATGGTGCCTTTGATCAACCTGTTTACCGGAAGACCGATGCGCATGGAAAACAATATAGCTTTGGACAATAATTTTACCAGAGCCGGCTGTTTCATCATTTTGAAAAGAAAAAGCGAGCGCTGAAGATCTTTGTCTTCTTTGGCTTTGAAAGCCATTTCTGTATTCCCGAAGGATAATTTTGAGTAGGACATGACGGTATTTTTAATTTGTTATTCTGCTGCTATTTGATTTTAAGAATTTGCTATTGAATTTTCAAGGATGACAGTTGCCGGTTTTTTCCGCAGATAATGGGCCACAGCAAGCAAAGGATGAAAGGTAACCAGCAACAGGCCTGTGAATAAACCCAGGCCTGCAAAGGCAAATGAAATGAGCCAGGGGTTGATATGAAGCATGATGTCCTGAAAAGAAAGTTTGTTTTCAATGACGAGTCTTCCCTTTTCGATGCCGGCTAAAATGAGAAAAAGGCAAAAGAAAAACAGGGAAATATTGGTGATCCAGAAACCGGCATTGATTGTTTTTTTCTGTCTTTCTGAAAAAGAATAACCCGTTGCCTCACCGATAATCAATAAAGCCGAAGACAGCAGAATCATTGTGTTGATACCAATGGCGCTGCCCATGGCATGGGCAACGGTGATGTGCGTGCCGTGAGTAAAGACGTTCACTGCTGGAATGGAAATAAAAAGAGCCAGGGTGAGGTTCAGAAAGATCCAGACATCCGAGGCGATAAGAAAACGGTAGGGCAGGAAATAAAAGCCCCGTCGGATGGAGCCCAAACCCTTTCTCCAGTTCCAGATGAGTTTGGCGAAAATAAGGAGCTCGCTCATGCTGATGGCATACGACAGATACCGGATCCAGGGCGCCGTGGGCACAATATACAGATGGTGCGCCCAGCCAAACATGAGATTGGCAAGACCCAGAAAAAACATGAGAAAGGCAAGTTTGGAGCGGGCCATTTGTTTGTCGCCCTTGATTTTTTCCATCACGAACAAAGCGGTTCCATACACGAGCATATTCCAGGAACCCACCAGGGCGCCGGCGGCTTTCCACTGAACGGTGAGGTCGCGCACGATGTTGTTGCGGAAATAAGGAAACAGCCAGAGATAGGATTCAGAAAAGGTAAAAAGGAAAAAGCAGATTCCGGTTCCCCACATCCACAGATACACCGGCCAGGTACCCGTTTTTTTTGCGATCGTTTTGAAGTAATTGAATCCGAATAAAAACCAGGAGATAAAAACAGGAATGGCCAGAACCGCCGGAAATTCCCAATATTCTCTTCCGCCGAACTTTCCATACAAATAGCAGGCGCAGATCAGCGCGGCGCTGATGCCAAAGATCCAGGCATGCACAACGGCCATTCTTCTTGAAAAAAGCGGAATGCGGAAATGGGTATTGAGATAATAATAGATGCCTCCAATGGCGCTGAGCACGATCCAGGAAATAACGAAAGACACATGCAATGGCCTCGTTTTGTAAAAGGGTACGGCATCAAAAAAACCGGGAAAGACAAATTGAAAAGCGCCGGCGCAGCCCCAGAACAAGCCAAGAACAAGGGCGATGAGGGCCAGAAAAATAAAAACAAGTCCGATTTCTTTTTTCATTCTTTTGACGCGGTGCGTATCGTTCCATCGTATTGGATGTCAAAATCTCGGATGGGTGAATTCCCTGTCTTGTCCACAGATTTCAAATAAGCGAGCAGGGCATCCACTTCGGTATCCGTCAGGTGAAAATCGGGCATCCGGGCTGTGCCGTATTTGATAAAACTCCCGGCGTAGCTTTCTCCCTTTCCCGGCTGGGAAATCACATTGGTCAGATCGGGACCCATGTAACCGCCCAGTCCGTAGAGCTGATGACAGGCCGTGCAATTGTGTTCCTGAAAAAGGAGTTTTCCGTCCCTCGCGCTTTGCGTGAGCAGGGTGGAGGAAACTTTGCCCTGGCTGTCGGAGAGGTAAACGGCGGCCGAATCAAGAAGGAACAGCATGACAAGACCCCAGAAAATAAAACGTTTTATGTGTAACGGCATAGATGTCTTGCTTGTACAAAAAATTCAGGTGGTTGTTCAGGTTTCAATTTCCTGTTGCAATGGAAGAAAGCGCTTCCCTGTTTCTGATAATCACATTCCGGTTACGTACGGAGATGATTTCTTTTTCCGAAAAATCGGCAAGCAGTTTATTCATGTAATTTTTTGAGGTGCCGGTGAGACTGGCCAGATCTTTCACCGAACACTGAATTAAAGTGGCGGACTTTGACTCTTCCTTTGCCGGTGTTGTTATGGAAATAAGCACTTCCGCCAGCAGTTCCCTTTTTTTGCGCGTGGACAAACTGGCAATGCGGTCTTCCAAAAGCGTCAGGCTGTCGGATACCCGCTTCAGCAGTTTCATGAAGGCCTGGGGGTCGCGCAGCAAAAGCTGCTGAAGAACATCGGCGGGAATAAAACAGGCGGTTATCGGACTGATGGCCGAAGCCGAAAAACTGAACGCTTCATCGCTGATGATGGCATTCAGACCCAGAATGTCGCCGGGGCGTGCCACCCAGGGAATGAATTCGGTGCTTTCTTTGCCGCGCCGGCTTACTTTGGCAATTCCCGATGCGATGCAGAATACGCCTTTTGCGGGATCGCCGCTTCGAATCAGGTTTTCGCCTTTTGAATAGACTTTCTTTTGCCTGTTGGCGGAACCCGATGACACTGCTCCACAGAATTCTGTCTTGCCGGAGAAAGTTTGCAGCCAGCAATTCTGACATTGAGCGGAGAGCGTTTCCGGTTGATTTCCAAGTCGAGTGATAACGGCCATAGTGATTTTTATTATGCGATAAAGGTATTTGCGTTCGGTGCAGCAAACTATGACTGGCATCATAGAGCCCGATGAACAAGGATTTCGGATGATCCTCTTTTTTGGCTAGGCGAAAGGTTTGTCTTGTTCACCGATATTTTTAGTGAAGACCCAGACCACGCTTCCTGCCTGTTGCAAGAGCGGAGCCGGCATGCGGCAATGATCAAAGTCATATATTGTTCAGCGGGGAATTCCGTTCTTGCAATGAGAAGAGAGACTTTTTTTCTGCAGGACAATTCAAAAACAACATCAGTAAACATGGACAAAAGGATGCGTTTATTTATTCAGGAACAGAAAAACCTGACCTTTTGCACGTCGGTCAACGAACAGCCGTACTGTGCGAATTGTTTTTACGCTTATCTGCCCGAAGAGAAAACACTCGTCTTTAAATCGTCCGAAAAAACGCAGCACATACAGAATGGGCTTGTCAATGGGCATGTGGCCGGAACTATTTTGCCCGATATCGGAAAGACAGGAGAGGTGAGGGGCGCACAGTTTTCAGGGCTTTTCGAAGCCGCCGCTGGCGATTTGCTGCCGGCTGCCAAAAGATGCTATTATGCAAAACATCCGGTGGCCCTGATGATGAAGGGAGAGCTGTGGATCATCAAACTCAGCTATGTGAAACTGACGGACAATTCTTTCGGTTTTGGGAATAAACTGATTTGGGAAAAAACAGCGGAACAGATAAGCAGATAAACCATGAACAAAACCAAACTTTCTGCAGACAGCGCAACGGTGATGACCGAAGTGGTTTTTCCAAATGATACAAACCCGGTAGGAATCGTTCACGGAGGGCGGATTGTTCAGTTGATGGATATCGCCTGTGCCATCTGCGCGCAAATGCATTCCGGAAAAATCGCCGTGACCGCGGGTATCGATCAGGTGACTTTCAGGCAAGCTGCAAAACTTGGCGACATCCTAACCATCAAAGCGCATATCACCCGAACGTTTACCACATCGATGGAAATTTATGCCGAAGTATGGGGAATGCGTTTGCCGGAACTGAAACCTTTTTTGACGAACAATGCGTATTTCACATTCGTGACTCTGGATGCCCAGGCCAAACCTACGGCTGTCGTTCCGCTGAAACCGTTTACAACTTCCGAAAAAAAGGAGCACAAGGAAGCTTTGAAGAGGCGAAAACGGAGGTTGGGTTAAGGAGTTGGAAGAGACTTTTTTGCATTCATGCGATATTCTTCTCATTGGCTTCGACTACAAATGTTTCCCTGAACTGATGGTGCAAATACAAAATCCCCGCAAACAAAAAGAAAGCGCCTGCCTGATGAAGAACGGCCAGAGGAATGGCTGCCGCGCTCAGTAATGTGAAAATGCCCAGAAGAAACTGGAACAGGAAAAGGATAAAAAGAATGTTGATTCCATTGGTTTGCTGCTGGCTGAGACGTTTGTTTTTCATTGTCGTTGTCCAAAGGATGACTATGAGAATGCCAATTGCCCAGGCGATAGTGCGGTGAATGAATTGTACGGTCACCGGGTTTTCGGTGAAGTTCGTCCGGAGGGGATGAAGGGCCAGGATTTCTGAAGCCAGCCAGCGATCGCCCATTTTAGGAAAGGTGGTGTAAATCTTTCCTCCATGCAAACCGGCGACAAGCGCGCCGTAAATAATCTGAACAAGAGCAAGAATTAAAATAACGGAAGTGGTGTTTCGGGCGGCACGCGTGTTTCTGTTCACTGCTGTTTGTATGGGCTGGAGCAGCTCCAGAACCAGATGAAAGGCATATCCAAAAATAAGAAAGGCCACAATCAGATGCAGGGCCAGGCGGTAATGACTCACATGGGGAAGATTGACCAAACCGCTTTTCACCATGAACCAGCCCAAAAATCCCTGCAAGGCACCCAGACCCAAAAGCAGAAACAGTTTTTTTAGTAAAACCCGGTTGAGTTGTTTGCTGAAAAGGAAATAGAAAAAGGGGATGAGAAACACAAAACCAATCAGACGGCCCAGAAGGCGGTGAATGTATTCCCACCAGAAAATGGATTTGAATTGAGCCAGACTGAAATGGCTGTTGACAATTTTAAACTGTGGCGACTGTTTGTATTTTTCAAAAGCGCTGATCCAGCTGCTCTCGCTCATCGGAGGTAATGTCCCTGTCACGGGTTTCCATTCGGTAATGGATAAACCCGAACCCGTCAGGCGGGTGATGCCTCCGATGATGACCATGGCGAATATCAGGAAACATCCGCTGAGCAGCCAGAGGGCAATTTTTTTGTTGGAACGCATTGTTTATTTCGAAGCTTCGGCAAGTCTTTTAAGCGCTGAACTGAGCACCATGACAACGACGACTAAAAAGACAGCGAATGTAAACAACAGGTATTCCGAAGTGCTGAACATATTCAGAATGGAGGGGCCCTGCGCTTTCTTTTCTTCTGCAGGGCTGGTGGAGCCCGCTGTGCCGGTGGCTGCCGTTGCCGGAGTGTCGGCAACTTTCTCGGCCGGCGGTGTTGCAGCTGCCGTGCCTTTGTCCTTGATATAACCCAGCACAGATTTAATTTCATCATCCTTGAGCATTTGATCGGTCATGGGCATGCCGTTGTTTTCTTTAAACAAACGAACGGCTTCGGCATCACCGGCTTTCACCAGGGTCTGCGAAGATTTTACCCATTTGAGCATCCAGGCTTCGGGATGGCGGTCGTTCACCCCGATTAAATCCGGGCCTACAAGCTTGCCCTTGCCGATGGAATGGCATGCAGCACAATTGGCCTTGAACAGTTTTTCCCCGTCCTGGCTGTAAGATCCTGTGGAGAAGAGCAGGCAGAGTGCGGCTGCCACCATGGAAATTCGCGTTTTCATTGTCAAAAGGTTTAGCTGATATTGAATTTTTCGGAACGGTTAAACAGGCAAAAAGGTGTTTTAGATACTCCCCCGAATTGTGTTTTGTCAACCGCCCTCTTTCTATTTGGCTGCAAATTGGGCAAAGCCTCATGTTTATTCTATGACGGGCGTCATATAGTGGGGAAACGTTCCTCAGCCCCGGAGAAAAAAGACTTCCTCTCCATTTTTCATGGANNGAGGGGGTGAGGTGCTCCGGCGGGTACGGTCCATGAATGATGAGCTTCGCGTTTCGCGTTCACCTCACCCCCAACCCCTCTCCATGAAAATGGAGAGGGGAGAAAAAAGAAAAAAACACAGGCTTCCTCCTCTCCATTTTTCATGGAGAGGGGGACCGAGGGGGTGAGGTGCTCCGGCGGGTGCGGTCCATGAATGAGGTGCTTCGCGTTTCGCGTTCACCTCACCCCCGGCCCCTCTCCATGAAAATGGAGAGGGGAGAAAAAAGGGAAAAACACAGGCTTCCTCCTCTCCATTTTTCATGGAGAGGGGGACCGAGGGGGTGAGGTGCTCTGCGGGTGCGGTTAAAAAAAGGAAGAGGAAAACCGAGAGCCTGAAGTGTTGCCGAGCTAACGCATTTAATGTTTCTCCAATTAAAACGCAAACACAAAGAACCAGGACGAAACACTCTCCATGGCCCTCCATGTTCTCCTTGTCTCCAAGGTAAAATTGTTTTTTCTTGATGGAGCACGTTGTAAAATTGTTTTTTCTCCCCCCTCAAGAACAATTTCTCCCAATTTTTCTTAGAGTTTTCTAAGTCTTTCCTCGTAATTATCAAAAAATCTGCATTTGGACTGGAACAAAAAGGCACCCTCGAGGATTATATACATATGGAACAGCAATTGGAAAATGGGAATTGAAAAAAAATTCCACTCAGAATAAAGCAACAATGAAAAAACAAATAAAGCGAATGTTTAAACCTTTTATGAAAATGTCAATTGAAAACACAAGGCTGCTGTCGATGAAAGTCTTTTGTTCCGAAGGAAAAGGAACAATGTTCGGAAACAAGGGATCAACCTCATGGGGTAAGTTGGTTATGCCTTGTAAAAATGCGACTGCGTGCCGGAACGGAGTGGTTGTGTCTTGTGTAAATGCAGCTGCCTGCCGGGTCGGAATGACTGCGACTAAGGACAAACTAATCGCGTCTTGTTCCATCGGTACTCCGTCTCAGAACAGAATCGTCGCGTCTCGTTCCGTTGTCACTCCGTCTCAGAAGAGAATCGTCGCGTCTTGTTCCGTTGTCGTTCCGTCTCAGAACAGAATCGTCGTGTCTCGTTCCGTTGTCACTCCGTCTCAGAACAGAATCTTCGTGCCTCGTTCCGTTGTCACTCCGTCTCAGAACAGAGTCTTCGTGTCTCGTTCCGTTGTCGCTCCGCCTCAGAACGGAGTCGTGGTCTCTTGTTCCGCTGTCACTCCGTCTCTTTACAAAGTCATTGCGTCGCGGGTTGCTGTCACTCCGTCTCAATACAAAAGGATTGTGGCCCGGGTAACTGTCGCTCCGTCGTGGCACAGAGTCACTGCGTCTCGTGACAATGCGACTCCGTCTCATGACAAAGCCATTGAGCCTCTTGAAAGTTCCTTCTTGTCTTCTGAAATTCTGAAAACGGTGTTTTTGAAGACACGTCAGGCGAAAGCAATTATAAAGCGTGTTCACGATTCAAAAAAGAAAGGAGGAGCAATGCCCGGATGATCCCCTTGGGCAGGGAGTTATGAATGATGAAAATTAAACAAACAATTAATTAACCGGCAGGTATTCCTCAAAGAAGGGAGCTTGCACAAAACAAAAAACAAATGACAACAATAAAAGTTAAAACAGTTAAAGCATCACTCAAAATGTCGAAAATGACATTTTTACAGTTGGTGGATTTTTCAAAACATGTGGTAACCTCTATGACAGGCAATGCCTATTTCACAACCCCTCTGCCGACGCTGGCATCCATGAATGCAAGCATTGCGAGTCTGGAAGCGGCCATTTTAGCAGCCAAGCCCAGTACCCCCACTGCAACAGCGGACAAGCACGACAAGAAGAAATTGCTTTATGAGGCAATGACCCAATTGGCTGCTTATGTTGTGGCTACAGCCAATCTCACTCCGTCGAATGCGGTAACCATCATCACAAGTGCCGGTTTGCTGGTGAAGGCCGCACCCAAACCACGTCCGGCAGGTTTTCGTTTAAAAGTGATGGCTGTGCCTGGAGAAGTCTCGCTGTTTACCACAGCTGTAAAATCAGGCTCTTACAAATGGCAGTATACCACCACGCCTCTTGTAGATGCCAGCTGGCAGACGTTGGAAAACAATGTCGCGAAAATTCTGATTACCGGACTAACCAGCAGCACCCGCTATTATTTTCGTGTGGCGGTTATTAAAAAGTCGATCGGGCCCTGGAGTATGGTGATTGACATCGTAGTGCTTTAATTCATAAAAGCAAAGGTGTTTGACTTTGTGCCGAAGAAAATCCTGAAAGAATAAAGAAGAAAACAGCAGCAGCAGCGGACAGCAAACCGGCGGCCGAAAGGTAAACGGGTTTGTGGCTGCTGCCTGCTGTTTTTGTTTCATCTATCGGCATAAAACACAGGTTGCGCCAGTGTCTTAAACGGAACATTGGACACGACCCGATTTTATACAGCAGTGAATAAGGGAGTAAGCTGGTCGGGCAGACATGGAATTCAGATTATGCAACCGCAACAACATTTAGCTGCGTTTCATTTCCAGGGGCTCTGGTTGGTTACGGAGGCGGGGGAGGCGGAGTAATTATCAAATACAATGCTTCTGCCGGAATCGAAAAATATTTGAATCCGTCCCTGCTGAAGATTTCTCCAAACCCCAATTCTGGCTTCTTCCAAATTGCAATGAAAAACCTGAATGGCCAAGCTAGAGAAATTTCTATTTGCGATCTCGTCGGCAAACAGGTTTTCCACAGCAAAGAAAACAACACCAGCAATAACGCAATAACCCAGGACATCGATCTGAGCGCTTCTCCGAAAGGCATATATATTGTGCAGGTAAAAGATGCACAAAGCGTATACGTAAGTAAAGTTGTTCTGCAATAGCCGTTTGACTAATGGAAACCGAGTGAGAAAACCAATACTCTTCCTTTTTGTTTTGGTGTTGGGTGTTTTCTCTTGCAAGGAAGTCCCAACTTATCCTAATTTTAAATGGCTGACTTATGGGGAAGCCTACAAATCCTATCGGACAGATTTGTTCTCACCCCTGCTCCTGATCATCAGCAAAACCACAATCCCAGTTTAATTCCGCTGTCTTTACTGGATTGTGGCTAAAGAAATTCCTGATATGTATCATTATCCCCTTAAATAACAGTCATTTTTTGATTTGTGAAATCAGAACACATTTGTATGGGAAAAGAGACTATTATTGCATATGATAAACAGATATTCTAAATGATGCTACGTCTTTGCAGGAAATGGTTCGGTTCCCTAAAGGTGGGGTGCTGCGTTTCGGCTTTGCTCGCTTTTTCAGGCCATTTTTACGCCCAGCAAGCCCCGGTTTTAAACATCGATTCCTGCTACCTCTCTGCCCGGCAGCAGTATCCGATGATCAGACAAAGGGATCTGATCAACAAGAGCAGAGACTATACCTTGGCAAACGCCTCGAAAGGCTATCTGCCCCAACTGAACATCAGCGGACAGGCCACATACCAGAGTGCCGTGACAGAGATCAACATCAAGCTGCCCGGTTTTTCCTTCCCCGAATTCAGCAAGGATCAGTATAAAGTGTATGCCGAGCTGGACCAGACCATTTACGATGGAGGAGCGATCCGCTACCAGAAAGAGTCTGCCGAAGCCAATGCCGATATTTTGCAGAAAAATCTGGAAGTGGATCTCTATGCCCTGCGCGACAGGGTCAACCAGGTGTTTTTTGGAATCCTGCTGCTGGATGAACAATTGAAACAAAACGACCTGCTGCAAAAAGACATCCAAAGCAGCATTGATAAAATGAGGCCATCCTATTTAAATGGTACAGCCACAATCGGCAATCTGGATGAACTGCTGGCCGAACTCCTTGTGCAGCAGCAAAACAGAATTCAGCTGACAGCCTCGCGAAAAACATTCCTGAGCATGATGAGCCAGTTTATCAACAAACCCCTGCCCGAAAATACGGTCCTGCAAATGCCCGGCACAAAGGCCGTTTCCGAAATCATCAAAAGACCCGAACTTTCGGTGTATGACAGCCACAAAAAGAATTACGATGTGCAGGACAAAATCCTCAACGCCGCCAACCGCCCCCGCCTGTCTTTCTTTGTTCAGGGAGGCTACGGACGTCCGGCTTTGAATTTGTTCGACAACAATTTCGACACCTATTATATCGGGGGCCTTCGGTTCAGCTGGTCGCTCGGAACCTTATATACCCTGAAAGACCAGCGTCAGATTCTGGTTGTCAACAGGCAGACGGAAGATATCCAGAAGGAGACATTTCTTTTCAATACACATCTCAATCTGACCCAGCAGGAGCAAGACATGCAAAAGCTAAAAGAGATGATCGCCAAAGACCAGGAGATTATTGCCAAACGCATGTCGGTTACTTCAGGCGACAAGGCCCGGATGGAAAACGGCTCCATAACCATCAGCGAGTTCATCATTCAGCTCGATAAAGAAGATCAGGCGAGACAAAGTCTTCTTTTGCACCAGGTTCAAATGCTGCTGGCGCAATACAATTACCAAACTATTTCAGGCAATTAACAGATGAAGAATTTCAGCAAACTAAGAAAGAATGAGTGAATATGCATATACCAATAAACTGAAAGATGAATGCCATTACAGAAAAACAAAGGTTTAAACGGATGTCCGGCCGAGGCAGCGGGATGGCAATGGCGGCCGTCGGTGCAGTGTCGGTTGTGCGGGAGGAATCAGGCCGTCTTGACCTTTTGATTCTTTTCCTTCAAGGGAAAAGAACAAACAAAAGATTGAACGGATTTGAGAATCTGATTCGAAACTCATTCATCAATATCTGCAATAGGCTTGAACAGTATTGCTTTGCCAGTGTCTAATTAATATACATACAAATGAAACCTTCAGCTTATCTCATACCCCTGACACTTGGAACGCTTCTGTTTTCCTGTAAAAGCTCCACCATGGATTCTGATGCTGCCGGATCTTTCGAATCCGTGGAAACCATTATATCCACCGAAGCCTCCGGAACCCTCATGCAGTTCAATGTGGAAGAAGGACAGACCTTGCAGGTGGGGCAGTGGATCGGATATGTGGACAGCATCCAGCTTTATCTGAGAAAAAAACAACTCGAGGCGCAGATCGCCTCCACGCTCGGCCAGAAACCCGATATCCCCGTTCAGCTGGCCTCCCTGCAAACCCAGCTGCAGGAAGCCGAAAAGAATCAGACCCGCACGGCCAATCTGTTTAAAGCCAATGCCTCCACACAACAGCAACTGGATGACATCAACAGCCAGGTGGAAACATTGAAAAAACAAATTGAGGCCATGCGGTCCTCTCTGGGCATTACGTCAAATACACTCAACCGCGAGGCAACACCGCTGCAGCGCCAGATTGATCAATTGAGCGACCAGCTCGTCAAATGCCGCATTATAAATCCCGTTCGCGGCACCGTGCTGAGCAAATATGCGCAGGTGCACGAAGTGGCGAGTCCCGGAAAAGCCTTGTACAAGATTGCTGCCACCGACACGCTTATTCTGAGAGCCTACATCACCGGTACGCAGATTTCGCAGATCAAGCTCGGACAAAAAGTAAAAGTCCAGATCGATGACGGCGAAAAGAAATTACGAACCTACCCGGGCACGATTTACTGGATATCGGACAAGTCGGAATTCACACCCAAAACCATTCCAACCAAAGAGGAACGCGCGGATCTGGTGTATGCAGTGAAAGTGAGGGTGCCCAACGATGGATACATCAAGATAGGAATGTACGGACAGCTGAAATTGTAGGTAAATGAAAGCCATAGAAGTCAGCCATATTGTCAAAACCTATAACAAGGGCAAAACACTTGCTGTCGACGACGTGTCTTTTTCTGTGGAAAAAGGAGAAATGTTCGGTCTGATCGGACCCGATGGTTCGGGCAAATCCAGCATCTTCCGTATACTCACCACCCTGCTGCTGCCCGACAAAGGATCAGCCACGGTTGCCGGTCATGACGCGGTGAAAGAGTACAAAGCCATCCGGAGCATTGTCGGCTATATGCCCGGCCGCTTTTCCCTTTACCAGGATCTGAGCGTGGAGGAAAACCTCAGCTTCTTTGCAACGCTGTTCAATACCACCATCGAAGAAAATTATTCCCTGATCAAGGATATCTATACGCAACTGGAGCCTTTTAAAACACGCCGGGCCGGAAAACTCTCGGGTGGAATGAAACAAAAACTGGCCTTGTGCTGTGCGCTGATCCACAAACCCGAAGTGCTTTTTCTGGATGAACCCACCACGGGCGTGGATGTGATGTCGAGAAAGGAATTCTGGGAAATGCTCAAACGGCTTCAGAAAGAAGGAATCACCGTGCTTGTATCCACTTCTTACATGGACGAAGCCAACATGTGCGACCGCATCGGACTCATCCAGGGCGGTAAACTGCTCAGGGTAAATACCCCGTCCAATATCATCGGAGAATATCCCGACAGACTTTATGCATTAAAGGCCGGGGCTCCTTACCGCCTTTTGAAAGATTTAAGCGCTTACCCCGAAAGGGCCGACAGCTATTCCTCGGGCGCGTATGTGCATCTGCGTTTCAAAAATCCGGATCAGGGAAGTGAAGGCCGTTTACTCGAATACCTGCATTCAAAAGGACATGAAGATGTGGAGTTAAAAGAAACCGAAGCAACAGTGGAAGATTGCTTCATACGCCTGATGGAATGAGTGAGACCAAAGAAGTGCTGATCCATGCTGATAAACTCAGCAAACACTTTGGCGACTTTGTGGCCGTGGATGAAATTTCATTTGATGTATACAAGGGCGAGATTTTCGGTTTCCTCGGAGCCAATGGCGCCGGCAAAACAACCGCCATGCGCATGCTCTGCGGACTGTCTACCCCCAGCTCGGGTCAGGCAACGGTGGCCGGGCTGGATGTGTACAGAAAACCGGAACAGATTAAAAAGAACATTGGGTACATGAGTCAGAAATTCTCCCTGTATGAAGACCTGACGGTGATGGAGAACATCCGCTTTTTTGCTGGCATTTACGGACTGAGCGATAAACAAATCAAGGAAAAAAGCGCGAATCTGGTCGGGCGTTTGGGATTGGAAAAAGAAGCAAAGAAATTGGTGGCCGGTTTGCCTTTGGGCTGGAAGCAAAAACTTTCTTTGTCCGTGGCCTTGCTCCACGAACCCAAAATAGTTTTCCTCGATGAACCCACAGGCGGAGTCGACCCGGTTACACGCAAACAGTTTTGGGACATGATTTATGAAGCCGCCGAAAGCGGAACCACGGTTTTTGTCACCACGCATTACCTGGATGAAGCGGAATATTGCAACCGCATTTCCATCATGGTGGATGGAAAAATAGAGGCGCTCGATTCGCCCGAAGGCCTGCGCAAAACCTATTCGGCCAAAAACATGGACGAGGTCTTTTATCAGCTCGCACGCAAAGCCACACGCCAGGCGGATTAACACAACATTCAGCAATGAAACAATTTATCACATTCGTCAAAAAAGAATTTGCGCATGTTTTCCGCGACCGGAAAACCCTGCTCATGCTTTTTGGCCTGCCTGTGGTGCAGATTGTTTTGTTTGGTTTTGCCCTGACCAATGAAATCAAACATGCCGATATCGCTGTGGTGGACAATGCCAGGGACATGGCTTCCGAACAGATCATTCTGAAAATGGAAGGCAGCAGTTTTTTTCACGTGCGCAAGATGGTGATGGACCCCGGGCAAACCGAAGAAGTCTTCCGCCAGGGGAAAACAAAACTCGTTGTTATTTTCCCGTCAAATTTTTACAACGATTTGCTTCATTACAACAAAGCCAGGATCCAGATCGTGGCCGATGCATCCGATCCCAATACGGCAACCACGCTGGTGGCTTACATCACAGCCATTGTAAACGACTACCAGGCATCGTTGCCGGGTGGCGGACCCTTGCCATACGCCATTGTGCCCGAAGTGAGGATGCTTTACAACCCCGATCTGAAAGGCGCTCCCAATTTTGTGCCCGGCGTTATGGCCCTGGTCTTGCTGCTTGTCTGTGTCATGATGACTTCCATTTCCATTGTCAGGGAAAAAGAACTGGGCACGATGGAGGTGCTGTTGGTCTCGCCATTCAAACCCATCCTGGTTATCCTTGCCAAAGCGGTGCCCTATCTGGTGCTGTCGATGGTCAACCTGGCGGTGATTCTTTTATTGAGTGTCTACGCTCTGGATCTTCCCATCCGGGGCAGTGTGATTTTGCTGTTTATGGAAAGCACCCTGCTGATTATTACCGCGCTCTCGCTGGGCCTGCTTATTTCCACGGTTACCGAATCGCAGCAGTCGGCCATGTTCCTCTCGATGATGGGAATGATGTTGCCCACCATTATGCTGAGTGGTTATATGTTCCCGATCGAGAACATGCCCAAAATTCTGCAGGTGATTTCGAATGTTGTTCCCGCCAAATGGTATTACATCATGGTCAAGGCGATCATGCTGAAAGGCCTTGGCTTCTCCTACATCTGGAAGGAGACGCTGATTCTGGGCGGCATGACCCTCTTTTTTCTGTTCATCAGTCTGAGAAATTTTAAAATACGGCTGCAATGAGAACGCTGAAATTTTTGCTTCAAAAAGAGTTCCTTCAGATTTTCAGGAACAAGGCGCTGCTGCCGATGATGTTCATTGCGCCCATCATCCAGCTGCTCATCCTGCCTCAGGCGGCCAACTATACAATTAAGAACATCAACCTCTCGGTCGTTGACTTTGACCATTCCCCTTATTCGCGAAGACTCGCCGATAAGATATTCTCTTCCGGTTATTTTCATTCCTCCGGATATCCGGCCTCTGCTGCCGAAGCTATCCGCCTCATCGAAAAAGACAAGGCCGATATCATTCTGACCATTCCACTGGGTTTTGAAGACAAGCTCATCAAGGAAGGGAGCCAGAAAGTGGGCGTGCAGGTCAATGCCATCAACGGGGTGAAAGCAAGCGTCGGAAACAATTACCTGAGCAGCATACTGAGCGATTTCAACAACGACATACGGATGGAATGGCTGCAGCCTTCGCGGATAAGCAACCAGCCCAGCATAGAAATTGTTTCTTCTTACTGGTACAACCCCATGCTGACCTATTACATATTCATGGTTCCGGGAATTCTGGTTTTCCTGGTAACCCTGATCGGCGGGAACATGACGGCGCTTAATATTGTGAAGGAAAAGGAAGTGGGTACCATCGAGCAGATCAATGTCACGCCGGTGCGCAAGTCGCAATTCATTCTCGGAAAGCTCATCCCGTTCTGGATTCTGGGAAATGTCATTTTTACCGTGGGGCTGTTAATCGCCTGGCTGGTTTACGGCATTATTCCCCTTGGAAGCATACCCTTGCTTTATTTATTTGCGGGGGTATATCTGTTTGCCCTGCTGGGTTTTGGTTTACTCATTTCCACTTATTCGGAAACACAGCAGCAAGCCAATTCGATGATTTTTCTTTTTGTGATGATATTCAATCTGATGGGCGGTTTGTTCACCCCAATAGAAAGCATGCCTGACTGGGCGCAGGTGATTACGCACGTCATCCCCATTAGTTATTTTATTGAAGTCATGCGCATGATTGTTCTCAAAGGAAGCGGGATCAGGGATATCCTCTACCACATCGGCGTTGTGTTTTCGATGGGTATTATCCTCAATGGCTGGGCCATTCTGAATTACCGCAAGACAAGCTAAACGAGAGATAATTTCAAGGAGCCCGAAGTTTTTTTCTTCGGGCTTTGCTGCTTCAGGGGGGCATGCCAAGTATAGTCAGGGCTAAAGCCCAATTGAGCCGATGAATTCTGACCCCATGCTAAAGTATGGGGGTGTTCCAATCCGCAAGCACCTGGCTTTAGCCATGACATCGATGCTCAGGCTTTAAGCATGCTGAAGCATTCGGCTAATCCGAGGGCAGAATGAGACGTTTCAGAAGTTTTGTTTCCAGAGAGTCAGTTCCCCCTTTTATTCAGCATTTTAAAGGCCGTTTTGGGAAGAAAGCGGCTGAACTTTTCCAGACCTGCCGTTTGCCCTATGTTCATCACGTTTTCGCCCTTTTCCAGTTTTTCCAGAAAGAGCTTTGCGAATTTATCGGGAGGCATTTTGGCGATGGTGGCCTCTTTGCTTAACTCGGTGTCTACCACCGGAGGCAGGACTTCAACCACTCTGATTTTTAAGTTGGCCAGCTGATGCCGCATCGACATGGTTACAAAATGAACCGCCGCTTTGGAAGCGCAATACGTGCCCAGAAAAGCCATGGGCACATAGGCGAGTCCCGAGGAAATAACGACCACCACCGGCTCCGTTGATTTTTGAAGAAGGGGGAGCGCTTTTTTGGTCAGCTGTACCGGGGCCAGGTAATTGATTGCAATTTCCATTTCCATATTCTCCATCAGCTTTTTTTCGGAAGTGTTCACAAAATCGAACTGGCTTCCTTTTCCTGCATTGTTGATCAGCAGGTCTATTTTTCCGTATAATTTTTCAATGGCATCCATGGCCTTGCTTAAATCTTCTTCCGAAGTCACGTCGGCCGTTATGCTGGTGATTTCGGGAACAGCCGTTTTCAACGCCGCTATTTTGGATGCGTTGCGGTCGAGGGAAACAACGGTGTTGTGAGTGATCAGTTCTTTGACAATGGCCAGGCCGATGCCTGTGGCTCCCCCGGTTATGACTATAATTTTGTTTTTCATGAAAATGTATTTAATGGGTTTCAAACACGACGCGCTTTTTCTGTCTCGGCGGATAAATGTAGACAAAATAAATGCTTGCCGAAAACCTGCCGAAGCCAAAACGACCGGATGATTGTGGACAATGAACAACGATTGGGTTTCGGCCGAAAGGCGGAGCTAAAAATGTTTCCCGATGAGCGCATTGAGCACTTCGAAAAAGATGAGAAAAATGATGATCAGTTCCATTTTGTTGCTGTCGCGGTGTTGCACCAGCTGGGCAAAGGTGCGCAGGTTGTTGTCAATGATCTTTAACATATACTCCACTTCCCGGAACCGGGTCTTCAGATTGAATATCCTGGAAAGGCCGGTATTGATTTGTGATAAGTATTCAATGTCCCAAACGGCATCGGGCGCATCCAGAAAATACAGATTGTCAATGATCCTGTTTTGTGTATTTTGTGTTTTGCCGATAAATTTCATCAGACTGGTTTTGGAAATGCTGAGCTTGCCTCTTTGCTCAAGTTCCTGTGTGAAGCGTGCCGTCTCTGCCAGGAGATTTTGCGAGAGATCGGTAAAATAGTCGAGCACAACAGACTGGCTGACATTGAGCATCGCAATCTTTATGACCTCGGCATTGACTACGGGTACCTTGATGAAGTTGTAATCGAAGTTGAGTTTGTGATCCGGCCGCACTTCTATGACAAAATCTTCCTTGTACTCTTTGCCATGAATAACGGGCGATTCAATAAAAGGCTGTATGAATGCTATAAATTCCTGAATCTCTTTTTCGGAACAATCCGAAAAGGCGACTTCGCCGTAGTTTTGTACATAGATGAAAGAGGTGCCCCCCTTTTTGATGAACACTTCGGTGGCGGTACTGGAATAAACAGCTCCCCGATAGGCAGCCTTGAAACCGGTCAGGTGAATGTTCCTGCCCAGCTGATAAGCTATAATTTTGACTTTTTGTAAGAGCATCTCATTCATTATTTAATCTCAAATCGCAAGACAGATACAGACTTTCAATGGTTTTATCTGTTGAACGAAATGGCCGGATAGGCCATGGCTATTTTGGCCCCCATCTTGTAATGCATTGTTTTCTGGGCGGAGAAACAGACGTTGCTCGCCGATTCAAACAGGACGATGATATCAGAACCTCCAAACTGAAAATAGGACAACTCTTCGCCTTTGCGGACAGTCACGCCAACCTCGGCTGTCAGTATAACCGAAGAAACCTGGCACATGCCAATGGGCAAAATGGCCACGAGTCCGATAGGGGTGTCGAGTACAAACAAACCGCGTGTTTGGGCGAACTGATACCCGGGAGTGTCGAACGAATCGTAATTTCTTTTCAGCTTCAAATTGTGTTTTCCTGGCTTGTCAGCCGAAGGTGTGGCTTCCACTTCCAGATAAACCTGGCCCTGGATGACCCGGGATTCAAGAACCCGGCCTCCCACGGGCGCATGCTGGCGGTGATAATCGGTGGGGCCCAGATAGGAATGCATAAACATTCCGTTTTCAAAACGATCTTTGTACGGACTTCCTTCGAGAAGCTCGCTGATTTTCCAGTTGAGGTTCTTAACCGTTACATTCGAATCTTTGCGTATTTCCCATTGCCCGCCAAATGTGGAATCGGCTGGCATGACAATCACGCACTGGTCTTCAATTGCAGCAATTGGACGAAACCCCGGTTTGTAATGGCGAGCAAAAATCTGGTTGAATGTCTTCCATCCGCCGTGTGGACGGGTATATTCATTCATGTTGTAATAAACGGAAGCATACATGCTCTTCTCTGAAGCTTCGGTCAGGGATTCCGGAGAATCGAGAAATTCGCCAAGCGCATTGGCATACGCTCTCAGCCAGCTGGAAAAGGGAGTTAGTTTAGGGGCTTTGTTATAAGGAACAACTTTATTCTGCAATATCAAAAGCGACTCCTGATCTGCAATAAAATAAAAAGCGCACAAATGATCATTGATATTGTTTCCGCTGGAATTTTCTGAAGGGACCCAATAAAGAAAAGCGTCCAGCCAATCCAGACAGGAAGCCAGATTTGTCACTTTTTCAAGAAGGGGCACATTTTTGCTGTGTGCCGCCTGAATGGCTTTTTCAAAACGGGCGCTCCAGTTGTTGACTTCAATCAGCTTAACGAGATTGCTGATTACGGGATGATACCTGGTTTTGTTTAAGAGTTGTTTTTTTTTCATAACAGGTGTTGTTAAGAGAGACAGAATCAGCTTGTTTTTTGACATCTTGTTCTTTTTTCGGTTGAATACACAAAGGGGTCTGGGCCGGATGAAAAGTTTGAGCATACATAGGTACCCCGCTTTGCAGCTCATCGGGTGAGTATTCGGTGAAAGCGGAAATCGGCTAGCCCAAACCCGAAATCATCCGATTGCCGGTGCCGCTAAAATCGACCGGACCTGTGGCCAGCAAAGACCAGGACTGAATGGCTAAGGCAGAGGGGTATCTGAATGGGGTTTTCCAGTTTCAGAAGCAGAAAATGCGGATATTTTCAATATATTTACCTCAATATAATCCCAGGACTTCTCCAACAGTGATTGATAAAACCGAAGGCGGTGATTTCAACATTCTGTTTTTAACCAGATAAAGTACATGAAAGGAATCTTTCAGACAGTGTTTCCTTTTGAATCCGGCGACTTGAAAAAGAACTGGAGCGAAGCCTGGTGCAATCCGGCATTTCGGCTAAAGGCAATCCTTACCGCACTTATTCTTTTGACAATTGTCTGCACGGTTCCTGGTTTTTTCAGTTATATCCAGTCCCGCCCGGGTTTCAGGATGAATGATGTGGTGCTGAATTTCATTCCGGCAAAAGACGTTTCCTGGTTTATCTTTTCGCTGATATATCCCCTTGTCATTTTGACGCTGATCAATCTCATTCCTCAGCCGGCCTTGTTTTTAAAGTGCTTACAAGCTTATTGCATACTGATGCTGTTGCGTTTCTGCACCCTGCTGCTCGTTCCCCTGGAGCCTCAGTTGTCTCTGGTTCCTTTGCAGGATCCATTCATCGGCCGCTTCTTTTACAGCAATTCGGTAGTTACCAAGGACTTGTTTTTCTCAGGCCATGTATCCACCCTGTTTTTGGTTTTTCTTGCCAACCCGGTCCCCCGGCTGAGCAAACTGCTGCTCGCTTCAACCTGCCTGATTGCAGGTCTTATCATCGTGCAGCACGTACATTATACGATTGATGTTTTGGCCGCCCCCGCATTCGCCTGGCTGAGTTTCAAAATCGCGGGTCTTCACATCTTCGCCCCGAAAGAAAAGAACGTTTTCGGTTAGAGACCGCCGCCCGGCTTGTTTTGTCCAGTCTTCCTTTTCGGCATCCCCCTTACTTTTAACAATTTTTTTGTCATTCAAATAGTTCGCAATGTCAACTGTTGTCAAAAACAACTACATTTGCGCCCAAGAACAGGGTATCGTGTCCGAGAACAAACAATTTCCAGCAGGCTTTCCTTTAGGCAGACGTTTCGGTTTGCTCATGCGTCTGTATTTTGGTGCGCTGACAAAAAAACTGGAAGCGCTGGACATCGACAGGCATTACTCCATCCTGATTCTTCTGGAAAGCTCCGAGCAGGATTGCTGTCAACAGGACATTTCGAACATCCTTAAAATTGACAAGACATCGATGGTCCGCATGATCGATTATCTGGTGAAAAAAGGATATATAAAAAGACTCGTCAATCCCAAAGACAGGAGGGAACATCGGGTATGTCTGACTCCGAAAGCAAGAAAAACACTTCCCCGCATTCACAAGGCCATCGACGAACTCAACGACATTGCCACTTTGGGTTTGTCGTCCAGGCAGCTCAAAAGTTTTTATGATGGGCTGGACACACTGACCGACAATCTTGCCAGCGAACCGGGCCATACGATCATCGTGAATTTTACAAAAGCAAAAGCAGCGCGAAAATGAAAAAAGTAAGAACACCCCTTCTGATTATTGCTTTGCTGGCAATTCTTGTTGTGCTTAAACTGACCGTGCTGTCGGACAAGACCCAGACTTCATCGGCGGCTAAACAAAACAAGCCGGCCCCCGGAAACGTAACGGTATATGTGGCCCTGGCGGGAAAATTCGACACCAAAATAGAAACCACCGGAACCACCCTGTCTAATGAAGAGGTCGACCTCAAACCGGAAGCATCGGGTAAAATAGTTCAGTTGTTTTTCAAAGAGGGCGACAAGGTGACAAAAGGAGAACTTCTTTTGAAACTCAATGATGCCGATCTCGTGGCCACACTCAAAAAGCTGGAATTGCAGGAAAAACTTGCCGCTGATAAGGAAGGCAGAGAGAAGAAATTGTTGAGCATCAAAGGTGTCAGTCAGGAGGAATACGATGCGGCACTCAATGCGCTTCAGGGAATCCAGGCCGACATGGAATACACAAAGGCCCAGGTTGATAAAACAGAAATGCGTGCTCCATTCGACGGAGTGATCGGATTGAAAAGTGTCAGCGAAGGCAGTTATGTTTCGCCTACCGTGAAAATCGCCTCCATCCAGCAACTGGATCCCATTAAAATAGATTTCTCCATCCCCGAAAAATATTCAGGCATCATCCGAAAAGGAGATAAACTTCATTTTAAAATCCAGGGTCAGCAAATCCAGTTCGACGGAACCATCTATGCCATTGAACCCAAAATCGATCTGGCTACCCGAACCCTTCAGTTGCGTGCTCGATGCCCAAACAAAGACGGCCGGGTCTTGCCGGGTTCTTTCGCCAACATTGAATTGATTCTTCGTGAAACGAACAATACCATTCTCATACCCACAGAAGCGCTTGTTCCGGTGTTGAAAGGGCAAAATGTATTTGTTTATAAAAACGGCGTGGCCAGCTCTCAAAAAGTGGAAACAGGTGCCCGCACGGCAACCCAGATTGAAATTACAAGTGGGTTGCAATCGGGCGATACGGTTATAACCACAGGCATCATGCAGCTCAAGCCAGGTTCGCCGGTCAGGATCGTGACAGCGAAATAAGACGGGAAGAACGGCATCGGCAAAAGGGTATTGGGTTGAAAAATATAAAATAAAGCAGGTTGAGCAATTCCCTGCATCATTAACAGTTTTGAAGAGATGAGTTTATCTTCCATTAGTATAAAACGCCCGGTACTGGCCATTGTGATGTCGGTTGTCATCATCCTCTTTGGCATCATCGGGTATACCTATCTGGGAGTGCGCGAGTATCCTTCCATCGATCCTCCGATCATTACAGTCAGGACAAATTATACCGGGGCGAATGCGGATGTCATCGAATCGCAGATCACCGAACCTCTTGAAAAATCAATCAACGGCACGGCCGGCATCCGCTCCATTTCTTCTTCCAGCAACCTGGGCTCAAGCATCATCACTGTCGAATTCAATATCACAGCCGATCTGGAAGCTGCAGCCAACGATGTGCGTGACAAAGTTTCGCAGGCCGTTAAATCTCTGCCGCTGGATATCGACGCCTTGCCCACGGTGACCAAATCGGACGCGAATTCGGATGCGATCCTGGCCCTGACCATTCAAAGCAACACGAAAAACATCCTGCAGGTAAGCGATTACGGTGAAAATGTGATTGCCGAGCGTTTGCAAACCATTCCGGGAGTCAGCAGCATCCAGATATGGGGACAAAAGAAATACGCCATGCGCATCTGGATGGACCCGACCAAACTGGCCGCCTATCACCTTACTCCGCTGGATGTCAGACAGGCCCTTGACAGGGAAAATGTGGAACTGCCGGGCGGAAAAATAGAGGGAAACAAAACAGAACTCACCGTAAGAACGATTGGAAAATTCACTACCGAAGAGAGCTTCAACAACATGCTCATTGTTGAGAATCAGGATAAGTCGATCAGGCTGAAAGATATCGGTTACGCTGTACTGGGTCCTGAAATCGAGGAAACAATCCTCAAACAATCGGGTACACCCATGATCGGCCTGGGGCTTGTTCCCCAGCCCGGGGCAAACTACATCGAAATTGCCGATGAGTTTTACAAACGCCTCGAACAGATTAAAAAGGATTTGCCGAAAGATTTTCAGCTCGACATTGCTTTGGACAACACTCAGTTTGTCAAAAATTCGGTGAAAGAAGTTCAGGAAACCCTGCTCATTGCCATTGTGCTGGTGATTCTGATCATTTATCTGTTCTTTAGAGACTGGCTCATTGCTTTCCGTCCACTCATTGATATTCCGGTATCGCTTATCGGCGCTTTTTTCATTATGTATTTCATGGGCTTTTCGGTGAATGTACTCACCCTTCTGGCCATCGTTTTGGCTACCGGGCTTGTGGTGGATGACGGAATTGTGGTGACCGAGGTGATTTACAAAAAAGTGGAGAAGGGGATGAAACCCCTGGAGGCGGCTTACAAAGGATCGGAGGAAATATTCTTTGCTGTTATTTCCACATCCATCACTTTGGCGGCCGTGTTTATGCCCGTTATTTTCATGCAGGGGTTTGTGGGACGTTTGTTCCGCGAGTTTGGTGTGGTGGTGGCGGGGGCCGTGCTGATTTCCGCGTTCGTCTCCCTGACCCTCACCCCGATGCTCAATGCGAAGCTTATCAGGAAGAATGAAAAGAAAAGCCGTTTCTATACACGCACCGAGCCCTTTTTTGTGGGAATGGAAAACATGTACCGCAATGCGCTCGCTGCTTTCATGAAGAAGAGGGAGTGGGCCTATGTCATTATTGCGGTTGCCACAGTGATGATCTTTTGGATTGGTAAATATCTCCCTTCAGAACTCGCGCCTCTCGATGACCGGAGCCTGATGCGAATATCCGTCACAGCACCCGAAGGAGCTTCCTATGAATACATGGACCATTTCATGGATAAAATCAGTAACCTCATTATCGATTCGATACCTGAAAAAAAGTCCTCATTGACCGTTACAGCGCCAAGCTTTGCCGGATCGGGTTCTGTCAATTCGGGGATAGCGCGTCTTGTGCTGAAAGACCCCTCGGAGCGAAAGCGTTCGCAGCAACAGGTTGCAGATTACCTGACCAGGGTGACCCGGCTTTTCCCCGAAGCAAAATCATACGTTATACAGGAACAAACCATCAGCGTGGGTGGCGGAGCCAAGAATGCACTGCCCGTACAATTTGTTTTGCAGGCCTCCAATTTTGAGAAGCTGAAACAGTTCCTCCCTTTGTTTATGGAAGAAGCATATAAAAACCCCGTCTTTGGCGGAGTGGTGGATGTGGATCTCAAATTCAATAAGCCCGAGCTGGATGTCACCATCAACCGCGAGAAAGCCAAAGACCTGGGCGTTTCTGTTGCCGACATCGGCCAGACCCTGCAGCTTGCCTATAGCGGCGACCGCTTTGCTTATTTCAACCTCAACGGCAAACAATACCAGGTAATCGGACAAATGGACCGCGCAAACCGCGATGAACCGCTTGACCTCAAATCTGTGTATGTGAGAAACGGAAACGGGGATCTGATACAACTTGACAATGTCGTTGATGTCAGGGAAGAAAGCACCCCTCCCCAGCTCTTTCACTACAACCGGTATATGTCGGCAACCGTAAAGGCTGGACTGGCCCCCGGAAAAACGGTTGGTGACGGCATCAACGCCATGCAGAAGATTGCGAAAAAGACACTGGATGAATCCTTCACCACCAGCTTAACCGGCGCCTCGCGCGATTATGCGGAAAGCTCTTCCAATATTGTATTTGCGCTTCTTCTTGCCCTGCTTCTGATCTATCTGGTGCTTGCCGCGCAGTTCGAAAGCTTTATTGATCCCTTCATCATCATGCTCACCGTTCCGCTGGCTTTGGGAGGCGCTGTCTTGTCGCTGTGGTACATGAACCAGACACTGAATATTTTCAGTGAGATTGGAATGATCATGCTCATCGGACTGGTTACCAAGAACGGGATTCTGATTGTGGAATTTGCCAATCAGTTGAAAGAAAAAGGGATGAGTATAAAAGAAGCGATCCACGAAGCCGCTGCTTCCCGTTTGCGGCCCATACTCATGACCAGTCTTGCCACAGCACTCGGTGCACTTCCCATTGCCCTTGCTCTTGGTGCCGGAGCGAAAAGCCGGATGTCTATGGGAACAGTGGTTATAGGTGGATTGATGTTCTCTCTTGTTCTTACGCTTTTTGTGATCCCGGCCATTTATTCATTCCTGTCCAGAGAAAAAAAGAAAGAAGATGAAATGCCATGACTCACAGATCACAAATAAACATGAATATCAGGGCATACCATGTGACCAATAAAAACAAAACAGATTCACATGAATAAACCATTCGCGCTACTGCTTGTCTTACTGCTTCAACTGTCTTTTGCAAAAGCCCAGGAACAACTGAGTCTTCAGCAGGCTGTTGAAATTGCACTGAAAAACAATTACTCGATCATCATTTCAAAAAACCAGGCTGAGATTACAAAGAATGATTTCAGCGCGGGGAATGCGGGTATGCTTCCTGTTTTGAGTCTGGCTGCAACCGGAAGCCGCTCGGGCAATGCCATCAAACAGAATTTTGCCACTGCACCGGAATTGGACCGACATGGGGTTCAGTCAAATACCGTGGTTATGGGCCCTGTGCTGAACTGGACAATCTTCGACGGCTTCAACATGTTTGCCACATACGACAAACTGCGGGAACTGAATGCCATGGGTGAATTGAATGCAAAAGTGCAGATTGAAAATACAATGGCGAAAATAATCGGAGCTTATTTTGATGTGGCGCGGCAGAAACAATTGCTGGGAGCCCTGAACGAGGCCATCAGCATTTACGAGGAACGCCTGACCATAGCTGAAACAAAAAGCAATATCGGCAGCGGAACCGACGCCGATGTTTTGCAGGCGAAACTGGATCTGAATGAACAAAAATCAGCTCTGCTCCGGCAAAGGGTGGCCATTGCGAATTCAAAAGCGGCCCTCAATTTGCTTCTCTCCAGAGATATCGCCAGCGATTTTGACGTGAAAGATTCCATTGTCATCACCTATAAACCCAAATACGATGAACTGAAATCGACTGTTTTCAAGCAAAACAATGGACTTCTGTTTGCCGAAAAAAACGAACGGGCGGCGCATTATGCCGTGAAACAAATGGTTGCGCTGCGCTATCCGCTTTTGGCGCTGAGTGCGAATTACAACTTCGCGCGCACCGAAAACGCGGCGGGTTATATTTTGCTGAATCAAAGTCTGGGGCTCAATGCCGGATTCACGGCTAGCTGGCTGATATTCAACGGGACCAATACAAACCGGCAGATCAAGGACGCGAGGATCAACGAACAAAACACCGAGCTTCAATACAAGGAATTGCACAATGAAGTGGAAACAGGACTGGTCACGGCTTTTAATAATTTCGGGAACGCACTGGAAGTATTGAACCTGGAAGAAGACAACATTGTTCTGGCCCGGAAAAATGTAAGCATTAACCTGGAACGTTTCCGTCTAGGATATGTTACCTCTTTGCAATTGAAAGACGCCCAGAAAAGTTTTCTGGATGCAGAAAGCCGTCTGGTATCCGCGCGCTACGATGCAAAAGTATCGGAAACCGAGCTGATGCGGCTCAACGGCGCTTTGGTGAAATAAGCGCAGCTGCCCACCTGGAGCCCCGAAACGCTTTGATTGTAACACTCCTGCATTAAGCGTTCATTACCAAAACATCATCAATCCTCTTTTTTATGAAAAGGCAGATTCTTTCGTGCTGTTGCAAAACCATTGCTGCTAGCGGAAATTGAGGCATCCTTTCCGTGAAAACCGCTGTTTATCAACAAATCCATGTTGATGAGAACGCTGAATTTTACAAGGCGGTAATCTTTGTATAAACTGAATGTCCAACCTTTACGGAAACATTCAGGGCATGAAGACAACTTACAAAACCATCGTGATTTCGGATGTGCATCTCGGAATCAAAGACTCAAAGGCAAAAGAACTTGTCCGTTTCCTCAAGGAACATCAATGCGAGAAACTCATTCTCAATGGCGACATCATCGACGGCTGGCAATTGAAGAAGTCGGGCAGCTGGAAAAAGAAACACACCAAATTCTTCAGAATCATTCTGAAGGCCATGGAGAAACAGGACATGAAAGTGGTTTACCTGCGCGGAAATCACGATGATTTTCTGGAACAAATTCTGCCCCTGGAAATCGGCAATTTCTCCATTGCCAATGATCACATACACGAGTCTTTCGGAAAGCGTTATTACGTCATTCATGGCGATGTTTTCGACAGTGTCACCACGAAATTTCCCTGGCTGTCCAGGCTGGGCGATGTGAGTTACACATTCCTGTTGTGGATGAACCGCAATTACAACCATTACCGGGAACGAAGGGGACTTCCGTATTATTCCCTTTCGCAGGCCATCAAACTGAAAGTGAAGTCGGCAGTATCTTTTATCTCGGGTTATGAAAATCAATTGTCCGATGTAGCCGGCAGAAAGAAATGCGATGGCATTATCTGCGGCCACATTCACCAGCCGGCCAATAAAATGATCGGTGACATACATTATCTGAATTCGGGTGATTGGGTGGAGTCTTTGACTGCATTGGCTGAAACACATAACGGCGAATGGAAAATCATTTATTACAAGGATTGGCTGGCTGAAAAAGAGACAATGAAAAATGTGGAAGACGGACTTGGCCAGGAAATTCCATTGAAAAGGCTAATTCCGGCGTTCCGATGAAGCGAAATAAAAAAGTCATTCTCGTTGTGCAGGGCGAGGGTCGCGGCCACATGACACAAGCCATCTCCATGGCCGAAATGCTTGCCCAGGATGGAATAGAAATTTGCGCTGTGCTTGTCGGCTGCAGTTCAAAAAGGGTCATCCCCGCATTTTTTCACGAAAAGATCAAAGCCCCTGTAACCCAATTTCATAGTCCGAATTTTGTAACGGATAAGAAAAACAAATCCATCCGTTTCGCGGCATCTCTTTTTTCCAATCTCAGGCTGTGGCCGGTGTTTTCCAAAAGCCTTGGTTTGATTGATCAGACGCTGAAAAAGCATGAACCCGATGCCGTCATCAATTTTTACGACCCTCTGATCGGCCTGTATTATTTGTTCAACAAACCGGCCATTCCGCTGCTGTGTATAGCGCATCAATATCTTTTTCTGCATCCTTATTTTGATTTCCCCAGCGGCCACCGCATGGACAGGATGGCCGTCAGGCTCTTTTCCAGACTCACGGCCATCGGCGCGGACAAAAAACTGGCGATTTCCTTTTACCCCATGGAGGATTTCAGCGCGAAAAACATTTCGGTTGTTCCGCCCCTGCTTCGCCAAAGTGTTTTTGAACAGGAAGTCTCAAGCCGGAATTATTATCTGATTTATCTGCTCAACAGCGGATACCGCGATGAGATTATTGCCTGGCACCAAAAGAATCAGCACATCGAGGCGCATTGTTTTTGCGACATGCCAGAGACATACGAAACCCTGCGCTACGGTGAGAACCTGTATTTCCACAAACTTGATGACGCCAAGTTTTTACATTTTATGGCAGGCGCCAAGGGCCTGGTGAGCACAGCCGGTTTCGAATCGGTTTGTGAAGCCATGTATCTGGGTAAACCTGTTTTTATGGTTCCCGTTGAAGGGCATTTTGAGCAGTTCTGCAATGCCCGGGATGCCTGCAAAGCGGGAGCGGGAATATTCGACACGTATTTTAATCTCGACGCCTTTGTTGATTACGTGAGCTCCTGCGAAATCGATCCTTTGCCTTTCCGCAACTGGTTGAAGGATTCCAAAACACTGTTTCGGGATGAAATCCACAAAATACTGGATATGCAAAATGTCCCGGTCTCCAATTTCACTTTGGCATTGAATACCTAAAACGAAACCGGTTATGATCCGCAAGAGAAAGAAAATAGCCTATGTCATTAACCCGAACGCGGGGCTGATGAACAAAGAACAGATCATCGTTCAGATCAAGCTTCATTCGCCCTCGGCTCTGGATTATGAAATCATTCTCTGGGAGACGCCCGAACAGGGTAAGGAAATCACGAAAAGAATAGTTGACGAGGGATTTTCAATAGCCGCCGCTGTAGGGGGTGACGGTACGGTCAATGAAGTTTCCAAAGCTCTGGTGGGTACGGATGTTGCCCTGGCAATCATCCCCATCGGTTCGGGCAATGGCCTGGCAAGGCATTTGAAAATTCCTTTAAACGTCAGAAAGGCATTGGAGCTTATTACCTGGGGGGAAGAAAAAAAAATAGACAGCTGTTTCATCAATGAAAAAGCTTTTTTCTGCACCTCCGGAATCGGTTTCGATGCGCACATCGGCAAATTGTTTGCAGAAAGCAGAAACAGGGGTTTTTCAACGTATGCCAAAATAACCATTGCCCAATTGTTCAGATACGAATGCGCCGTTTATAATCTGACTTTTGACAAGAAGCAGATTCAAAGAAAAGCCTTCCTGATCACCTTTGCCAATGCCTCCCAATACGGAAACGATGCCTTCATTGCTCCGCGGGCTTCGGTGGGTGACGGACTGATTGATGTTTGCATCCTTAAACCCTTTCATTTCTGGGACCTGCCGGCCCTGGCCTGGAAGATGTTTCACAGGTCGATAGACAAATCCGATTTTATGGAAACGTTTAAGGTAAGCGAGGTGGATGTTGAAAGGACAAACACCGGCCCGACCCATTACGATGGAGAACCCGGAACAATGGGTTCCAGTCTCCGCATACGCATTCTTCCCCGCTCTCTGCGGGTGATCACTCCGACTCACTGAGAGCGCTCAGTTTTTATTTCTGAATGGGATGGACAGCATTTTCTCTGACAGATTTATTCACTTCCGCCAAAACCAACAGGATACAAGCACTCAGCAGGGCCGCAAAGAAGCACCAGACCGAAATCACAAATCCACCATAGAAGACGCGGCTGAAAATGAATGATCCAAGAAGAGCAAAACCTAACAGGGACATTGTTTTTTTACTGGAAATAAAAGGCGGGAAAACAGTGGCCAGAAAATAGAAAGCGGTACCTACAGGAATTATACTGTTCGGATAATCCAGCTCATAATGGATGTGGTGAAGATTGACTACAGCCCTGACATTGAAATTCAGAATGCACCAGGCCAGATAAACGGAAACAAAAGCCCCGATAAAAAGTACATAAGAAAGGTATTTCTTCCGGCGACTGTCTGTCTCCATCAGCAAAATGGATAAGGGCACCCACACGGGCCAGATAACCTGGGCAAAAAACAGAAACATGTATGTCATAGCGTGGCTTACTTGTTTGGCTGATGGGTCTGACAAGGTCAGCCAGAGCACTCCTTCCGAAAACTGCTGTACCCCGAAAAGAAAGGGAATGGCCGCAAAAGCCATTTGAGACCGTTTTGCCTTGGCGATTGTTGCAACACCGATGGCAGTGAGCACAGTACCCGAAACAAAACTCGCTGTTGCTGAAAAACACATATTCTTTTATTTTATATTAAAAATGAAAAGGGGCAATCGCCAGGATATATTTTGATTCCATAAATAAATATTTCAGATAACAAATGTCTTCTATATTGATATTTTTCAAGCTGACAACAATCATGTGTTCCGGTAAGCCTTGTCATTAATCCATTCTTGAACGACAAAAACCCCGGCTGTTTTTGGGCCAAAACCCGTATCTTTACCTGATCCATGACAAAGGCAGAGGAGATTTTCAGGCAAACGGACCAGATAGCAGGTCTGCAGGAACAGATACAGGCTTTAAACAAGGCTTCCTGGGAGATCAGACGTGCCTTGCCGAAAGATGCTCTTGAAATCTCGCTTCGCGCCAGGACTTTTTCGGAAAGTATAAATTACAAGGAAGGCCTGGCCTATTCTTACCGGAACTCCGGTACAGCCTACTTTTTATTGTCTCACTACCACCAGGCCCTGATTGATCTGGAAAGGGCAGCCGCCTTTTTCGAATCCTCTCCCGACAGACAGGCCATGGCATCCACATTGAGATACATTGGCAATGTGTATCAATCGATGAGTTTCTACGAACCCGCAATTGATTGTTACCAAAAAGCATTGTTGATTACAAGCAAGGAAAACAATGTAAAGGGCAGCGCCTATAACCTGTTGAACCTGGGTTACGTGTACGAGAAAATGCAAAAGCCCGGATTGGCGAAAACGTTTTTGCTCGAAGGCAAGAGAATGCTTGAAGAAATCAATGATGAGCTGGGACGCATCTATTTGCTCAACACCTTGGGTAATGTGACTTTTTCGGAAGGCCAGACAACGGAGGCTATAGCCTATATTCAGGAATCGCTTGATCTTTCCACAAAGATGAACTTTGTTCCCGGAATGGCCCTGGCCCGGAAAAGCCTCGGGATGTCGTTTTTGATGATGGACAAACACCAGCAAGCCTTAACCGAACTTTATGAAGGACTTCGTCTTGTTATGGAATCGGGCGAAACGGATCTGATCGCCGACATTCTTCGCCTTTTGAGCGAGACCTATGAGAAGAAGGGAGAATATCCGCAAGCTCTGAGGTTTCACAAATTGTTTGAGTCCAAAAAAAGTGAGCTCAAGGAAATGAGTCAGACCATATTGATGAATGCCTTCCGGATGAAATCAGAAGTGGAACGCTCCCATCTTGAAAAGGAACAGTACAAAAAGGAAAACAAGGAACTCGAAAAAGCACGGAAGGAAATTGAACTCAAGAACAAGGAACTTGAACGGTTTTCGATTGTTGCCAGCGAAACGGAAAACGTCATTTTGATCCTGGATCCGGACGGAACACTGGATTGGGTCAACCCCAGTTTCGAACGTGTCAACGGATACACCCTGAACGAGTATAAGGAGAAGTACGGGCATACCATTTACGAGGCCAGCAACAACCCCGACATACGGAAGATCATTGACGAATGCATCGCCAGCAGAAAGGCCGTTTATTATGAATCGGCCAATACCCTGGAAAGCGGTAAAGTCATCTGGGAGAGTTCCACCTTAACGCCCATTTTCAATGAAAAAGGAGAACTTAAGAAACTCATTATTATTGATACCGATGTGACGCGGAAAAAAAACAATGAGGAAATAATTAAAAAGAAAAACAAGGACATCACCGACAGCATTATTTACGCAAGACATTTGCAGGAAGCGATTCTGCCACCGCAGGAAAGCATTACAACCATTTTTCCTGAATCATTTATCTTATTCAGACCCAAAGACATCGTCAGCGGCGATTTTTACTGGTTCTCGGCAACCGAAGAGGTGGGTTTCCTGGCTGCGGCAGATTGCACCGGCCATGGAGTACCGGGTGCGTTTATGTCGGTTATCGGCAATGAGCTTTTGAACATCAGTTTGCACGATCCTTCTGTGCGTGCCCCATCGGCAGCGCTGGGTATTCTGGACAGTAAAATCAAGGGTGTGTTCCGCAAGGGAAGAAAAGAAACACTCGCTCAGGATGGTATGGACATCGGCCTGCTTGTCTGGCATTTTAAAGACAACCTCATTCAGTTTTCGGGAGCGAAAAGACCCCTGATTTTAATCCGCAACAATGAAGTCTCCGAATACGCCGGCGACAGGTATTCCATCGGAGGCAAGAATGCGGATTCCACGAAAACATTTACCGATAAAACATTTACCGCACAAAAAGGAGATATGCTTTATCTGTTTACAGACGGTTATTCGGACCAGTTTGGGGGCACGGCAGGTAAAAAATTCATGCACCGGCAATTTGTAAAATTGTTGCTTCGCGTTTCTTCGCTGCCTCCCGAAAAACAAAAATCGGAAATCCAGAAAGCGTTTGAATCCTGGAAAGGCAAACAGGAACAGGTGGATGACATCCTGATTCTGGGCATCAGGATTCCCTGATGCTTTCCATGGCACACACAAACACCTTGCTTTCTTTGTTTCCTTTGAGCATAAACAGCGAACGAAGGTTTACCCGGGCCACGATATAATTGGTATGTGAGGATCGGTATTCTTCTTCAATGCTGATTATTTCAATGCCCTTCAGTTCGGCTTTGTCTTTGAAGCGGATATAGACACGGATGGAAAAATCATTGTCAAGCAAATGGCCGCCCGCGATCTGATCACTTCCATTGATTCTCTTCTTCAGTTTTTTGTAAGCATATTTATAATTGTACGTCAAGGCAGAAATATCCGAAAGTACGGCGCTTCCGGTGGGGTGGCTTCCGGCGCCTTTTCCGACAAACGTCTGCTTACACGAAAAAGCCCCTTCCACTTCCACTCCGTTGTATTCGTAAATGACATTGTAGAGTTCATCCGTCTTCTCGACAAAATGCGGCATCACGTAAACATGGAAGCCGCCGTTTGATTTGTATCCCATGCCAAGGAGTTTGATGCGAAGGCCCTTTTCCCTGGCATAGACGATGTCGTCGAAAGTGATGTTCTGAATGCCCAGGTTGAGCACCATTTCGGGTTTCAGAACGACACCGAAGGAATGAACCGTGAGCAAAATGGTTTTGTATAAAGTATCATAGGCCGCCACATCCAGCCAGGGATTGCTTTCGGCAAAACCATTGCTTTGCGCATCGGAAAGGATTTCCTGATAGCCTTTGCTTTCCAGTTCCATGCGGGAGAGGATATAGTTGCAGGTGCCGTTGAGAATGCCCCGGAAACTGCTGAGCAATTCATTGTCATAATATTCCTCCAGGTTACGGATAATCGGAATGCTGCCACCGGCTGACCCCTCATAGATAAGAGCCGCATTGTTTTTTATCTGAAGCCTGTACAGCTCCTCAAAATTTTCTGCAAGCATTTTCTTGTTGGCGGAAACGACATTGAGGCCATTGTTCAGCGCTGCGCTGACAATCTTGAACGCCTCGGCGGCATCATCAATCAGCTCGACAATCACATCGAGGTTGTTACGCCGAAGAATATCTTCCCGCTCATACGTAAAATAAGACATGGCAATTTTGCGTTTTTTGCTGCTGTCTTTCACGCAGATCTTTTCGATGTTGGCCTTGAGACTTTGACTTTGGTTCAAGACGTCATAGAGCCCCTGACCCACACACCCAAAACCAAATAAACCGATTGAAATTTCCTTTTCCGACATGCTGAAGTGATTAATGATTTGTTTGAGTTTGCTGGTGCATTGCTTTCATGTGCTTGTCTATAAATGCAGACCACATTCCGTTTTTGATTTATTGATCCATCTTCCTTCCCTTGAATTTCCCCGGGTTGTGCAATGCGTGCATCCAACCGAATGATATCCCGAAACTTTAAGAGGATGTTCTGGCAAATGGTTGATTTGAATATAACGGTTCACGTCTTGTTCTGTTTGATCCAAAAGGGGATAGAATTTCAAAATACCGTTGCGTTCTTCAAAAACCGGAAGCTCGCTGCGGAAAGCGTTTTGCGTTTTCATCAGGCCCGAAACCCAGACATCGAATGCGGGTTTGATTGTTTCCAGCGGTTCAACCTTGTTTACACTGCAGCACAGATCCGGGTCTTTTTCCCAAGTCCTGTCCGTTTTTGTAAAGGCGTTTCGCCAGGCATCTCCTTTGAGTTCGATGACATTGAGGGGAAAGGATTCGGAAAGCAGTTTTTTATAAGCCAGCGTTTCCGGAAAGTGGTATGTCGTATCCAGGAAATGGATGGCTTGTGAAGGCTGAATGCGGTTGAAAAGATGAAGTAAATAGATGGCGGTTGTTCCAAACGAAGAGGTCAGCAGGATTTTTGAAAAGTCCGTGTATAGCTTGGCAATCCTCTCTTCCGGATTGAGTGGGGTGTATTTCCTGTTTAATTCCGCTGTGCTCATTTCTGTTTTTTTATTTTGTGTGCGCTTTTTCGCTGGCCATTACCGGGATAAACTCAGAAAGGCTAAAATAAGTATTCTCAAGCTAACAAGAATCACCAGTGTTCCAACAAGGATGAGTCCGGCCCGGATCGGAATCTTGTTTGAAAAATAAATGGAAAGCGGTGCCGCAAGCATGCTTCCGATGATAAGCCCGAACATGATCTGCCAGTGCTGAAGGCCGATAAGGGAAATAAAGGTCAGGGTGCTTATGATGGCGACAAAAAATTTGGCCAGATGTGAGGAGCCTACGGCATATTTCAGATTGCGTCCCCCGGCAATAAGAGAAGTCGTGACAATGGGCCCCCAGCCACCGCCGCCAACGGAATCCAGAAATCCGCCGGCAGCGGCGACGGGAACAATTTTCCGGATCTTTTTGGCTTTGGCGGCGTTTCTGTTTAATGCCCGGAAGACAATAACGGCGCCCAGAAACAGGGTGTACAAAGCCACCAGGGGCTTGACCAGAAGAATGTACTCTTTGCTGATCAGAGACACCACAAGAGCGCCCGCAACAGCACCAAGCGCGCCGGGCAGAACGAGTTTTCGGAAAAGTTTCAGATTCACATTCTTGTAGCGCATGTATACCAGCGAGGATGAACCTGTGGTAAAGATTTCAGAAGCATGCATGCTGGCGCTGGCTACGGCAGGTGTAATTGCCGGAATACCCAGACTCAGCAAAAAGGTGGTCACACTCACTCCATAGGCCATCCCCAGTGCACCATCGATCATCTGGGCCACAAACCCTCCGGCCATATAGAGGAGCAAATGACTGTCGGTGTTGTTGTAAATGGCGGAAGTCAGATTCCTCAGGCGTTCGGCAGTTAAAAAAGAGAACAAAAGATGACCGGCAAACATCAACAGAATGACAACAAGCGAATAAAAAGAGGCAACGCGCACACGTTTCAAAACGTTCCGTCTTTTGTCTGTTTTGTTTTCGACAAGAAGAGACGTCAGGGCATTGAGGCGTTTCATTTTTTCAGAAAGATCGCCTTTCAGGTCCCTGCGGATGGAGGAAAGATTTTCAAGCACTTCCTGGGTTTCATCCGGAAACACATCATCCAGCACTTCCCTGAATCTTTTGGCCATTGTGGGCGATTTGCCGTTTGTGCTGATGGCGATTTTCAGATCTCCCCGGCTCACGACAGCACCCAGGTAGAAATCGCACAGATCGGGCGTGTCGGCAATGTTCACAAGCAGCCGCTGTTGCCGCGCCTCTTTTTTGATCCGTTCTGCAAGAAGCCTGTCGCCGGTTGCGCTGATCACCAAATCCGTCTGGTCGAGGTCTGTTGTTTGGTAAGGCTTTTGTTTCAGAACAAGACGGGGATAACGTTGTTTCAGCGCGATTATTTCCGGAGAAATACGGGATGCAACCAAAACCACCTGCGTGTCGGGGCTGTTGGAGAGAACGGCTGTAATTTTCTCCAATGCAATTTTCCCTCCGCCAACAATCAGAACGCGAAAAGCCTCCATCTTCAAAAAGACGGGAAACAATTTGTTATGTCCTGTATCTGTGTCTGTCATAAAAAGAGGATAAAGCGAAAACCCACTTTATAGCGGTTTGTCTCCGGCTTTTGTTATTTAATTCAGCAGGTATTTCCAGTCTTTCAGATTCTTTGGAAAATCCCTGTGGTTTTTCACAACGTCTCCGATAACAAGGATTGCGGGACTTCCGATGCGTTCATCTTTTGCAATATCCAGAATGGTATCGATTGTACCGATGGCCATATTTTCAGAAGGAAGAGACCCGTTCTGAATGATGGCAATGCCCGTATCCTGTTTTTCATGTTGCAGATAGAGTTCCACAATTTCTTCGAGTTTGGACAGGCCCATGAGTATGATGACCGTTGCCGAAGACTGGACAGCGAGCTTCAGATCTGCCGAAAGTTTTCCGGCCCCGGTTGTACCGGTAATGACCCAAAAACTTTCGTTTGTTCCTCTGTGCGACACCGGGATTCCTGCCAGACCCGGTACGGCAATGCAGCTGGAAATGCCGGGAATGTATTCCGTTTCGATATTGAACTGTTCGGCGTACAGAACCTCTTCATGACCACGGCCAAAAACAAAAGGATCGCCTCCTTTCAGGCGGACAACATGGCCATATTCAAAGGCAAAATCGATGACCAGCGCATTGATCTGATCCTGTGAGTAGGCATGTTTGTTTTTTCTTTTGCCCACGAATATTTTCTTTATTCCCAGAGGCACATATTTGAGTAATTCGGCATTGACAAGCGCATCGTACAAGACGATGTCTGCGGCAAGAAGCGCCTGAACACCCTTGACGGTGATCAGATCGGCATCGCCGGGGCCTGCTCCGACAAGGGTAAGTTTGGGGCTGATAGTTGTTTTCATTCGCGATCGGTGTTTGTCGAACCAAAATCAATGCGGCAATCTCTGTGGCCGTACTAATCTTCTTTCGGGTTCTGTTTGAAATGTGTTTCGTTTTCCTTGTCTTGCCTGCTCCTGAAGAGCTCAGCATCTTTCAGGAAAACCTCCAGTTGGGCGCAATAGATTTCGGCGAATTCCCGTCCGGCTTGTTCCTGATTGATTTGAAGCACAACAGCTTTGAATGTTTGAGGGAAATCAAACAATCCGCTCTCCACAAAATGCTTGTCAAAATCGGTGATGATGCCGATCTGCGTGTTGCAATGCACATCTCTGGTCAGCAGCAAGGCTTTTGCCGCATGGATGAAGGAAGCGTAAACATGATAAACGGCATCCGGGTAAGCAGCCGACTCAAGCGCTTCTTTGGCCAGTGTGAATTTTTCCCGGGATTCCAACAGAAGCGTTGAAACCAGATCGATCATGACCCCGGCACATTCACCAACACCGATTTCGGTTTTGAATTTGTTCTGCT
Source organism: Bacteroidota bacterium (assembly GCA_003151415.1). Classification (GTDB taxonomy): domain Bacteria; phylum Bacteroidota; class Bacteroidia; order Palsa-965; family Palsa-965; genus Palsa-965. Next base: position 54,341 of record PLXK01000055.1, read on the forward strand.
GTCCCCAGTCCATAAAATCTTCAGAAACAAGCGTGCTGTTGTCGGCGAGAGGTTTTAACAGCTGATAAAAATAATCTTTGCCCCTGAAATCATAATAATCATTGAAGCCCTGGCTTGTCAGTGCATGACGGCTGAAATCATCCAGAAGCAAACGCAGAACAGCAGGGCCGCGCTTGCTCGGGAATTTAATTATTTTATCTGCTGTTCTTCCCAGCCCATTGCCCAGCGGGCCTCCGCCGAGAAGCAACTGGAGGGCGGGAACAACATTCGCACCTGCCTTTGACGAGCTTCCGTGCAGGCCAATCTGGGCAAGACCATGTTGTCCGCAGGAGTTCATGCAGCCGCTGATTTTTATTTTAATGTCATTGTTGTAAATGAGATCCGGATATTCCTCGTGAATTACTTTTTCAAGTTCGGCCGCAATTCCCGTGCTGCTCGAAATGCCCAGATTGCAGGTGTCGGTTCCGGGACAGGATGTAATATCGGCCACACTATTAAAACCCGGAACCGCAAGCCCGATTGCATCCAGTTCACGGAAAAGGGAAGGCAAAGCTTCTTTCTTTACATATTTCAAAAGGAAACCCTGATTGACGGTGATCCGGATATCATCGGCTGCATATCTTCCTGCGATTAAAACAAGTTCACGTGTTTTTTCGGAGCGGATGTTGCCAAGAGACACTTTGATGTACACGCCAAAATATCCCTGTTGTTTTTGTTCAAAAACATTCGTCTGTAACCAGGCGTGATAAGCGGCTGTGTTTTTTATCTTGAATGTGGTAAACACGGTATTGGTTTCGGCCCGTTTCACAGCAGCAGGAGTGCTGTCAATGGGAAAGGAAACCTGGTACAATGCCTTTTCTTCTTCCTCTGCCAGACGCAGCAATTCGGGCAAGCCTGTTTTGGCAAGTAAATATTTGAGACGCGCCTTGTGCCTGCTGTTTCGTTCTCCGTAACGGTCGAACACGCGGATGATGGCTTCGGTAAAGGGAATGATCTTGTCCTCGCGCAAAAACTCAAAGGCTGTCTGGGCAAGCAAGGGCTGTGCACCGAGACCGCCCCCAATGAGCACTTTGAATCCGCGGATCATTTCGCCCTTGACAATATTTACTTTGGGTATAAAACCCAGATCGTGAATAAAGGTGAAAGCAGAATCTTCATCGCTGGATGAAAAAGCGATTTTGAATTTCCTGCCCAGCTCCTGTCCGAACGGCTTGCGCAGAAAATACCGGAAAACAGCATCGGCGTAGGGTGAAACGTCAAAGGGTTCTTTTGGATCGATTCCTGCTGCGGCAGAGGCGGTGACGTTTCTGACGGTATTGCCGCAGGCCTCGCGAAGGGTGATGTCATCTTCTTCCAGCCTGGCCCAGAGCTCGGGTGTTTTGTCCAAACTGACGTAATGCACCTGGATGTCCTGACGCGTTGTGAGATGGAGATTTCCGTTCGAGTATTCATCCGAGATGTCTGCCAGCCTGAGCAATTGCCTGCCGGTGACCTTTCCGAAGGGAAGTTTGATGCGGATCATTTGCACGCCTTGCTGTCGCTGACCATAAATGCCCCGGGCCAAACGAAGTGAACGGAATTTGTCCTCATTGAGGGAGCCTGTTCGGAAGGCGCTTATTTTCTTTTCAAGCTCAACAATGTCTTTTTCGACAAGCGGGTTTTCAAGTTCTGTACGAAAGCTTTGCATGTGTCTGTGTTTTTTCGGGTGCGTTAATTGGGTTGGGGCGTGGTTCGCAGGTAAGGCTTAATGAGCGTGAAGCCTTTTGGAAACAAAGCCGGTACGTCTTCGGTTTTAACGGAAGGGGCGATGACGACATCCTCGCCGGTCTTCCAGTTTGCCGGGGTGGCCACACTGTATTGAGCTGTGAGTTGCAGGGAATCGATGACGCGCAAGAGTTCATTGAAATTTCTGCCTGTGGATGCGGGATAGATAATGATCAGTTTTACCTTTTTATCCGGATCAATGACAAACACCGAACGTACCGTGAATCTGTCGGATGCGTTGGGATGAACCATATCGTACAGATTGGCGATTTTGTAATCGGAGTCGGCAATAATGGGAAAGTTGACGGTGGTGTGTTGTGTTTCGTTGATGTCTTTCACCCAACCTTCGTGAGAGCTCAGCGGGTCGATGCTGAGTGCGATCACTTTCACATTTCTTTTGTCGAATTCGGACTTGAGTTTAGCCACCGTTCCCAGTTCGGTGGTGCAAACGGGTGTGTAATCGGCGGGGTGGGAGAAGAGCACTCCCCAGCTTTTTCCGAGCCAGTCGTAAAATGAAATAGGGCCTGCTGTCGATTCTGCTTTGAAGTCGGGTGCGATGTCGCCAAGTCGGAGTGTCATGTGTAAATTGTTTTTAGGTTTGATTTTATGTGAATTGTTTTTTTAATACTCTTTGAAAAAACAAAAGCCCTTCCTGCTTGTGGCGGAAGGGCTTTTGTTTTTCTCCTGGATTTTATTTCAGGGATAGGCAAAAATCTTCCGCATCTGCGTCTGCATGCAGCAGCACATCGGGTTCTTCATTGTCATGTTTGCAGTTGAGGTCATGGTTTGCATTTCAATTGGCATAAAAAAAGGGCTTTCTTTCGAAAAGCCCTGTGCGTAGTATATCTTTAGCAGACAGCTTTTCCTGTATATCAGCAACACATCATACAGCACGGGGTGCTGTTGGTGTTTATTGAGATATGGAAAAACGCTGTATTCATGTCGATTTGTATAACGGGACAAAGATATTGTCTTTTTTTGTTAGAAAACAAGGATCGTCCGAAATATATTTCAGAACGCCCTGTTTCATTGGTGTTGAAGGCGGCATGGCCTGTTTCAGAAATTCCGGTGTTTTTCCACCCAATTGGTAATGTAGTGGATGATGGTTTGGGTGTCTGTGCCCGGAGGGAAAAGAGTCCCCACTCCCATCTCATTGAGTTTACCCATATCACCGGCAGGAATGATCCCTCCTCCGGTAAGGAGAACATCGGAGAGTCCTTTTTCCTTCATGAGTGTCATGATTTTTGGAAAGACCGTCATGTGTGCTCCCGAAAGAATGCTTATGCCAATGGCATCCACATCTTCCTGCAGGGCTGCATTGACCACCATTTCGGGTGTCTGGCGCAAGCCGGTATAAATCACTTCCATTCCTGCATCGCGCAGAAAAGAAGCGATGACTTTCGCCCCGCGGTCGTGACCGTCAAGTCCGACCTTCGCAACAAGTACACGTATGGGCCTTTTCATAATTATCGAATTGGTTTTATACCGAAAGAATATGAGAATAAGATCATGTCCTTCGGCATATACATTCTAAGCCAATAAAGAATGAAAAACGTCTTCATTGACAAGGAACGGTTTTACAAAAATAAAATTAATTCCCATCAGAGTGTGATGGGGTCAAAATAGATTGTTCGCTCAGATGAAGCCATCTTCGGGGATTCAGATGGGAAAAGGGCATGGAAGCAAAGGGTTTTTCAATAGCGGGACTTGCAGCAATGCGCGACTTGCCAGCGGCAGCCCTTCATTAACAGCAAATTGTTAATAACAAAGAACCGATTCTATCCGTTAAAACAGACACCTTCCTAACTTTGCTGAAGGCTGAAAAATAATGGACAAGGAAACACAGAAAATAGTTAAAAAATATGCCAAGGCACTCATTGGCGGAACCCTGAGTGTGAACGACCTTTCTGAAAAGGAATTCAGCGGGAAGTCGCTGAGTGTTGCCGAGAAAACAGCCCTGGCCAATTTTGAAAAATACAGACTCGCCAGGCTCAATGCCGTGACGGATGATATGGCTTTCCATGATCTTTACCGTCAGTTGCAGGTCATGGCCAATCTGGCTGACTATACCGAATTTCTAAAAGAAGAGTACGCCAGATATTGATTCTTTTCAAGTAGAGACTTCTGATAAATAAAGAAACCGCTTTGGGCGGTTTTTTTTATTTATCAGGGTTTCATCCCGTTCGAGTCAGGATAAAAAAAGGTTTAATTTTTTATCTGAATGCAAATGTTCTTGGGCTCGGTAAAGAAATGCAAGGCTTCAAAGCCCCCTTCCCGGCCAACTCCAGAGCTCTTCACACCTCCAAAGGGAGTGCGCAGATCGCGCAGCAGCCAGCAATTTACCCAGACAATTCCCGTGTGAAGCTTTCCGGAAAGGCGGTGGGCCCGGGTCAGGTTTTCAGTCCATACCGTGGCAGACAATCCATAGGGCGTGCTGTTTGCATAAGCAAGGGCTTGCTCTTCGGTGTCAAAGGGCATAATTGTCACAACAGGTCCGAAGATTTCTTCCATATTGGTTCTGCAGTCATAAGGCAGACCTTCGATAACGGTGGGGGCGATAAAATAACCGTCTTTGTTTTCTCCCTGAAGCACGACCCGCTCTCCCCCGCAGAGAATTTTTCCGCCCTCCTCTTTTGCAAGTTCAATGCAGTTCAGAATCTTTTCCATGTGTTGTTTGGACACAATGGCGCCCATTTTTGTTTTCTCGTCGGCGGGATTGCCTACAGTCATCTTCATGGCCTTTGCAACAAAATCTGTTTTGAATTTTTCATACAGACTACGTTCAACAAGGATGCGGGAGCCGCACAGACAAATTTGCCCCTGGTTGGCAAAGGAAGAGCGCATGGTGGTAGCCAGCATGTGGTTGTAATCGCAGTCCGCGAAAATGATATTCGGGTTTTTTCCTCCCAGTTCCAGCGAAAGTTTTTTAAACATCGGAGCGGCCACCCGTGCGATCTCGGCTCCGGTTTTTGTGCCGCCGGTAAATGAAATCAAAGGGATCTCCGGATGAGCGGCAATGACGCTTCCGACTTTGTGTCCGTAACCGTGAACAATATTCAATACTCCGGGAGGAAGTCCGGCTTCGATACAGAGCTCGGAAAGCAAAAAGGCTGTCATGGGCGTTATCTCCGAAGGTTTTGCAACCACGCAATTTCCGGCGGCAAGGGCGGGTGCGATTTTCCAGGAGAAAAGATACAGGGGCAGGTTCCATGGCGAAATGCAGCCGGCAATGCCAACGGGGTTACGCAGGGTATAATTGATGGCCGTATCTTCCATGGCATGGGCCTCGGAGGCGTAATGCAGAATGCCGGTTGCATAGAAGTGAAAATTGGCAGAGGCTCTTGGAATATCCACCGTTCTGGCCAGAGAAACGGGTTTGCCATTGTCTTTCGATTCGGCTTTTGCCAGACGGTCCAGGTTTTTGTCGATCAGGGAAGAAATCTTCAGCAGGATGGCTGCCCGGTCATCTTTGGGTGTTACAGACCAGGCTGGAAATGCGGCTTTGGCGGCATCAACGGCCAACTGCACATCCCGTTCGTCTGAATCGGGGATAAGCGAATAGACCTTTCCCACCGAAGGGTCGTAATTGTCGATATATGTTTTCCCGATCGGGTCTGTGAGCTGTCCATTGATATAATTCTGAAGCTTTTGCATAGACAAATTTACGTCATTTTTCGAAGCTTGCTTAACGGGGGCCTGAATAGCCGGCCGAAGCTGTTTCAGGGAAACAGGGAACCGGGGATGAATAAAGGGGAAAAGCCGGAAAAGGCAGCAAAAAAGGAAAAATCAGATACTTTTGTGCTGTCTTATCCGTTTATCAGGCAAATGAACCCTCTCAAATTTTTCCCAATCTCTTTTTTTGTCTTTTTGTTTTTTGTGGCGCCCGGATGCAAGAAAAGCCCTCCTGCCGTTACTTACAGCAATGTGACGATGAACATTTCCCTTGTCGATTACACTTTCGGACAGTATGCCGCCGGGGCCTGGACCACAGGAACCAAGATACGGATACGCTGTGCAGGGAACCTGGTTGACAGTCTGAACTCGTTGCTTGGAGGTTTTAATGTTTCTCAAAACGTGTCCGTCATGAACGGGTGCAATGCCCATTTTCTTTTCCTGAGTCATACATTTAAAATTCAGAACGGGTCCATCAATTCGATGGAGTTTATTGATCAGGGAGTCTCCCGTCTTTCCTGCGATGTGACGCCCTCCACGATTTACTTCTATTCGGTGAGCGACAGCACCACGACCTTTATATCCAATGCCGGATGCCCGATGTCGGTATTTGCGGCCCGCTGAGCGGGTTTCATCCCCTGAGGCCTTAACTGGCTTCTTCAAATACGGTCCGGCATTTATCCGGAAATTCCCCAAAAAAGAAATCCAAAGGCAGGGCCGGGTATTGCATAAATTAAATAAATCGGAGTATATTTGGTTTCATTCCCCGAAACCATGGCTGATTCAAAAGGAAAAAAGTTGCGGCATTCAGAGTCCAGGCAAAAGAAGAATGCTGACTTCAAATTCACAGAATCAAAAAGCCATATTGTCTTTACATTGAAACAAATTGTTGAAAACAACGAACCTATCCTTTTTGTGATACACGATTCGGATGAGGCCGACTGGCAATTCCTTTCGGGTAAACCGGTATCGCAAAAAGATCTGGTCATTGTTTCTCTCGAAAGCCTGGTCAGCACCGATGGCTCACTGAACGATCTGGCTGATCTTCCTCAGGGTTGGTATGCAACAAGAAAGTCGGCCGGCGAGCCCTGGGACCGGAAAATGATCGACCAGCAGTATTGAACTTCCAAAAAAGCGCATGAAAATCCGTTTTCTTTTATTCTGATCTTGTATTATGCCGAAGAGATTTTTTATTTTCATCTCTATTCGATGAGGCATATGAATTCAGCGAAGAAAAATTTCAGGATAATATTCCTCTCCTAAAAAGGGCTCCACCGTCATATTCCTTGCGTATAACTCAATGCTCAAAGTGTTTAACGAATAATGAATATTGCCATATTCCTGTTTCGTAATTTCGTATTAAAGTTTTTAAGTCCGGTCAGCGCAGGACGTAACGGAAGGAAGAAAATGACCGGCAATGCGATTCAGGAACATGCACGATCATGATGTGGAATATAGCATTTAATACGAATTATTTTTACACGGCTATCGGACTGATAACAATCCTGGGTTTGGGGATTTTGGTTTTTGTGCTGCTGGTGGCGGCCAAAACCAGGGTGAGAAAATATTTTCTTTTGAAGAGAAACCAAAGCCGGGATGAACTGGCCAGGGTGAAGGAACTGGTCAAGGAATCGGCCAGGGCGAAAGAACGTTTTCAGGCCAATATGAGTCACGAGATGCGCACACCCATGAATGCCATTGTGGGTTTTACAGACCTGCTTCGCAAAACAGAACTCAATGAGGAGCAGCAGCAATATGCCGACGCAATTAAGGTGTCTGCCGAAAATCTGCTCATCATCACCAACGACATTTTGGATTTTTCAAAACTAACCTCTGGCAGGATCGAGTTTGAGCAGATTCCTTTCCGGCCGGTACAGGTCCTTTCCGGCCTGACTGAAATGATGCTGCCCAAGGCCACCGAAAAAAACATCAATCTGCGGATTGTTTCCGATTCGGGTCTTCCCGATTATCTGATCGGAGATCCTTCCCGCTTAAACCAGGTCTTGCAGCATCTTACCGACAATGCCATAAAGTTTACGGAAAAAGGAGAAGTACTCATTGGCGTGACTTTGCTGCAGGAAACTGCCGATGATATGGAAATTGAATTTTACGTCCAGGATACCGGAATAGGCATACCCGAAGATCTGCAGGGTTACATTTTTGATTCCTACAATCAGGTGCACAACGATGCAAGCCGAAAATATGGCGGAACAGGATTGGGGCTGGCCATTGTCAAACAACTCATTGAATTGCAGGGTGGACGTGTATTTGTTTCGAGCAAGCCCGGAGAAGGCTCCCGCTTTAGTTTCAGGATATTTTACAAAAAGCACTCGGCTGCTTCAGAGAATGCGGGTAAAATGACAGCCGATGCAGCAAATCTGGAATCGATGAAAGATCTGAACATTCTTTTGGTGGAAGACAATGTACTGAATCAATTGCTGGCTCGGAAAGTACTCAATAACTGGGGCTGGAAAGTGGAGGTTGCCGAAAACGGTTTGGTGGCCATTCAAAAACTGGAAGAACAGGAATTTGATCTGATTTTGATGGACATTCAGCTTCCGGAAATGAACGGTTATGAAGCCGCCCGGCACATCCGCAATAAAATGCCTTATCCCAAACAGCAAACACCCATTATTGCCATGACGGCTCACGCCTTTTCGGGTGAGAAAGAGAAATGCCTCAAAGCCGGAATGGATGATTACATCTCCAAACCTTTTAATCAGGATATGCTTCGTTCGAAAATCGTGGCTGTTCTTTCCTCAAAAAGAAAAGACGGAAACAGTGAGCCGATGCATTACCCTGTCAAAAGCACAGACAGCAATGCAAGCCCGAAACACATTGATCTTTCCTATCTCAAACAGCTTGCCGAGGGAGACAATGAATTTGTGGCCGAAATGATTGCCCTTTTTATAGAGCAAACACCTTCAGAGATTGAAAAACTGGAAATCTACCTGCTCAAAAAAGAATGGGGCGCCCTTCACACCTTGTCCCACAAACTGAGATCTTCGGTTTCCTTTGCCGGCATTAAAGAGCTGGAGGAATGGCTCCTGGCCATTGAGGAGTATACCGAAAAAGGAACCCATCTGGATCAGATACCGGGTCTGGTCTCCAGGGTCAGGGAAACCTGCTTCAAAGCCATCGGTGAGTTGGAGCAGGAGCTGAAATTCTTTCTTTAAATTCCTTGGGTCTGTTCAAGATCTGCTTTTCTCTTCCTTTTTTCAACCTTGCTTTTACTTTGATCGGCGAAGCCCTGCCTGTTTCTACCGAAAGATATCATCGACACTGCTCTTCCGACGTAAAATCAACAAACGCTGAAGCATATGAAACCCATCCAAAGCATTTGTGTCTTTTTGGTAGACGATGATAAAATGTTTCAGGAATCTTTTGGTCATTACATCAGCCAGCAGACAAAAATCCCGGTTCGGATACTCACATTTGCAAACGGAGAGGACTGTGTAAATAATCTGCATCTCAAACCGGATGTTGTGGTGCTGGATTATATGCTGGGCATGGATGATGAAACATCCATGGATGGAATCGAAACATTGCGGAAAATCCGTAAGAAAAGTCCGGAAACGGCAGTGATCATGCTCTCGGGCAGAGCCAATGTTGAAATCGTGGCCGAAGCCATGAAAGGGGGGGCTGTTGATTTTATTGAGAAAAACGAATCTGCCTTTTCGAAAGTGCAGCGTCTTATCGGCCAGGCCATCCAGTCTTTTCTTGTTCTTGGACCAACGGGCAATCATAACGACTGGATGAAAAACAATTCGGGACATGAGCAATCCAAAGCGCTTTTTTCGTATCCGAAATCACACATATTTTTTTCCCCGATTGTGTTGCCCGGTTCCGAAAACAAAAAATTCGTGCAGAGTAAAAAAAGAAAAAAAACGAGAACAAATACCTGAGCGGGCGTAAATCAATCTTGCAGAATCATGCCAAATACGGAAACAATCTCGGTCTTTCTGGTGGATGACGACATCATGTTCCTGAAATCGCTGGAGCATCACCTTCAGCATAAACTCAAACACTTTGTACAGATCAAACCTTTTCCAAGCGGGAAGGAATTCCTGAGCCACATCGACGAGAAGCCGGATATTGTTGTGCTGGACTATCTGCTTGATGGAGACGACACTTCTGTAAACGGGATTGACCTGCTTCGTAAAATAAAAGAAACGTCTCCCGAAACGGCGGTCATCATGCTCTCGGCCCAGGATCAAATGGAAGTGGCCATAGAAACAATTAAATACGGAGCATATGACTACGTTGTTAAAAATGAAAATGCTTTCCTGAAAACCCAAAACCTCATCCGCAATGCCATTACTTCCATTGCTCTCAGCAAACAAATAAAGAGTTATAACTTCTGGATCAAGGTCATTCTTTCCATTATCGGTCTGATGATTCTGGCGGCTATAATTATCGAAACATTTTACAGAAACATTTTACATTGAAAATGAAAAAAAAGGACCTGTCAGGAAGAAAAGTCATGATTGTTGATGACGACGACATGATTATCGGAGCTTTGAAACATGATCTGATGCGGCAGGGCTATCAGGTTTTTACAGCAGGTAACGGATTGCAGGCTTTGGAGATAGCCAGAAAGGAAAAACTGGACCTGATCATTACCGATGTGTTCATGCCCGATTTCTCCGGGCTGGATCTGCTGAGCCTTCTCAAACAGTTTTACCTGTCCAACATCCCCGTTATTGTCATCTCCTCGCTGCATAAAAAGGATATTATTATGTCTTCCATCGGACTCGGGGCGGATGATTTTATTGAAAAGCCTATCGATTTTGATGAACTCAATCTCAGAATCCAGAAGCATCTGGGCGGTGATTAGTTCAGAAAACGGTCCATTACTCTTCGGAATTCCTGCAGCACACCCGGGTTTGACAGAACCAAAATAAAAAACAAGCCATTTTCCGGAAAAGGTTTCTTCATATAGAAATGCCCGATTTTTCGAAAAAGTAAGGACGTTTATTTGAAAAAAGGCATAAAATCGGGCGGTTTTCATAGGTTCTTTTCGGAGAAATATTCCGCTTTTGTCTATAAGACAGATTTCGTCAATGAAATACCCCTAATCGTCTATGATTTTCTCCGGATCATCATCAAGATACTCTGAATCAGACGCCTGTCATCCGAGTTTCCTTGTTTTTTTGCTAGGATTATTCCTTTCATTCGTCTATATTCGTATATAGAATTTCACACTTCTCACACATTAACAACACACCGCAAATGAAAAAAACTACCTTGGTTGTCTTAGGATTGCTTTGTCTGCAAGCTGTCCGGGCCCAAACAACACCGAACAAAGTTTCTGATCAAACCATTAAATATGAACGTCCCGAGGATATCCATTATCCCAACGGAGTGACATATTCTCATGCCACAAGCTTTGGCGAAACAAGACCTTTCAGGGAACTTGCAGCCGAACAGGGCCTGAAGAAAGAGACAGACATTTTTGACATGAAAGAGGCAGAAGATGCCGACAGAAAGGAAATGCGCAGACTCAAAGTATCCGCAAATCCAAACGGTACAAAACCGGGCGAAGACCCTTCCGTTCAGGACCATCATGGTTTCAGAACATTGTCAGCCCCTGGTATCAATGTTGTCGGACAAACAGGGAGCGGTTCTCCGCTTGACCCTAACGGATCCTGCGGTCTTACGCAATATGTACAGGTGGTAAACAGTTTTTACCGCGTTTACAACAAGACCACCGGTGCGGCTCTGATCAACTCCTTGAATCTGACCAATATCTTTGGCAGCAATTCCTTTTGTGATCCGGTTGCCTTGTATGATAAATATGCTGACCGCTGGTTCATCGGTATGCTGAGTTCTGTCAGCACCTCAGCAATGATTGCCGTATCGAAAACCAATGATGCTACGGGGGCCTATTACACCTGGACTTTTGATTACAAGTCAACAAATTCGGGAGGTATTGACTACCCCAAATGGTCTATCTGGCAGGATGGTTATTACCTGGGCATGAACCTGAGCACAGAAGAAATTTCTGTTTTCAACCGGGCACAAATGCTTGTTGGAAATGCAGCTGCCGCTCAGATCACCTTGAAATCCCCTGTTATTCCTACAAACGGATTCTTTTGTCCGCTGCCAGCCGATGCTGATGGCGTACTACCTCCTGCAGGAACTCCCCAGTATATTTTCGCATTTGAAGATGACAACTGGTCGGGCGCATCAAAAGACCAGATTCACATCTTTAAAATGGTTACCAACTGGACCACACCGGCCAGTTCTACTTTGGCTGAAGATGCCGCCGACGGATCTCCGCTGGCTGTGAACGCCTTCAATTCATACTGGAGCAATTATGGAACGGAAATCACTCAAAAAGGAAGCACCCAGGGTCTGGATGCCATCCAGGGTATTTTTATGTTCCGGGCGCAGTTCCGTAAATGGACTGGCTACAATACTGTTGTTCTGAACAATGCCGTAAACATGGGATCCGGTCAGGCCGGTATTCGCTGGTACGAGCTTCGTCAGGATCAGTCAACAAGTAAATGGACAGTTTACCAACAGGCTACTTATTCTCCCGATGCTACAGAAAATCGTTGGCTGGGAAGTATTGCCATGGATGCAAACGGAAGTATTGGAATGGCTTTTGCGGTATCAGGTCCTGGTGAGTATCCCAGTATCCGCTACACAGGCCGTTACTCGAGCGACCCCCTTGGTACATTTACATTTGCCGAGCAAACAGCCAAAGCCGGTGCAGGTTCTAAATCATCAAGTGGCGGTAACCGCTGGGGTGACTATTCAAACACGGCCATGGATCCTTCTGATGACATGACCTTCTGGCACACCAGCATGTGGTGCGGCAGCGGAGGTTCTGAGCAGACTCAGATCTTCAACTTCAAGATTCCTCAGTCAGTAGCTACAGGAATAACAGAAAATTCTGCAGCGCCTACCTATACTGTTTATCAGGATGGAGCTAGCAATCTTCTTGTAAAAGGAAGCGCCCTGTCTACAAATGATGAGATTGTTGTGGATTTGTTTGATGTTGACGGAAAACAAATTTCCGGTCAGAAAATCACTCCGGCAGCAAACCTGTTTGAGACAAACTTCAGCACAACTGGTCTTGCCAAAGGAACATACCTTGTGAGAATCGGAAATGTCAATTTCCAGAAAGTCATTAAAGTTTCTCTGAACTAAAAGAGAGTCCACCTCTTTTCTTTAAGAACACGTCCTGCTGAAAAGCAGGACGTGTTCTTGTTTTATGCAGCTTGTTTGTGCTGTAGCTTTCATACCTTTGCTTCCATGAAAAACAAAACGCTGAAATCACCTGCTCTTTTGCTTTGCCTGCTTTTACCGGTTGCCTTTGCCTGTAAATCAAAAAAAGCGGATGCAGGCATCTCCAATCCGGCGCCTGTTGCCGTCGTTGAAACCGGGAAAGCCCTGACGACCGGAAAGATTACGCATGAATTTGCATCAACAGGCTGCGGAGCGGTTATCGTTGTTTCCAACCCGGGTGCCGATCCCATGATCCTGATTCCTTATCCCAAACTGACAGACTTCGATGTGGATGGAAAAGAAATCAAATTTCATTACCAGCCTTTGAAAATAAAAAATCCGGATGGCTGTACCAAAGGGTTTCCGGCCCGGCTGAGCGATGTGGCCTGGAAATAATATGCTCGTAGACCATCCTTCTTTTCTCAAGGAACCCCGTTCGTTTCTTTTCTCAGTAAATTTGCCGGAATGAAAAAATCAATTGCAATTGTCGGCAGCGGTCCTGCAGCGCTGATGCTTGCCGCCAAACTGGATGCCGAAAAATTCACGGTAAGTATTTATGAAAAGAATCAGGCGCCGTCAAGAAAATTTCTGGTGGCCGGAAAAGGCGGATTCAATCTGACCCATTCCGATCCGGTCAAAGAAATGATCGAAAAATATACACCTGCTGATTTCTTCAGACCCATCCTCAATGCCTTTTCCAATTCCGATCTCCGGTCCTGGTTTTCATCCATCGGCATTCCCACATTCATCGGTTCCAGCAAAAGAGTTTTTCCGGAAAAGGAAATCAAGCCCATTGACGTGCTCAACGCGATTTTAAGCGAGTTGAAAAAGAAAGATGTTGCCCTTGTCAGCTCCTGCGAATGGAAAGGATGGAATGAAAACAAGGAATTGCTGTTCAGAAAAAACAACATGGATCCTATTCAAAAGGCCGATATTCTGGTTCTTGCCCTTGGCGGTGGGAGCTGGAAAGTAACGGGATCGGATGGAAACTGGACAAATTATCTTCAGGAAAAAGGTGTTGAGATAGTTCCGTTTCAGGCTTCAAACTGTGCCTTCGGTGTTCGCTGGACAAGGCCCTTTCTGGATCAGGCCGAAGGAAAAGCAGTGAAAAACAGTTCATTCACCTGTCTGGATAAACAAAAGAAAGGGGAAGCTGTCATCACCTCTTCGGGTATTGAGGGCGGGGCCATTTACGCCCTGAGCCCGCAGATCAGAAAACAACTGGAAGAACAAGGCAAGGCAGAAGTTTTTTTGGATCTGAAACCGGCATTCACTCTGGCTGAGGTTAAAAATAAAGTGGAAGGGGGCAGAGGCACCAAATCGTGGACCAAACACCTGGAAGATCAGCTCCGGCTGGACAAGGTTAAAATTGCCCTGATCAAAGAAACCGTAAGCCGCGAAGATTTCATGATTCCCTCACGGGTGGCTGCAAAAATAAAGAAACTTCCCTTGCACATTCATTCACTTGCTCCCATCGATGAAGCGATTTCCACTGTGGGCGGTGTTTCGCTTCATGCGATCGATTCAAAATTTGAGCTGAAACAAATAGCCGGTTGCTATGCCATTGGTGAAATGCTGGATTGGGATGCTCCAACGGGAGGGTATCTGCTTCAGGCCTGCTTCAGCATGGGAGCTTTTCTTGCAGAACATTTGAATAAGACAAAAGGCTGAGTCGGTCCGTTCTATTTTTTAGCCTTCATTGAACCGTCATAAAAATCGAGCGGCTTCTTTTTTATCCAGCCTACAAATTTCACGATATCTTCATTTTCAAGGATCTTTTCCATCGTGGAGTAACTGCGTGCCAGTTCTTTTTCATTGAACAAGGAATGCACCTTGGCATGACATACTTTGTGCATCAGCAAAACATTTTCTCCGGTTCCGCCCTGGGAAAGGGGGATGAGGTTATGCCTGACGATAGGGTCTGCAAGCTCGCGTCCGCAAAGCGGACAAGGGGTCTTTTCCATGAAACAAAGATTAAATTTTTTCAAAGATAAAGCTTATCAGGGAATAGTCCGGCAGGAAATGATTCCTTGCTGCCCCGGGTGCTTTCATCTATTTCATGGCCTCTTTATGGAATACCGGAGAGCCCGGCATCTCATGGGTAATTAAATACTAAAACCCGGAGTCATGAAAAATGAAAACCCCCAAAAAGCACTCGGCATGGCATCGCTCAGTCTCGCACTTGTTTCGCTTGCTGCCTGGATGGTGCCTGCTGAATATTTTCATCCCCAGTCGGAAAATGAATTTATCCGCGCACTGAAGAAAAAAACGGCCAGCTATACCGAACAGCTGCCGCAGGATAAAGTCTATCTGCAATTTGACAAACCTTTCTACGAACCCGGAGAAACCATCTGGTTCGCTGCTTATGTACGCGATGGGCAAAGTCTCAAACCATCGGGCAAAAGCGACATTGTTCATGTTGAACTGCTCAATCCCAAAGGAACCGTTGAGCGCTCAATCAATCTGATTGCAAAAGACGGAATTGCAGCAGGTGATTTTTTTCTGGACAAAGAAACCCTTGGCGGAATGTATAAAGTAAGGGCCTACACCAACTGGATGAAGAACGAAGGAGAGGCCAATGTTTTTCAGAAAGACATCCAGGTGCAGGACATTGTTCTTCCGAATCTGAAAATGAAACTTGATTTTGAAAAGAAAGCATTTGGATCGGGCGATGAGGTTGTTGCCCGGCTCGATCTGCATACCAATGAAAACAAAGCGCTTTCGAACTACAAAATCAGGTTCACGGCCAGCCTTGCCGGAGAAAAACTGATCGACAAAGCTGAAGTGACCGATGAAGAAGGAACACAATTCATTAAATTCAAACTTCCGGCCAAACTAAACACCAGCGACGGATTGCTCAATGTGTTGATTGATTACAACGGAAGTACCGAAAGTGTTTCCCGTTCGATTCCCATTGTGCTCAATAAGATTCGGCTGGATCTGTTTCCCGAAGGAGGAGATCTGGTGTGCGGGGAAGAGAGCCGTGTGGCTTTCCGGGCTTTAAATGAATTCGGTAAACCTGCCGATATCGAGGGCCTTGTGCTGAATGACAAAGGAAATCAGGTGTCCTCTTTTTCAAGTTTCCACCAGGGCATGGGTGCGTTCAGCATCAATCCCCAAAATGGAGAAAAGTATGTGGTGAAAATTACGAAGCCCGAAGGCATCGGAGAAACATATGCCCTTCCGGAGGCCATGAGCAGGGGCTATGTGCTGAATGTGGACGGATCGAAAAACGGAGAGCTGGGCGTAGATATCAAAACGACCGAAAGGGAAGATCTTTCTCTGGTGGCGCAGGTTCGCGGTAAAATTTTCTACACCACAAACATTGAATCCAAACCCGGTTCCAACCGCCTTGTTTTTTCGACAAACAATTTTCCGATGGGCATTGCGCAGCTGACCTTGTTTGATGCAAAGGGAATAGCAAGAGCCGAACGTCTGGCTTTTGTCAACAACGATCGCCAGCTCAGCATCTCTGTGGCCACGGATAAGGATAAATATTTGCCAAGGGAGAAGGTGAAAATGACGGTAACGGTGAAAGATGAAAAAGGAATTCCGATGCCGGCACACCTTTCACTTGCTGTTGTCAACGATCAATTGCTTTCTTTTGCCGATGACAAATCCGGCAATTTGCTCAGTCAGCTTTTGCTTGAACAGGACATCAAGGAAAAAGTGGAAGAGCCCGCATTTTATTTTGACCGGAAGGAAACAAAATCCGGTATGGCTCTGGATTATCTGTTGATGACTGCCGGATGGAGACGTTTTGGCTGGGAGAAGGTAATGGACGGAAACCTTCCAATACCGCAGTTTCAGGGTGAGCGGGCAATCGTTGCCGGCACGGTGCTGGATGCAAATACGGGCAAACCGCTGAAGAACGCCAGAATTAAAATACTCAATGGTGTTGAATACGAAAGCGATGAGAATGGAAAATTCATTTTCAATAAGCTGGATCTTTCAAATCCGGTAAGTCTGACCTACTCTGCCGAAGGACATGCGGCTCAATCGCAAATGGTGCAGCAATACAATCAGGCCATGCTGGTGTATCTGTATGACAACACGGCTTATTACTCCCGTTCGTATTATCCCGCAAGCCGGGCGGGCGAGCAAAATATTCCCGCCGCGGCCATGGGAGCCGGCGGAGCTCCGGTACAGAACATGGAAGAAGCCAAATGGAAAAACGAGGATGATGTGGCGCAAATGCGTCCAAGGGTGCAGAACAAAAAAAGCGATAAGGCAGAAAGACATGTTCGCGAAGCTCTTGTGGATCAGGAGCGGACTCCTCAGGGCAATGCCGTAGTCAAAGAAAAAGAGAAAAAGGAAAAACACGATGCCGGATTTGGCAATGAATTGGCCAAAGTGATGGATGTGCGCGGCGACCAATTCAGAAAAGGAAATGCCGACAGCGGAAAACAACAGGCGGCCGGCACCCTCTATTACCGGGCCCGCCAGTTTGCTTCACCTGCATATACCGGCGAAGAAAATACAGAAACCCGCAGCGATTTCAGAAACACCATTTACTGGAACCCCGATGTGGATATCGACCGCAGCGGAAAGAAAACCCTGGAGTTTTTTGCTTCCGATGACATCACTTCCTTCCGTTCCACCATCGAGGGCATTGCTGCCGACGGAATGCCCGGAAGAGCCGAATCGGTTTTCTACACCCAACTGCCCTTTGTGCTGTCGACCAAAATTCCGGTGGAGGTGGCCACGCAGGATGACGTGTCCATTCCGCTGACGCTGAAAAACAATACGGACAAACCATTGGGAGGTATTCTGACCATCACAGCCCCTAGCGGATTGAAAGAACTCGTGCACATTCCCGATGTTCAAACCCTCATGCCCGGAAAAGCGAAAACCATTTATCTCGATTACAAAGTACTGGATAAGATCGGCTATGGTGATTTCACCATTGCTTTCAAATCCTGCGGATTGGGAGATGCCTTCACACAAAAAATAAAAATTGCTCCCAAAGGGTTTCCTGTCAATACTTCATTTTCAGGTCAGGAAGCGGAAAAAGAATACGGTTTCGAAATGGCGCATGTGGTGCCGGGTTCGGTAGTGGGTACATTCACGGCTTTCCCCAATGTGGTATCCGATCTGATGAAAGGTGTGGAGGGCATTTTGCGCGAGCCATCGGGATGTTTTGAGCAAACCTCGATGAGTTCGTATCCCAATGCCATGGTGCTGGATTATCTGAAGGCAACAGACAGCAAGGACGAGAAAGAACTGGCCTATGCCGGTAACCTGCTTGACAAAGGATACAAACGCCTGCTTACTTTCGAAACCAAGGACAGGGGCTATGAATGGTTTGGTTCCAATCCCGGTCACGAAGCCCTGACTGCTTACGGACTGATGCAGTTTACCGATATGAAAAAGGTGGGCGAAGATGTGGACATGAAAATGATGGAACGCACGGCAGCCTGGCTCATCTCGCGCAAAGACGGCAAAGGAGGATTTCTGAGAAGCAGCGAAGCCGCCGATGCTTTTGGAAGAGCCAATGAAGAGATCACCAATGCCTACATTGTGTATGCTTTATCGGAAGCCGGTTTCAGGGATATCGGCAAAGAGTTTGAAAGTGCCTTTTCGAAAGCAATGAAAAGCGGTGACCCCTATCAGCTTGCCCTGGCAGCCTGCAGCGGGTATAACCTGGCCGAAAATGCAAAAGCCGACAAAGCCCTGGAGGCACTGGTAGATAAACAAGACAAGAACGGAAGCTGGACCGGGCTGGTGCATTCGGTAACCTGTTCCACGGGTAAATCGCTGACTGTCGAAACCACATCGCTGGCCATCATGGCTATTCTGAAATCAAACGGTAAAAACCCATCTGTACTGACCGGCGGAATTCAATTTCTGGTGAGTGCACGAAGCGGCTCGGGAGAATTCGGAAACACGCAGGGAACGATCCTTGCCCTGAAAGCGCTGACATCGTATGCCAAATACAGCCGCAAGACAGGAGAAGCGGGAACCGTACTTATTTATGTGGATGGAACCAAGGTCGCAGAAAAATCATACAAGGCCGGAGAGAAAGATGCAGTTGTCATCGAAGGTCTGGGTGTTTATCTGCAAGGCGAAGGCAAGCATGAAGTGAAGGTAAAATATACGGGCACAAAAACGCCCTTGCCTTATGCCGTTGCCGTGAACTGGAGCACCACCCTGCCTTCGAGCGCAAAAGAATGTGCCGTTGAACTGAAAACAAAACTGGCGGGCAAAAGCGCCAATGTGGGCGAAACAATGCGCCTTACAGCAACGCTGAGCAATAAAAAGAACGAGGGTATCCCCAGCACGATGGCGCTGATTGGCATACCGGCCGGCTTTACGGTTCAGCCCTGGCAGCTGAAAGAAATGCAGGAGAAGAAGGTGTTTGATTATTACGAAGTCAAGGGAAACAACATTGCGATCTATTACCGTTGCATGGCTCCCAATGCCGTAAAGGAAATCAATCTCGACCTGAAAGCGGAAATGCCCGGCGAGTACGATGCACCAGCTTCCTCGGCTTATCTGTATTATACCAATGAATTGAAAAGCTGGAGCGGCACAGGACACATCACCATCCGTAAAAATTCGATCTGATGGGTGCGTTTTCAAATACGAGGAAGTACGATTGGCCGGGAAATGGATTCCGGTCAATCGTTATTCGCGCAGGTTTACTCTGCTCTGTTTTTCTTTTCTGTTCCTTATCTTGTTTTGCCGGAGCTTTGGAAACGGGCGGGGACAGCACAAAACAAAAGTATGCATCCAGCGATCCGCGTAACCCGGATTGCCCTTGTCACAAATACCAGCAGCAGGCCGAAAACGAATACCTCCAAATGCTTTCTGATGATTCAAAGTCAAAAGCAGAGGCCACGCATTTCCAGAAACTCCCCTTGGGGTCATTGGCCGGAACGAAAAACAGGAAACACTTCAGCTGGTTTAAATTCCACAAAAAAGGCCATTCATTCAGACAGGGCGGGGTCAAAAAACGGAAACCCAATTATAAGTCCTGTTTCAGCTGGCGTTAAAATGCATTTTCCATCCTTCCTATCTCCATATTCGTCGAAGCATTCATTGAATTGAGCAGGAATAAGGCCTGCTTTTATGGAAAAACGGCTTTGCTCTCCCTATTAGAGTAATTCACCGCAAGGAGGTTTTTGGGGATCCGGGGAAGATCAAAGAAATATTAGAAAATGCTTGCTTTTCATAATTAGATAGATTACACTTGTTATAGAAATTTATTAACACACACGCTTTTACCGAGTACGATTTCCGCCACAAGTCCCGTTATCACTGAATCTCAAGTAATCTGTTAAGCCGTTTTCCTCCGGGAAAAATATGTTTGCCGCCACAGTTTAGTTCTTTACCGCCACACACACATTCTTGTTTTAGTTCCGGTCTGAATTCGTTTATTCTCGTTCTTTCATTCTTTGTCCCTTTATTTTTTCGACGCTGACCTTAGTAATTCACACAACTAATCACACAGGCCTCATGAAAAGACACTTTACCCTCGCAGCACTATGCCTCTTTACAGCATTCGGTGCATCTGCCCAGAAATACACACGACTGACGCAGAACAACAACCAGCAAACCATTCACATCGCGCAAGATCAGGCTTTGGAAATTCAACTTCCGGGTCAGCCTTCCACAGGTTACGGATGGTATGTGAAAAGTTCTTCCAAAAACAAAATGGCCAATGTAATCGAACAGGCCGGAGCCTGGGATTTCATCGCCAGCCCCACTGCCAAAGGTACCGGCGGAGAAGGCACTCAGATCATTCACTTTACTGCATTGGCTCAGGGCCAAACCGACATCGAACTTGTTTATGAACGCCCCTGGTTAGGCGAAACTTCGGCAACCGGTACCTATAAGGTAACCGTTGTTACCGCAGGCAAATACACCGGCATACCCATTCCTGTTTCTTCATCGACACAACAGACAAAAAAATCCAGCCCTTCTACCGCCGCCGCCACCGTTCCCGCAAGTTTTAGCTGGCTGAGCCAGGGCAGCATGACCCCGGTAAAAGATCAGGGACAGTGCGGAAGCTGCTGGTCTTTTGCTGCCAACGGTTCTTTTGAATCGGTGATCAAATACTGGGACAATGTTACACGCAATCTTTCCGAACAGTGGCTCATCAATTGCGATGCTGCCTGCAGCGGTTGCAACGGAGGATGGTGCCCCGATGATATGTTCCAGANNGACTTATGGTTGTGTATATGCAGCCGATCTTTCGTATACCGGAGCAAACGGTACCTGTGCTTCTTCTTATACCTACCACGAAAAAATCACCAGCCATGTGCAGGTAAACGGAACAAATCCGACCGATGCCCAAATCAAAGCAGCGATCTATAACTATGGTCCGGTTTGGGCGGGCATCGATGCCGGTAACAATTTCCAGAATTACACCTCCGGTGTTTTCAATTCAACCGACGGTACATCGATCGACCACGCCATTGTTCTTTGCGGATGGGATGACACCCAGGGCTGCTGGATACTGCGCAACTCCTGGAGCAACTCCTGGGGAGAAGCCGGTTACATGCGTATTGCCTATGGTACTTCGGGTGTAGGCGCCAGTGCCGAATATCTTGTATACAAAGGAATGATTTCTCATGCCATACCTCCCGTTGCCGGTCTTTCTGTCAATGCTCCAAGCACCTGCAGCGGCGCGGTTCAGTTTACCGACCTCTCTTCGAATACACCGACATCCTGGCTCTGGAATTTTGGCGATGGACAAACATCCACGCTCCAGAATCCTGCTCATACATATGCCACTTCCGGAGTGTTTTCTGTAACGCTTACAGCGACAAATGCTTATGGACACAATGCCACGACCTCGACCAATCTGGTTACTGTCAATAAACTGGGGGCTCCCACCACAACAGGCGCCACACGTGTCGGTCCCGGAATTGTGAACCTTTCGGCAGCAGGTTCTTCCACCACGCTGAACTGGTACACCGCCGCAACGGCCGGATCGCTTGTGAACACAGGAACAACCTACTCGCCGAATATCGCAGCGACAACAACATACTATGTAGCCGATGAACCTGTATCACCCACACACAACCTGGGTCTTGCAAACAACACAGCAGGAGGAGGGTACTACACGGCAAACACCGACAGAAGGCTTTACTTCAGTGTTCAAAATCCAATGGTGCTGCAGTCGGTGACCATTTATGCAAACACGGCCGGAGCGCGCCAGATTGAAATACTGAACAGCGCAGGCACACAGATAGCACTCTCGGCTGTATTCAATGCCACTGCCGGAACAAACGTGGTGCCTCTCAATGTCACTATCCCCGCCGGAACCGGTTATGCTATTAAACTGTCGGCCACCAGCGCGATGGATCTGTTCCGCAACAACGCAGGCTGCACATACCCATACACGGTAAGCGGATTGGCTACCATCGACAGCTCGGATGCCGCCGGATCAACACTGGCTTACTACTATTATTTTTACAACTGGGTGGTATCCTCACCCAATTGCACAAGCCCGAGAACAGCTGTTGTGGGAACCGTCAATACAGCCACCGGCATAAACAACATCACGG
Organism: Bacteroidota bacterium; assembly: GCA_003151415.1. Taxonomy (GTDB): domain Bacteria; phylum Bacteroidota; class Bacteroidia; order Palsa-965; family Palsa-965; genus Palsa-965. The sequence continues at coordinate 76,528 of PLXK01000055.1, forward strand.
CCAACTCTGCGCTGAAAGTATACCCCAATCCAACCAACGGAGTGTTCTTTATCGATGGTATGGAGAATGAAAACACCGTTGAGATTTTTGATGTCGTTGGGAAACAGGTTTTCAGCGCCACATCGGTTAACCCTTCGCTGTCGGTTGACTTAAGCGGAAAAGAAAAGGGCGTGTATTTTTACCGCATCATGGGCAAGGATGGCAAAAACGGACATACCGGTAAAATCATCCTGTTCTAAACGACCTCTGACAGATACAGATTCTCTTCAAAACATATAGCCGGCCGGTCCTTTTCAATACCGGGACCAGCCGGCTTTTTTAACCTTCTTCCTTTTCATCCACACAAAGCCATTGAGGAAATGAAAAACAAATTACTCCTGACCCTTGTTTTCGTTGCGCTTTGCGGTGAATTCTTTGCACAAACCAGCACGCCTTATCCCTGCGATCAGTTGAGTGTGGACAGTGTGCTGTCTTCGAGAATCAATCCGAAACAGATCCAGCTCAACATCACCAACCACGATACCTTATCAACCTGGGGACCCACATATTTTTGCCTGACCAATATGGCCGGAGATACCATAGCCACCGATGTGACCTGCGGATGTGTGGTTCTTTTGAGAAACCGAAGCGGCGTATTTTACATGAATGCCAACGATTCCAATTTCAGGGTTCCGCCGGATTTTTGTTGTCACCTGTCGCTTACCGGCTCGGGTTCGGTATGCAGAAAAGAATACAACCATTGCACCACCGCCGGTATTGCCACAGAGGCCCTTGCCCAAACATCCTTAAGCCTTTTTCCAAATCCATCCGGCGGCGCGTTCACAGTCGATCTGGGCTCCACACCTGAAGCCGGCACCACCGTTATAGTGCTGAATATACAGGGGCAGCAATTGCATACAGAGATGCTTTATTCAAAAGAAACAACTCTGAATCTGGGCGGCTGCTCTGCAGGCATTTATTTTGTGCAGATTTCTTCCAAAGGGATTTTGCGCGAAACGAAAAAGCTGTTTATCCGCTGAGGCTTTCATTTCTTCCTGAATCAATAGACAGATTCAATTCCTGCCTTTGGTCTATATTTTCCGGCTAAAAATCTTCCCTGCTTCGCTATAAATTCTCTTAATTTTGGCCCGCATTCTGTTCGCAGCTGACATGGCAGTGAACAACAAAGTCTGAATTATGAAAAACTCTTTTTTTATTTGTCTTTTAATACCTTTCATTTTATCCTCCTGCCACCCGGCGCCTTCTCCGAAAGAATTGCTGACAAGCCGTCTGGATTCGGCGCTTACGCGGATATTCCCTGAAAACGAACCCGGGGGAAGTGTTTTCATTTCGAAGGGCGATGAGATTCTGTATGCCCGATCGTTTGGCCTGGCTGATCTGAAAACAAAAAACAAATTCAGCGATCAAACCGTTGCCAATCTGGGTTCCATCTCAAAAACCTTTGTTGCGTACGGCATACTCATTCTTCAGAATCAGGGCAAGCTTTCGGTGGAAGATCCGATTGGCAAATACTTTCCCGAATTCAAAAACAAAGCTCTGGCAGAGAAAATCAAAATCAAACACCTGCTGATGCATACCTCGGGTCTGCCCGACTGCCGCAAGGTGGATAAGGACAGCATTTATTATTTGACGGCCAACGATTCCGAAAATTTCCATCCGCTTACCTTAACCGACACACTTGAGTTTGAGCCCGGCACGAAATGGAATTATTCCAATCCGGCTTACAACGGTTTGGCGCTGATCATTGAAAAGGTGAGCAAAATGAAATGGCAAAAATTCATACAGGAAAATATTTTCGATCCTTCGGGCATGAAAGACAGCAAAATAACCGACGGGAGTTTTCCGGATAAAGGTGTTGCGCACGGTTACCGTTTGGTGAACAAGGCCTATGAAGAGTATGACTATGGCGAATGCCCCACCTTTGATGCGGCGGGTAATGGAGGGGTATGGAGTTCCATCGGTGATTTAAGGCTTTATGTAAAAGCAATCAAAGCCGCCCGTTTTACCGACAAGGCCACCATACAGCGATCTGAAACGATACATATACCCGAAAACTGGAACCTCAAAGACACGCTTATTCATTCTGAAGTCTGGTTTGTGCACCCATCCATTATGGATTGGTATCATGATAAAGAACAATGTCGGGTGATCGAGCACAACGGCGATCAGGGCGGGTTCAAGGCTCATCTGATCATGATCCCAGAAAGCGATATGACCATTATCTGGCTGAGTAACAATGATAAATTTATTACTAATACGCTGCGTAAGGCTTTGTTTAAGGTGGGGTTTATTAAGTGAGTGAGATTTATAAGGGGCCGGAAGTTATACTCTCTTTGGGCCAAGGCTCATAATCGTATTGATATGGCTGGTAGAAATGCAAAAAAGCTTCCATTTGGAAGCTTTTTGTGGAGAATACCCGCGCCAGTGCGAACCGATTTGCGGAGGATTTGATCCGAACTTATGAAGCGATTGCCGGGATCAAAAACAAACTCTTGTAGGGCAGTCTTTCGCAGAGTTAGCATCAATTGATGCTAATTATAGCCTTTGTATGAAGAATTGGTGCTCGAATAGCTGCTTTTATTCCAAAGTATGGTAAATCTATCAAAACTGTGGAGGCTCGTTTAATTTCGATTTTTCGACAACAAAGGCATGTCCATGTTTTTTCACAAGTGCATTCACCTGGTCTTGGAACTGAGGACTACAGTTTGGGGAAAGGATGATTTTTTCAATCAACGTATCCAGATCAGCCGGTATAAATTTGCCATTTTTCGATTCGGAATTATCCCAATCGTGTTTCCACCCCTTCTGATCTACTTCAGTCATCACCCGATACTCCTGTTCATGTATAAAAGCATTTCTTTTATGAATTAATGGTATGAATGTATTGGTTTGGTAGTGTGGGAAATCTTTCTTGCTATAAAAGATATCCGTATCATAATTAAGATATCTGACTTTACCAGCGTAAACGGGTTTGTCGTAACCAGAGAATGAATTTTTTAATTTTGTGAATGTAGATTGTACAGCGACACCATCAGATGACTTCAGGTAAAGCTGCCACATTGCATCGGATTCAGTTCTGTTATAATGCCAGCAGTTTATTACGTTTAGTGACCGAAACTGTTCATTAAATGCTTCTCGATCTTTTAGATGTTTTGTAGTTTCTTCAACCGAAGGAGTTTGTCCAAAAAAACCCCTTTCTCGTTTATAATTTGAAGCTCTGGCCTCTATTTCCTTACGGGGATATGACCCTTCATAGGGATCTGAAAAACGATCTGCCCTGCAAAAAAACACTTCTTTCCGCTCTAAAAGTGAAATGAATTTTTCAAAGTCCATGTATCGCCAAATCTTCAGCTGTGGCTCAGCAGGGTCTTCAAAAAGATAAAAGTCTGTATATGGCATAATCAAATATAGAAGATTCTAGGTTAGGTTGAGATACATTACATATCATCCTCAATTTGATTAACACCAATCAATTTAGAGAGCAATATTTTCCGATCTTTTTCGTTCGGAAATCGCTCCTTCAAATCATTTTCGATAAAATCAACAAATTCTGGAATTTCCTTTTCATGCTTAACCACTATATATTTTATATCTTTTGCTAAAAAGCCTAGCCTACATTCCCGGCTCTTCATTTGCTCATTTGCTTCAGAAACTTCGTTGAGTTTTGCTCGTTTTTTACTAATTACAGAAAAGTCAGATGGCACGTATCTCCATTCTCGTTCGTCATAAAAGACCTGATGCTGCTCCCTCTTTCTTTTTCTATTGTATGCGGTTCCCTCGTACGGTTTGACGTATTTGTAAAAATCCTGAAGCTGCTTACGAATAGCAGCTTTCTCCGCTTTGTTTTTTAATTTTTTACCAATCTCAATTGCAATGGACTGTATATGAAGGGCTGATATAGAAGCTTCTGGGACATAATAAATGGGGCTTATCCCGCGCTCAATACCCCACCCCTTTTTTCTCAGGCCGATACCATAATCGCCGTAGAAATCTATGTGCTTTTTTATTTGCGTAAAAACCAAGTCACAAAAACATACCATAGGAATGTAAGCATGTTTATATATGCTAACAGGAGGAGTTGCGTTGCTTAAGTCTTCCAGGCTGTAACTCGGATGGAATTCATTCTGAAGAATTTGTTTCAATTTATCTTTGCCGGTGAAATGGAAAAGAGTGTTTGCACTTATTGCCATTTAGCGATCTCGTAATGTTGAAACAAATTAATGATTGTACTCATATAAATAGCCTTGGCCATTTCAAATTTTCCTTTTTCTATCGCTCTGCAGGCTTGTTTTATTTGCAGATAAATTTCCTCAAAGAGCTTCTTCTTGTTTATGTCTCTCTCAAGCTGCTGAACGATCTTAGGGGCAATAGAATAGTATTGCTTAACTAATGATCTATTTTCAGGATCAGTCAAAAGATAGCTGTCGCGAAAATATCTGAGAGTCGCTAATTCGTAGCAGTTGTCTTCAAGTCCATAATATTTAACACACGCAGTGGTGATAAAGCAATTGCCTTCATCGGATTTGTCTTTGGGGTTAATGACCTTTTGGATCCCACCTGTTGGACTATATACAGTAATTGTTAACCCTTGATTTAAGGCAATATTTTTTGCAGCTAAATACGCTTCTTTTTGAGTATTTCTAATCGCCGAGGCTTTTTTTGTGCCATCCTTTTGGGCAACCCATACCCCTCCGCTCTTATAAACTCTGATTGTGCTTTTTGCCATTTATATGCGATCTCAGTAATAACAATTAATCGTGCGTCTTTTAATCTGTATCGTTATTTTATCCTGCCAAATAGAATCAAAACCGTTCCCCAAGCTGTCTGAGCATTTCAATTGTGTTTATATATTTAACGCCGAACTGAATGCAAACATCCGGAATCTTAATCTTTGCTTTACTCATTGGCGCGCTCACTTCTTGGGTAACAAGTACTATTTTGTGAGAAAGTGCATATGAAACAAGCCAGGCATCTGCTTCATCAGCATCTAAAAATTCATTGAGTGCCTTTTGAAGATATAGATCACTCCGGGAAAGAGCCCATTTGGTGATTTGGCCATATTCTGCTAATACCTCAGTGCTGTCTTTGAAAAAAGTATCTGGCAAATTAGCCTCGCACCATTCTGTCAAAGCATCTTTGTTTTTATACAGCTCGTTTTGGACTTTATCAATACTAAAAATAGTTCCCTTTTCGGCCAATTCCCGAATTTTTATCCAAAAACTTGCCGCAACATCCAAAGGATAATTAACCCTGTGTGCCTGAATGAAGAAGTTACTGTCAACGACAAATGGGCCCATAAATTACTAAAGGTGCTTATTGACAAAGTTTTGGAAAGTATCTCCTTTCAGCCCTGTCATTTTGTAAGCATCTCTGTATAGAAGCTTATTCTCTTTCAACGCTTGATTAATATGAGCGGTAAAGCGCAAGCTTAGCCTTTTCTTTTGTGTTGCGTAAAAATCTCCTCCTCCGGCCTGCTTTTCTTTTTTATCCTTTAGCTGTTCTATATAAGCATTATATAGTTTAAAAAAATCGGTTTTAGTGATTTTACCCAAATCCAGAGCTCTTCTTGCTATAACTATATAGCTTACTTTAAAATGCTTAGCCAAATGCATCAAATCAGGGCGTTCCAGCCAAACTGCATTAAAAGAATTTTCAGGAACCAAAAATTCTGCTGCGACTTTATCACATAATTGCTCAATTGGATCACTGGCAGGTTGTAATTGACGGAAATCAAAACCAGCACTTTGGCCAGTCCAAATATGCGCTAATTCATGTATGATCGTAAACATTTGTGCTGCTTTGCCATCCGCGGCATTCACAAACATGAATGGCGCTGTAGGGTCTACCAAAACAAATCCCCGACATTCATCTACTTTAATAGGACGTCGATTATTGTTTTCTACTACGCTATTAAAGGTGACAATGATTCCGGCCTCTTCAATTTTTTGAGTAAGATGATCTAATGCCTTTTCAATTGTCTGAAAGGAGCTTGCCCAATCATTTTTAAGATCAAGTGTGTTTCTAATATCGGCAACTATATCCTGATATTTACTCTTCCCTTGAAACCTACCCACGAAATTAAGGATCTCAAAACCATTTTCATTTAAAAATTCAACTAGCCATTCTTGGCGACGTTGAATTAAAAGGATGGTATCAAACACATTTAGGGAGACGCTACTTGCTTGAGGACTTCCTGTCCGGAAAAAGGGAATTGGTAGTTTTTCTTTTGGAGGAGTGTCTAAGAACAAGTAGCCAAACGGAAGATGAACCTTATGGGAAAAATCTTCTAGTTGCTTAATTGTGGGCTTTTTCCTTTTTTCAAGCCAATCAATCACCTTGGGGAATATAGTGGCAAATTCATGCAATTCGTACCCTGCCCGAGTAATTGCCCAGGTAAGCATGTTAGCATTAATATTCGCCTCTGTCTTCATTTTATCAAAATTACAAATTATAGGCCTTTCAATCCTGTTCTAAGCGCCTCTTTACATTGCAACCTTACAAATAATAGTTATTGAAATCATTGCTTCCAGTACTATCTTGGTCATTTATAGGCTGTTATTAGGTGAAAGGACTGTTGGCGTTAGAAGCGTTCCATAATATATCGTTTCGCCCCCTGCATGAAAAACTCTGGTTTCCGAGTTCCGAAAAAGACTTTGTATCGATTTTTTGTGTCCACAACACGCTGGTTGTCTTCAGCGCCAAAATCGACTACTTCAATTTTTGCATCAGTCCTGATCATTCTTGAAAGCAATTGGCGCATTTCAAAGTCTGCTTGCGGTAATGAGTAACCAATAAAGACAACTTTATCGGCCTCAGCTAATTCGATTCCGGCATTTTGCCAAACTATTTTATATTGAGGGTTCGAAAAATCTTTCAGAAAAGTTGGCATTATTAGGTTTGAGGCCAGCTTGTGGGAATCTTGCTTGCCAAAATGCTTATCACAATGTCTGCAATTCACTGGGTTTACATACTGATCAATCGCAATTTTATTAAAAAAATCGACATAGAGTCTCAGGCATTGCGGGCATTGCAACCAATTTAATGAGCCATGCAGTTTTAGTAATTTCACATTGAATCCGCCAAGACCGAGCATTTCGAGCCCGGGTTTTACCGTTTTGTCATCTGGCCAATATGAACTGATGTAGCAACAATAATCAACAACCGCCTTATTTGCGAAATCATGGTCAATAACCTGCTTAATCGAGTTGTCAAGCAAAATATCCCAATTGGTGCTAAGAACACTTACGGAATCATGGCTCTTGTATTTATGGTTCTGCCGGAAAGAACTTTCTTTAACAAGATCCCTCGCAAATATGTCAATATATTCCTTTTTTGAATTCAGGAGAAGGTGCTGCAATGTCTTTCCAATCAAGTAATAAATTAACCCTCTTACCTGCTTGATTTCATCAATATTCAAATTTCTAAATGAAAGATTATCAGATAAACATCTATCCAACGGTGTAAAAAGATCCTCAAGAGGTACTTTGTCGTGAAGTTCTTCAGGTATGGACATTGTTTCAATCAGAAACTTGCGAAAACTCTCGACCTTGCCATCCTCAAAAGCGTAGCAGTCATTCTTATGGATTTCGAAAATGTGCTTTACCAACTCCTCCTGCGCAGGAGCATTCGCCTCCTTAGAAAATCCCGCTCCTAATACATAAACCGTTTTACTCATGTCTTTGAATATGCTGTATAATGGTATCGGTTGTTAGGACAGGATTTCAATCAAAGATAGTAGTGATGATGTAAGCTTTTTCTTTTTTTGCTTCTTTTTTTCTTTTTGTTAATATGTGTTCATATGTTCATAA